>NZ_FOHL01000009.1:0-153617 GCF_900111545.1 Oceanicella actignis
TCGGGCGTACGCTCGTAGTGCGCCGCACCGAGAAATCGTTCGCGCTCGATCTGCATCGCCAGCTCAAAGGCCCGGGCGAACACCGAGGCGATCTCGCCAGGGCCGTGCTCGATCAGCTGTTCCAAGACCGCCTCAACCGCCGTATCCTTCCGTCTGTCCATTCGCGCTTCTCCATGGTCGTTCGGCAACTCCATGGAATACCAGGATGGGCAGCCCCTGTTGGGGCATGCCCCAGCAGGGGCTCAAGGCCCCAGCCCAAAGCGAATTTCCAGACATCACGGTACAGTACCGACGGATGCTGCGCCTCGTTGTCGAGAACCAGCCGCACGGCGCGCTCGCGCACTTCCGGGGAAAATCTGTTCGTCGTCTTGCTCATGATACTCCATCCTGCTCAAGAGTTGGAGCCTCCGGCAAACCCGGCGCGGTTCAGAGCGACGGTCGGCGCCCTGTCTCGTCCCCAAGGGCGCGACGAGGCGCTTCGTTTGGCCGCCGGGACTCTTGTGCGGATGGGTATTAACGTCAGGCACCTATTTTAGCGCAAGCGTAACGTGAAGTTAAGGGGGGGAGGGGCATGCCTGAGATGACCTTGCGGCAGATCGAGGTGATCCGCGCCGTGATGATGACGGGCACGATCAGCGGCGCGGCGAAGATGCTCAACGTCTCGGCGCCGGGGATCAGTCGGCTTGTCAAGCACACCGAGGAATCCCTCGGCATTCGCCTGTTCGAACGCAAGGCCGGGCTGTTCACGCCCTCGGTCGAGGCGGGGCGCGTGTTCGATCAGCTGCGCGAGGTCTGCAAGGGCGTCGAGAACCTGCAGCTTGCCGTCAGCTCCCTGCAACGGGGCGAAGATGTTCGCCTTGCATTCGCGACGGCGCCCTCGATCGCCCAGTTCATCGCCGCGCGGGTGATGCGCCAGGTTCGCAGCCGGTATGACGATCTGTTCGTCGACATGAACGTGATCAAGATCGAGGAAACGGTCGACTATCTGTTGCTCGAGCGCGGCGAGTTCGTGATCATGAGTTCGGCCGTGGAGAACGCGGCCATCGAGAACGAGGAAATCGCTCAAGGCCGCCTCGTCGCCATCCTGCCGGAAGGGCACCGTCTTGCGCGCAAGGATGCCGTCTCGGCTGCGGATCTGGCGGCGGAGCCCCTGATCGGCGTCGATCCTTCCGATCCTTACGGGCGGATGCTGGCGCGGCCTTTCGAGGTCGCGGGGGTGAAGCCGCGCTACGCGATGCGCGGCCGTTTTGCACAGACGCTGGTCAGCATGGTGCGCCACGGCCTGGGCGTGGCCGTCATCGACGAGTTTTCCGTGGCCGAGGTCTACATGCCGGGCCTCGAGCGCAGGCCGTTGGTCGAGGATGTTCGGGTCAGGAGCTTCGTGTCGCGAAAAAGGGGGCGAACGCTTTCGAGGTTCGCCGAGCACACCATCGCGCAGTTCCGGCGCGAGCTGGGCAAGGCGGTCGAGGACGGCCCATGGTATCGGTCGAAGAAATAACATCAGGTTATGATGAGAGACGAAAAAGAATTTTACGTTAAGCGCGGATTGGGCCGATAACGCTATGGCGGCTCGCCGGCTTCGGTCGGCGGCGAACCCGCGACAGCAGGGAGGAAAACCATGAAGCGGATGCTTGCAGGCGCGCTTGCGCTGGCGCTGACGGCCACGGCGGCCGTCGCCGAATACCCCGAGAAGGAAATCCAGGGCATCATCCAGTGGGGAGCCGGCGGCTCGACCGATACGGTGATGCGCTCGGTCACCCCGCACGCCGAGAAGGTTCTGGGCGGCGTCATCGTGTTGCAGAACATGACGGGGGCGGTGGGCGCGATCGCGCTCAATTATGTGGCCGGTCAACCCGCCGACGGCTACACGCTGCTGATGGGCGCCGAGAACCCGATGCTCTACAAGGTGATGGGGCTGGGCGACAAGGACTATGGCGAGTTCATTCCGATCTCGATCCTGGCGCGCGGGACTGCGGTTCTGGTCGCGCGACCGGACACGCCCTTCGACGACTACGCCGAGATGATCTCGTATGTGAAGGCGCATCCGGGCGAGGTGAAGTTCGGCTCGACCGGCCCGGGCGGCCTGCCTTCGGTGATCAACGCCATGATCGGCGCCGTCGAGGGCGAGCTCGACGTCACGCGCGTTCCCTATGACGGCGACGGCCCGGCGCTGACCGCCCTTCAGGGCGGCGCCATCGACGTCATGCCGGCCGTTCTGGGCGCCGCGATCGAGCCGATCCGGGCGGGCAAGATGAAGGTGCTGGCGATCATGGACTCGCAGCCCAACGCCAAGCTGCCCGACGCGCCCTATGTCACGCAGTTCAACGCGGGCTATGAGACTTACCTTCCGTGGGGTCCGTTCTTTGGCGTCTTCGTGCGCAAGGGCACGCCGGACGAGGCGGTGCGCAAGCTGACCGAAGCCTACGCCAAGGGCGCCCAGCATCCCGATTTCGTCAAGCTGATGAACGACCGCGGCTTCACGCTGATGGGCATTTCCGGCAAGGAGGCCGAGGATTTCCTCGCGAAGTGGCAGCAGGGCACGGCCTGGCTTCTGCATGACGCCGGTCTGACCAAGGCGTCGCCGGAAGCATTCGGCATCGCCCGTCCCGGCAACTGAGCGAACCGAGCGGGGCCGGCCCGAAACCGGCCCCGCGATGCTCCAGGGAGGACGATATGGAGCGCATCGATCCCGAACATCATGACGGAACGTCGCATGCCACGCCGGGGGGCGAGCCTGACCGGCGCCGACCCGGCGAGCTGGGCTTCGCGGCCTTCCTGCTTCTGACGAGCCTGTTCCTGCTGGTCAGCGCCTGGGGCATCGAGAACCCCTTCGGCCCGAACGGGATGTCCTCGCCGCGCGCGCTGCCGGTGGCGACCACCGCGACGATGGCGGTCGCGGCGGCGATCATCCTGGCGCGAACCGCGCGGCTGCCGCGCGATGCGAGCGAGACTTTCGCGCGCGACATCCTGCCCGCCCGCGCGCTGCTCTTCGTCGGCCTGCTGGCGGGATACGCCCTGCTTCTGAGGCCCGTGGGATTTCTGCCCACCTCCGCGATCTTTCTGGCCGTTGCGATCCGCCATCTCGAGCGCCGCAGCTGGGGATGGACGCTGGCCGTCTCTCTGGGCGCCCTTCTGGCGATCTGGCTTGTCTTCCGCATCGTCTTCACCGTGCTGATGCCCGCGGGCATCGTGCCCGAAGCCGAGATCATCCAGTTTTTCCGGGCGCTGGCGAAGGGGGCGGTCGGGTGATGGAGGCGCTGTCGGGTCTGATCGTCCTGTTCGCCCAGCCGCAGCTGTTGCTGCTGGTGGGGCTTGGCACCTTCGCCGGCATCTATATCGGCGCGATTCCCGGTCTTTCGGTCACCATGGCGGTGTCGATCCTGATTTCCTTCACCTTCTCGTGGGATGTCCTTCCGGCCATCGCGCTGATGATCGGCATCTACATGGGCGGGGTCTATGGCGGTTCGCGCACGGCGATCCTGCTGAACATTCCCGGCGCGCCCTCGGCCATCGCCACCGCGCTTGACGGCTACCCGATGGCCAAGCGCGGCGAGGCCGGAGTCGCCATCGGCGTGACCACCGTCATGAGCTTCATCGGGGGCTTCGTGGGCATCGCGGTGCTGGCGCTGGCCGCGCCCCTGGTCAGCGACTTCGCCCTCAGCTTCCAGCCGCGCGACTACATGCTGCTGGCCATCCTGGGCATCCTGCTGGTGGGCTCGCTCAGCCAGGGATCGCTGACCAAGGGCATCTTCGCCGGGGCGCTGGGAATCGCGATCGGACTGGTGGGGCGCGACCCGCTGACCTTCGCCGAGCGCTTCACCTTCGATTTCCAGATCCTCGAGGGCGGCATCTCGTTCATCGCGGTGATGATCGGCATGTTCGGCGTCTCCGAAGCGTTGATCCAGATGCATCATGTCGACAAGCGCGCGATGCGGCAGAAGATCGACCGCGTCGTTCCCTCGCTGGCCACGGTGCGCAAGCATCTGCCGCTCAGCCTGCAGACCTCGACCATCGGCGTGATCGTCGGGGCGTTGCCCGGAACCGGCGGGGACATCGCCGCGCTCATGGCCTACGACCACGCCAAGCGCGTGACCAGGAATCCCGAGCCCCCGTTCGGCGAGGGCGCGATGGAGGGGCTGGTGGCCCCCGAGACCGCCAACAACGCCGCCGTGGGCGGGGCCTTCATCCCCATGATGACGCTGGGGATACCCGGCGATGCGGTGACGGCCATCATGATCGGCGCGCTCTTCATCCATGGGCTCAATCCCGGCCCGATGCTGATGATCGACAAGCCCGACATGTTCTGGTTCATCGTCGGTTGCCTCGTGGCGGCGAACGTCTTCATGCTGATCTTCGGGCTGACGGGCATCCGGCTTTTCGCCAGGATCGTCGAGATGCCGCGGAGCGTGCTGATCCCGCTCATCCTGCTTCTGTCGATCGTCGGCGCCCATGCGGTGAACAACTCGATCGCCGACGTCTACTGGATGCTGGGCTTCGGCGTGCTGGGCTACTTCATGCGCCACTATGGCTATCCGCTCGGGCCGGTGATCCTGGGAGTGATCCTGTCGCGGCTGCTCGACGACAACTGGCGCCGGGCGATCATCTCGGAACGCGGGGATCTTGGCCTGTTCTTCGCGGGGATCCTTTCCAGCCCGCTTTCGCTGGCGCTGTTCGCGTCGGTGATCCTGATCTTCGTCTCCCAGACCCCGCTCTGGACGCGGGCCAAGGCGCGCCTTTTCCCCAACGCACAGAGGAACCCATGAGCTGCGAACCCGACCTCAAGCTGGGTTTGATCGGCGACAACATCGCCCGGTCCCGCTCGCCGCTGCTGCATCGCCTGGCTGGAGAGCAACACGGCCTGCGCGTGCAATACGACCGCCTGATCCCCCGCGACCTTGGCGAGGACTTCGATGCCGTTTTCGCGCGGTGCGCGGGCGGGGGCTATCGCGGCGTCAACGTCACCTATCCCTACAAGGAACGGGCCGCGGCGAAGGTGATCGTCGAGGATCCGCTGGTCCGCGCCATCGGGGCGGTCAACACGGTGCTGTTCGAGCCCGATGGGCCGCGCGGATGCAACACCGACTACACGGGCTTCATCGCCGCCTATCGCGCGGCGCGCGGCGAGGCGTCGCCCGGCGTCTGCTGCCTGATCGGCGCCGGAGGCGTCGGCCGCGCCCTGGCGTTCGGCCTTGTCGCCCTGGGCGCCGACGAGATCCGCCTGGTCGACAGCCGCGCGGAAAAGGCCGAGGCGCTGGCGCGCGATCTGCGCGCCGTGTCGGCGGCCTCGAAGGTCGCGGTCTTCGCCGAGGCGGCGGACGCCGCCCGGGGCGCGAGCGGCATCCTGAACGGAACCCCCGTCGGGATGGTCGGCCATGACGGCACGCCCCTTGACGCGCAGGGCATGAGAGGCGCGGCCTGGGCTTTCGACGCCGTCTACACGCCGGTCGACACCCTCTTCCTGCGCGACGCGGATGCGCAGGGCCTCGAGACGATTTCGGGCTACGAGCTGTTCTTCTGGCAGGGCGTGCATGCCTGGGCGCATTTCGCAGGGCTGCCGCTGGACGAGGCCCGGCTTCGCGTCGCCTTGCTGGAACGCGGAGAGGCGGCATGAAGACCTCGATCGCGACGGTGTCGATCTCGGGCAGTCTGAGGGAAAAGCTTGCGGCCATCTCGAAGATCGGCTTCGACGGGATCGAGATCTTCGAACAGGACTTCATAGCCGACGAAGGCAGCCCGCGCGAAATCGGCCGGATGATCCGCGACCACGGGCTGGAGATCACGCTGTTCCAGCCCTTTCGCGACTTCGAGGGGCTGACCGGCGAGGCGCGCAGACGCGCCTTCGACCGGGCAAGATGCAAGTTCGACACGATGGTCGAACTGGGCGCGGAGCTGCTTCTTGTCTGTTCCTCCGTTCATCCCGAGTCCCTGGGCGGGATCGACCGCGCGGCGCAGGACCTGGCCGAGCTGGGCGACATCGCCGCCGAACGGGGCCTGCGCGTCGGCTACGAGGCGCTGGCCTGGGGGCGGCATGTCAACGACCATCGCGACGCGTGGGAGATCGTGCGCCGGGCCGATCACCCCAATGTCGGGCTCATCCTCGACAGTTTCCACACGCTGGCCCGCAAGATCGACCCGAACACGATCCGCCGCATCCCCGGCGACAGGATCTTCTTCGTGCAGCTGGCCGATGCGCCGCAGATCGAGATGGACCTGCTCTACTGGTCGCGTCATTTCCGCTGCATGCCGGGCGAGGGAGATCTGCCCGTGCAGGCGTTCATGCAGGCGGTGGCGGCGACGGGCTATGACGGGCCGGTCAGCCTCGAGATCTTCAACGACCAGTTCCGCGGCGGCCGCCCGGAAGGGTTGGCGCGCGACGGCTATCGTTCCCTGGCGGCGCTGATGGACGACGTTCGCCGCGCCGAGCCGGACATTCGCATCAAGGTTCCCGACATGCCCGCGCGCGTCGCCGCGCAGGGCGTGGCCTTCATCGAGTTCGCAACCCGCGGCGAAGAGGCCGAGGCGCTGGCGAAGCTGCTGCATTGCATGGGGTTTCGTCACGTCGGCGACCATGTCTCGAAGCGTGTGGCGCTGTGGCGGCAGGGCGAAGCGCGGGTCGTGGTGAACGCCGAGACCGAGGGGTTCGCCAATTCGGCCTATCTCGTGCACGGCACGACCGTTTGCGACGTCGGCCTGTCGGTCTCCAGCGCCGCCGACACCGTGGCGCGGGCGCTTGCGCTGGCCGCCGAACCCTTCGAGCAGCCGGTGGGGCCGGGCGAAATGAAGATCCCGGCCATTCGCAGCGTCGGCGGCAGCGTGATGCACTTCATCGACCAGGTCAGCGGCCTGTCCGACGTCTGGTCGGTCGAGTTCCGCGGCTCGGGCGAAGCGAAGCCGGGCGGCGCCGGCCTGACCCGGATCGACCACGTCGCCGAGACGATGAACTACGACGAGATGCTCAGCTGGTCGTTGTTCTACACCTCGATCTTCGACATGGAGCGCACGCCCATGGTCGACGTGGTCGATCCCGATGGCCTTGTGCGCAGTCAGGCGATCAAGTCGCGCGACGGTCGGACGCGCATCACCCTGAACGGCGCCGAGACGCACCGCACCCTGGCCGGCAGCTTCCTGGCCGAGAGCTTCGGCGGTGCGGTCCAGCATGTGGCCTTCGCCACGGACGACATCTTCGCCACCGCGCGCGCCATGGCCGATCTGGGCTTCGAGCCCTTGCCGATGACGGTGAACTACTATCACGACCTGCGCGCGCGCTTCGGGTTGGAGCCGTCGCGCGTGGAAGAGCTGATGGCCTTCAACATTCTTTACGATGAAGACGCCGACGGAGCCTTCTTCCAGTTCTACAGCCGGCCCTTCGCCGAGGGCCTGTTCTTCGAGGTCGTCCAGCGCGTCGGGGGCTATGACGGCTACGGCGCCGCGAACGCGCCCTTCCGCATCGCCGCGCAGAAAAGGCTGATGCGGCCGAAGGGCGTGCCGCGCAAATAGCGTCGCGCCATCGCTCGCCCGCGCCTTGGCCGCGCCGCAGCCCCCGCAGCGCGCGGCCGGGGCGGCGGGGCGGGCGAAGCGCCGGCGGGGTCAGCCGCGGGCGGCGACCACGATGAATTCGACCCGATGCCCGGGCGTCGCAAGCTTCGCCTCGCCGCAGGCGCGCGCAGGCGCATGGCCGGCCGGCGCCCACGCGTCCCAGACGGCGTTCATTTGCGCGAAATCGGCCATGTCGGCCAGCCAGATGGTGCATTGCAGGATGCGCGTCTTGTCCGAGCCCGCCTCGGCCAGCAGCGCCTCGATCTTGCTCAGGCACTCCCTCGTCTGCTCGGCGACGTCGGCGCCGGGGCTGCCCACCTGGCCTGCAAGATGGATCGTGTCGCCATGGATGACGATCTGGCTCATGCGCGCGTCGGTGCGCATTCTGACGATGTCGGACATGGGTTCTCCTTCGGTCAGGGATGAAATCGCGCCGGCGACAGCGCCGCCGTCACGGCTGGCGGCAGGTCGGGCGCCGCTCCTGCGACAAGGCGCGCCGTCGCCGCGGCCAGGGCCGGGGCCGTCTGCACCCCGTAGCCGCCCTGTCCGGCCAGCCAGAAAAAGCCCTCGGCGCCGGGGTCGAAGCCGACGATCGGCGTGCGGTCGGGGGCGAAGGTGCGCAGCCCCGCCCAGGCGTGCTCGACGCGGGCGACGCGAATGGCGACCGCCTGCTCGAAGCGGTGAAGCCCCTCGGCAAGGGCCGTGTCGTCGACGAAGGCGTCATGCGGGGCGACGGGGTCCTCGTCGGCGGGGCTGACCAGAAGCTTGCCGGCTTCGGGCTTGGCATACCAACGCTCGGTCGCCGAGGCGAAAAGGGGCCAGGCGCGAATGTCGCGCCCCTCGGGCGCGGGCAGGATCGCGGCCGATCTGCGGAAGGGCTGGAGGGGCGCCGCGCCAAGCCCGGCCAGCGCGGCGATCTGGCCCGCCCATGCGCCTGCCGCGTTCACGACGACGGGGGCGGCGTGCGCGGCGCCGCCCGCCTCGACCCGCCACAGCCCGCCCCGGCGGCCAAGCGCCGTGACGGGGGCGCCGGTCTCGATCCGTCCGCCGCGCGCCTTCAGAAGCCTCAGATACCCGGTCAGCATCCGATCGACGTCGATGTCCTGCGCGTTGCGCTCGAGAACTGCGCCGCGCACCGCCTCGGGGCGCAGAATGGGCACAAGCTCCATCGCCTCGGCGGGGGTCAGCGTCTCGAGGCCCTCGGCGCCGTCGGCGTAGGCGGCCAGCGCGTCGAGCTCGTCCTCGGCCGCGACGATCATCTCGCCGCGCGGCGACAGAAGGCTGCGGTCCGAGACCCCCTCGGGCTTTTCGAGCGCCCCGGCCGAAGCGGCGTTCAGCGCGCGCAGCGTCTCGTTGCCGTAATTGCGGATGAAGATCGCGGCCGAGCGGCCGGTGGAATGATAGCCGGTCTGCCGCTCGGCCTCGAGGACCAGCACGGCGCAGTCGGCGGCCAGCAGGGCCGCCGCGCTGATCCCGGCGATGCCGCCGCCGATCACGATGACGTCGGGGCGGCTCACAGCGCGTCCCGCAGGCCGACGAGGACCCTGGTCAGGTTGATCCCGAGCGCGTCCGAAACATAGCCGCCTTCCTGCACCAGCGCCACCGGAAGCCCCGCACCGGCCAGCGCGGCGCCGATCCGCGCGAAGCCGTCCTGCGTGACCGCGAAGCCCTGGAATGGATCGTCGATCGACGCGTCGAGGCCCAGCGCGACCACGAGCGCGTCGGCCCCGAAGCTGCGGATGCGCGTCAGGGCGATGTCGAGGGCGGCCAGGTGCTCGGCGTCGCCCGTTCCGCGAGGAAGCGGCAGGTTGAGGTTGCAGCCCAGCCCCGCGCCGGCGCCCCGCTCGTGCGCGTATCCCCAGAAGAAGGGATAGAAGCGCGCGGGATCGGCGTGAATCGACACGGTCAGCACGTCGGCGCGCTCGTAAAAGATGCCCTGCGTCCCGTTGCCGTGATGCACGTCGATGTCCAGAATGGCGGGCCGGAAGCCGGCCGCGCGCAGCCGCTCGGCGGCGATGGCCGCATTGTTCAGAAAGCAGAAGCCGCCGGCCAGATCCGCGAAGGCGTGATGGCCGGGCGGGCGCGAAAGAGCGTAGGCGGCGCGCTCGCCGCCGGCGATCAGATCGGCGGCCGCGATGGCGCCTTGCGCGGACCAGTAGGCGGCTTGCCACGTGCCTTCGGCGATCGGGCAGGCGGTGTCGGCCTGATGATAGCCCGCCTGTCCCACCGCCGATTTCGGATAGCCGTCTGCGCGGCTGGCCGGGTGAATGTTCGGGATGACCTCGGCGCCGGCGCCGGGGATGCGGCGCCAGCGAGCGTGGATGCTCTGCAGAAAGGTCAGATATTCGGCGCTGTGGACCGCGGCGATGGGGCCGATTCCGGCGTCGTCCGGGGCGCGGAAAACGCAGCCTGCGGCCTCGGCGCCCGCTTTGAGGATCTCGATCCGCCGGGGTTGCTCGGGGTTCGGCAAGAGCGCTCCGTTGGCCATGAAATGCTTGGGGTCGTGCAGCCATTGCCGGTCGTCGAAAAGGGCGATCATCGTCTCTCTCCCAGGATTGCGCGGCCAACCGCCCCGGAGCGGCCCGAGACGGGAAGCGCCCGCCGCGATCGCGGCGGCGCGCTCGGGGCGAGCATCGCGCGGGGCCGCTCGGACGCCTTGGGCGCAAGATTGGAGCGGTGGCCGAAGGCGGTTCTCGCGCTCGGCCGGCGCGCCGCTTCCAGGGCATGGCCGCGGCGATGGCCGGCGTTGCGGATCATGGCGCCGGAAAGGCGGTCCGGCCGTCGCCGCCCTTCGGCGTCCGGCATGCCGACGCGCCGCGCTGGGGCGAGGCAGGGGCGGCGCCCTTGTTCCTGGCGAAACAGGCCGCGCATCTCAGGTCCCCGGAAGGCCGGCGCAATCCTGCGGCCGGAAGGCGGCGACGACGCGCGCGCCCACGGCGAAGGGGCGCTCTTCGATGAGGTTGATCGCCTGGAACTGGCGCTCGCCGATCCGCACGAAATAGCGCACGGTCTGGCCCTGATAATCGACGGTCTCGACCACCGCCGGCGCCGTGATCCGCCCGTCGCAGGGCGCGCCTTCGGGCAGAAGCTGCAGCTTCTCGGCGCGCAGCACCAGCTTGGCCGGCCCTTCGCGCAGCTTGGGGGCCCGCGCCGCGGGAACGGCGATCGCGCCAAGGCCGGGGGCCTCGAGCGTCGCGCCCTCGGGGCCGCGCCGCGTGCACATGCACGGGACGATGTTCGACGCGCCCAGGAAATTGGCGACGAACTCGCTTGCCGGGGCGTTGTAGACCTGTTCGGGAGCGCCGACCTGCTCGACGCGGCCGGCGCTCATGACCACGATGCGGTCGGACATGGCCAGGGCCTCGGACTGGTCATGGGTGACGAAGACCGTGGTCACCCCGATCCGCTCCTGGATGCGCTTCAGCTCGACCCGCATGTCTTCGCGAAGATTGGCGTCCAGCGCCGAAAGCGGCTCGTCCAGAAGCAGCACGTCGGGTTCGATCACGATCGCCCTGGCCAGCGCCACGCGCTGCTGCTGGCCGCCCGAAAGCTCTCGCGGGCGGCGCGCGCCCAGATCGGGAAGCTGCACCAGCTCGAGCGCCGCCTGCACCCGCCTTGGAATGTCGGCCTTGGGCACGTCGCGATACCTCAGCCCGAAGGCGACGTTCTCGGCCACGCTCTTGTGCGGGAAAAGCGCGTAGTTCTGGAACACCACGCCCAGATTGCGCTTGTGGATCGGGATGTCGTTGACCCGTCTGCCGCCGATCACGATGTCGCCCTCGGTCGGGTCGAGCAGCCCGGCGATCATGCGCAGCGTCGTGGTCTTGCCGCAGCCCGAGGGGCCGAGCAGCGTCACGAAGGCGCCGTCGGGAATGTCGAGCGTCGTCTTGTGAACGGCGGTGAAATCGCCGAAGCGCTTCACGATGTTCTTGAGCAGAACGGAACTCACGGGCCGGATCCTCGGTCAGATGGCGCCCCCTTCCGCAGGGGAAGGGGGCCGTGTCGTCAGTAGCCGCGCTGAACGCGGCCGAAGGTCTTGGACCAGGCCGCCTCGTGGCTGTTCCAGTAGGCGGGGTCGGCGAAGGTCAGCCCGGCAAGCGTGCCGCTGGGATCGAAGGCGGGCAGCGTCGGGATCTTGGGGCCAAGATCGACCTTGGTGGGATCGAGCGCGGGCGGGTAGTTCTGCGCCTCGGCCACGGCGATGGCGGTCTCGGGGGCGAGCATGAAGTTGAGCAGCTCCTCGCAGGCCTCCATGGGCGAGCCCTTGATGACGAACATGCATTCCTGCCAGCCGAAGCCGTTCGGCGGGTCGATGTATCCGATGTCGTGGCCCTGTTCCTGCAAGGCGTAGATGCGGCCGGACCAGCCCTCGGTGACGTGAACCTCGCCCTCGGCCAGAAGGCTCATCAGCTCGGCGCCGGAGTTCCAGTATTTGAGCGCAAGATCGCGATGGGCGCGCACCGCGTCCCAGGCCGCATCCTCGTCGACGATGCCGTTCGGGTCCTGGCCCGTCTGCAGCGCCGCATACCACATCCGGGTGCGCCAGTCGGCCCAGCCGCTGATCTTGCCCTTGTGCGCGGGGTCGATCAGCAGCTTCGCGCCCTTCTCCTTCGCCTCGTCGTCCGAGATGTGCGCGCGGTTGTAGGCGATGCCGGTGGTTCCGTAGTCGTAGGGCACGCAGGACAGCGCGCCGCCGCTCACCTTGCGGAACACGTCGATCAGCTTGGGGATGACGTATTGCAGGTTGGGGATGTTCTTCTCGTTCAGCTCCGAGGTCAGACCCAGATTGTGATAGCGCGCGTAGTCGAACACGCCCGACAGATGGGCGATGTTGTATTCGCCCGGCTGGCTGGCCTTGACGCGGCTCAGATACTCGTCGCCGCCGCCGAAGGTTCCGTCCACGACCTTGACGCCGGTCGCCGCCTCGAACGGGTCGAAGGCGTGCTTGCGCAGCGCCTCGGAAACGACGCCGCCCCAGCCGTCGAAGCGGATGTGGGTCACCTCCTTGGCCAGCGCGCGATAGGGGGTGGCAAGCCCGCAGGCCGCGCCGGCGGCGCCCAGCAGCCCCAGAAAGCTGCGGCGGTCCAGATCGCCGTTCATGTAGCGTTCGCGCAGGCGCTCGCAGCGGGCGACGGCGTTCATCTTGCGTGTCATGGTCTTCTCCTTGTCGGTTCGGTCGTGTTGCGCCGGGCGTTCAGCCGCCGTCCTTCATCGCAAGCCTTCGCGCGATCGCGGCCCCGAGCAGCGGCAGGCCCACGGTCATGACGATCATCGCCGTCCCCAGCGCGTTGATCTCGGGGCTGATCGAATTGCGCAGCATCGCGAAGATCTGCGTGGGCACGGTCTCGACCCCGCCGGGCTTCCAGAAAAGCGTGCCGGTGACGTCGTCGAAGCTGACGGTGAAGGCGAAAAGCCCGCCCGCCAGAACCGCCGGCCGCATCAGGGGCAGGGTGACCTGGAAGAATGCCTGCGCCGGCGAAGCGCCCAGGCTCATCGCGGCCTCTTCCACGTCGCGCCGGATCGAGACGAGCCTGGCCTGCACGACCAGCACCACGAAGGGCAGCGTGAAGATGACATGGCCGAGCAGAAGCAGCGCGAAGCTCTTGTGCAGCCCGAGAAAGTCCAGGAACAGAAGCAGCGCGACGGCCAGCACCACCTCGGGCACGAGGATCGGCGCGATCAGAAGGGTCGAGATCGCGTTCGCCCCGGGCACGCGGTAGCGCACCAGCGCCAGGGCCGCCAGCACGCCGAGCGTCGTCGAGATAAGCGCCGTCAGAAGGCCCAGCGCGACCGAGGTGCGAAAGGCGCGCAGGATCGCCTCGTTGCTCCACAGCTCGGCGAACCAGCGCAGGGAAAGCCCGGTCATGGGAAAGCTGCCGAACTGGCTGTCGTTGAAGCTCAGCAGCACGACCACGCCCACGGGCAGGAACATGAAGACGTAGACGGCGATCGCCCAGGCGCGGATCAGCTGCCAGCCCATCATCCAAGCCCCTTCATCAGCTGCGTCATGCCCAGATAGCGGTTGTAGATCGCGACCAGCGCTCCGAGGACGAGCAGAAGCATCAGGCTCAGCGCCGAGCCGAGCGGCCAGTTGAGTTGCGTGATGATCGCCTCGAAGACGAGATTGGCGAACATCGCATCCCGCGGCCCGCCCAGGATCAGCGGCGTGATGTAGGTCCCCGCGCCGAGGACGAAGCAAAGCAGCCCTCCCGCCGCGAGGCCGGGCAGGGACAGGGGCAGCGTGACCTCGAGAAAGCTTTGCCAGCGCGTCGCGCCAAGCGAGTTGGCGGCCGCTTCGACGTTGGCGTCGATGCCCTCGAGGCTGACGAAGACGTTGAGGATCATGAAGGGCAGCAGGTAGTGCGTCAGCCCGAGAATGACCGCCGCCTCGTTGTAGAGCATGTTGACGGGTTCGGAGACGACCCCCAGGGCCATGAGCGCCGCGTTCGCCGCGCCCGATGCGCCCAGGATGTTGATCCAGCTCATCGTGCGGATGATGTAGCTGATCCAGAAGGGCAGCATCAGCAGCAGCACCATCAGCAGCTTATCCCCGCGCGAGCGCGCGATGAAGTAGGCCGTCGGATAGCCCATCAGCGCGCAGACCGCGGTCGTGATCGCCGCGATGCGCAGCGTGCTCAGAAGAATGTCGCGATAGAACGGGTCGGTCAGCGCCTCGCGCCAGTTGTCGAGAAAGAAGCCGGGCTGGTCCGCGCCGGTCGCGGTTCTGAGCCAGAAGCTGTAGACCAGGATGAAGAGGAGCGGCACGAACAGCAGCAGCGTCACCGCGCTCAGCGCCGGGGCGAGCAGGATCCAGGGTTGGCGGGCTTCGCGGGCTTCGACGGACATTCCGTTTCCAGGCTGAACAATGTTGCGTCGAGGATGCAAAGCGGCCAGTCATGGATCAAATAGATAATGGGAATTTTCGGCATTGACGGAATCAATGGAACGCGGCCCGAGGATCGATCCCGAGCGCATCGCCCGCGAGCTTGACTGGAACCTCTTGCGCACCTTCGTCGTCCTGGCCGAAAGCCGCTCGATCACCGAGGCGGCGCGGCGGCTGCGGCGCAAGCAGCCCTCGGTGTCTTCGGCCCTCAAGCGGCTCGAGGAACGCATCGGGCGCAAGCTGCTGGAGCGCTCGCCGGGCTGCTACGAGCTGACCGATGCGGGGCGGCTGCTTTATCGCGAGGCGGTCGAGATCAACGGCTCGGTGTTGCGCCTTTCGACGCTGCTGCGCGAAATCAAGGACGAGGTTCAGGGGCATGTGCGCATCTGTGTCGCCAGCCATGTGGTCTGTCCGCTTTTCGACCGCGCCCTGGCCGATTTCCATGCCGCTCATCCCGCGGCCACGATCGAGATCGACGTCAAGCCAAGCGCCGAAGCCGTCGCCGAGCTGCGCGCCAAGCGGGCGTCCTTCGCCGTCTGCCTCGTCAAGGACCGCGATCCCAGGCTGGAATACCGGCGCCTGTATCGCGAGTTCTTCGGCCTTTATTGCGGCCCGCGGCACGAGCTGTTCGGGCGCAAGGGGCTGACGCTGGCCGATCTGGCGGGGCACGCCGCCGTCAGCTTCGAGACCGACCGGCTGCACGACGCCCTCGGCCCCGTGGCGCTGCTGCGGGCGCAGGCCGGGATGGGCGAAAGGATCGCCGGGCTCTCGAGCCATCTGGAGGAGGTGCGGCGCATGATCGTCGCGGGGCTCGGCGTCGGTCCCCTGCCGGTCCATGTGGCCCGGCGCGACGTCGAGGACGGGCTGCTGTGGCAGACGCCGCCCTATTCGGGGCTGCCCGCGATCGACGTGCATGTGGTCTGGAACCCCCATGCCGCCAGGAACCGCGCCGAAGAGCGGCTCTTGCAGCTGCTGCTCGACATGGTGGCCGCGACCCCGCTCGAAGAGCGGACCTACGGCTGAAACCGGCGCCCCGCCCCGCCGCAGGAGCGGCGCGCCGGCGCGGCCGCGCGTTCAGCCGCATTTCGAGTGGCCGCACTCCATGCAGGTCAGGCAGCCTTCCTGCATGCGCAGGGCGAACTGGCCGCAGCGGGGGCAGGCCGCGCCGCGGGCCGGTTCCTCTCCCACCGCGACGGCCTGCGCGCGCGGGTCGGACTTCAGGCCCTTGCCCTCGCCCTCGATGAAGCCGATCTCGATCATGTGGCGCTCGATCACGCCGCCGATGGCCGCCAGGATCGAGGGCACGTAGCGTCCGTTCATCCATGCCCCGCCGCGCGGGTCGAATACGGCCTTGAGCTCCTCGACCACGAAGGACACGTCGCCCCCGCGGCGGAACACCGCCGAGATCATGCGCGTCAGACCCACCGTCCAGGCGAAATGCTCCATGTTCTTCGAGTTGATGAACACCTCGAAGGGCCGCCGGCGGCCGCCGACGATCACGTCGTTGATGGTGATGTAGATCGCGTGCTCGGATTCGGGCCACTTGATCTTGTAGGTCTGGCCGGGCAGCGCCTCGGGGCGGTCGAGCGGCTCGGACAGGTAGACCACCTCGCCCGGATGGTCGGGCGCCGCGTCGGCGGGCAGGGCCTCGACCTCGCGCACCTCGGGGCGGGCGGCGGGCGCCTCGCTCTCGACCGACAGGACCGAGCCGGTGACCTCGTTCGGGCGGTAGGTGGTGCAGCCCTTGCAGCCGGTCTCGTAGGCCAGCAGATACACCTCCTTGAAGGCGTCGAAGCTGATGTCGGCCGGGCAGTTGATGGTCTTGGAGATCGAGCTGTCCACGTATTTCTGCGCCGCGGCCTGCATGCGCACATGCGCCGCGGGCTCAAGCGTCTGGGCGTCGACGAACCAGTCGGGGAAGGGGCGGTCGCCGAACTTCTCGCGCCACAGGCGGGCGGCATAGTCCTCGACCCGCTCTTCGGTGCGCGTGCCGTCCTTCTGCAGGACCTTGCGCTTGTAGGAATAGGCGAAGACGGGCTCGATGCCGGACGACACGTTGCCCGCGTAAAGGCTGATGGTGCCGGTCGGCGCGATCGAGGTCAGGTGCGAGTTGCGGATGCCGTGGCGCGCGATGGCCTCGCGCACGTCCTCGTCCAGGGTGCGCACATGCGCGCCGGCCAGATAGGCGTCGCGGTCGAAGAGCGGGAAGGGCCCCTTCTCCTTCGCCAGCTCGACCGAGGCCAGATAGGCCGCGCGCTCGACCGCCTTCATCCATTCCTCGGTGCGGGCGACGGCCTCGTCCGAGCCGTAGCGCAGCCCGCACATCAAGAGCGCGTCGGCAAGCCCCGTGACCCCCAGCCCGATGCGGCGCTTGGCCTGCGCCTCGGCCTTCTGCTGCGGCAGCGGAAAGCGCGAGGCGTCGACGACGTTGTCCATCATGCGCACGGCGGTGGCGACCAGCTCGTTCAGCTCGTCAAGGTTGATGCGCGCGTCGTCCTCGAAGGGATCGCGCACCAGCCGCGCCAGGTTGATCGAGCCCAGCAGGCACGCGCCATAGGGCGGCAGGGGCTGCTCGCCGCAGGGGTTGGTGGCGGCGATGGTCTCGCAGTAATGCAGGTTGTTGAGCTTGTTGATGCGGTCGATGAAGATCACGCCCGGCTCGGCGTAGTCGTAGGTGGCGCGCATGATCTTGTCCCACAGATCGCGCGCGCGCACGGTGCGGAACACCTTGCCGCCGAAGACCAGGTCCCAGTCGGCGTCGGCCTTGACGGCCTCCATGAACGGATCGGTCGCCAGCACCGAGAGGTTGAAGTTGCGCAGCCGCGCCGGGTCGCGCTTGGCGGCGATGAAGTCCTCGACGTCGGGGTGGTCGCAGCGCATGGTCGCCATCATGGCGCCGCGGCGGCTGCCGGCGGACATGATGGTGCGGCACATGGCGTCCCACACATCCATGAAGCTGAGCGGCCCCGAGGCGTCGGCGCCCACCCCCTCGACCAGCGCGCCGCGCGGGCGGATGGTCGAGAAGTCGTAGCCGATGCCGCCGCCCTGCTGCATGGTCAGCGCGGCTTCCTTGAGCATCTCGAAGATGCCCTCCATGCTGTCGGGGATCGTGCCCATCACGAAGCAGTTGAACAGCGTCACCGCGCGCCCCGTGCCGGTGCCGGCCAGGATGCGCCCGGCGGGCAGGAAGCGGAAGCCGCGCAGCGCCGCCTCGAAGCGCGGCTCCCAGGCGTGGGGGTCGTTCTCTTCGGCGGCCAGGGCGCGGGCCACCCGGCGCCAGCTGTCTTCGACCGTCTGGTCCACGGGCGTGCCGTCGGGGCGCTTGAAGCGATACTTCATGTCCCAGATCTGCTCGGCGATGGGGGCGGCGAATGCGGTCATATCCGGTGCTTTCGGCTGGGTGATCCACAATATGTTGTGAACCGCATAACCTATCCCCACGCGCCGAGTCGGTCAATCCGAGTCGCGCCCGCCCGGGGCTTGCGCCGCGCCGCGCGGCGGTCGATAACGCGCCATGGCCAAGCTCTACTTCAACTACTCGACCATGAACGCGGGCAAGTCGACGACGCTGCTTCAGGCGTCGCACAACTACCGCGAACGGGGCATGCGCACGCTGCTGCTGACCTCGGCCGCCGACGACCGCGCCGGGCCCGGCCGCATCGCCAGCCGCATCGGCATCCGCGAAGAGGCGCTGGTCTTCCGCCCCGGCGACGACCTGTTCGAGCTGATCCGCGGGCAGGTCGAGGCCGCCCCGCTGGCCTGCGTTCTGGTGGACGAGGCCCAGTTCCTCGAGCCCGCCCAGGTCTGGCAGCTGGCCGAGGCGGCCGACGATCTGGACGTGCCGGTGATGTGCTACGGCCTGCGGGTGGATTTCCGCGGGCAGCTGTTCCCCGGCTCGGCGGCGCTGCTGGCGCTGGCGGACTCGCTGCGCGAGGTGCGCACCATCTGCCATTGCGGGCGCAAGGCGACCATGGTCGCGCGGGTCGACGCCGACGGGCGCGCGGTGCTGGACGGCGCGCAGGTCGAGATCGGCGGCAACGACCGCTACGTTTCCCTGTGCCGCCGCCACTGGCGCGAGGCGGTCGGCCGCCGCGCCTCCGCCCGCGGCGCCGAGGCCTGAGGGCGAGCGCCGGCGTCCGCTTTCGCCTTGCGGCGGCGCCGGCGGCGCTTGCAACCGGCGCGGCGGCTCCCTAATCTCTTGCCCGACGCTACGCAGCCGCGCCGTGAACCGCGCGGCTGCGTATCGTTTGCAAGCAGCGCGAAGCCCGCGACCCGGGCGCGCGCGATCGACGCGCAGGGCCGCCTCGCGCGGGGCGGTCCGCAGACAGGGAAGCGCAGGCATGCAGAAGATTCCGATGACGGCGAGGGGGTTCGCCGCGCTCGAGGCCGAGCTGAAGCAGCTCAAGGAAGTGGATCGCCAGAACGTCATCAAGGCGATCGCCGAGGCGCGCGAACATGGCGATCTGAGCGAGAACGCCGAGTATCACTCGGCGCGCGAGAAGCAGTCCTTCATCGAGGGCCGCATCAAGGAGCTTGAAAGCATCATCAGCCGGGCCGACGTGATCGACCCCTCGAAGCTGTCGGGGGCGATCAAGTTCGGCGCCACGGTGCGCCTTCTGGACGAGGACACCGAGGAAGAGCGCACCTACCAGATCGTGGGCGAGGTCGAGGCCGACATCTCGAAGGGCCTTCTGAACATCCAGTCGCCCCTTGCGCGCGCCCTCATCGGCAAGGAAGAGGGCGACTCGGTCGAGGTGATGACCCCCGGCGGCGGCAAGGCCTACGAGGTGCTCGAGGTCCGCTACGGCTGACCCTCGGCCCGCCCGCCCGCGCGACGCGAGGATGGCATGAGCGACAAACCCGATCCGGGCTCCGATCAGGGGCGCGCGGCGCCCGACGCCCAGCCTCCCGCGCCGGCGGCCGATCTTGCGCTGCCCGGCCGGGGCGCGCGGCTGCGCGCGGGCGCGCTCTGGGCCGTGGTCTGGACCCTCGTCGGCGGCGCGCTGGGGCAGGGCGCGGCCATGGCGCTCGAGCGGTCGGGGCTTGGGCCCATCGGCCCGGGGGGCGTCGCGGCGCTGGGGCTGGCGCTGAGCGCGCCATGGGCGGTCATGCTGGCCGCGGCCGCCGTCATGGCCCGCATCGACGAGACTGCGCGCCGCGTCTCGGCGCTGCATCGCCAGCTGTCGCGCATTCAGGCCGATCTGCCGCGCCGCGCCGCGCGCGCTTTCGAGGCCGACCCCGGCAAGGAGCTGGCCCGCGCCATGGCCGGCGCCGCGCGCGAGGCGCTGGACGCCGAGCGCGCCGCCATGGCCCGCGCCATCGCCGAGATCGGCGAGACCCAGCGCCGCCTCGACGCCGTGGCGCGCGCGCTTGGCGACGGCCGCGCCGCGGCGCCGGCGTCGTCCTCGGCCGGTCAGGCCGCCGCGCATGCTCAGGCCGCCGCGTCCGCCGAGCAGGTCGAGCGCCAGCCCGCCCCGGGCGCCGCGCGCGCCCCGGCGCCGACGGACGAGGCGCAGGCCGTTCTGCCCCTGGCCGACGAACGCGCCGCGCCCGGCTGGCCGACCATCGTCGCGGCGCTCGAGTTCCCGCGCGACGAGTCCGACGCCGCGGGCTTCGCCGCGCTCGAGGCCGCCGTGCGCGACCCGGTGCTGTCCGAGCTGCTTCAGGCCGCCGAAGACACGCTGACCCTGCTGGCCCAGCATGGCCTTTACGCCGAGGATCTGAGCGTGAACATCGCCCCGTTCGAGGACTGGGCCCGCTTCGCCGCCGGCGCGCGCGGCCCCGAGGTGGCGGCGGTCGGGGGCGTTCGGAACCCCGAGGCCGTCGAGGCGGTGCGGCGGCTCATTCGCTCGGACCCCATCTTCCGCGACACCGCCATGCACCTGATGCGCCGCTTCGATCGGGTGCTGCGCCGCGCGGTCGACGACCCCGAAGGGGCGGCGCATGCCTCGGCCCTGGCCGACACGCGCACCGGGCGCGCCTTCATGCTGGTGGCTCAGGCGATGGGCGTGTTCGACTGACCGCCCCGCGCCCGGGGCGCGCCCGCGGCGGGGCGGCCTCGCGCGCCGTCGCGCCGAACGAGCGCCCCGCGACGGGGCGCGCTCAGCCCTCGGGCCAGGCGCCGGGCGGACCCAGCGCGATGCGCGCCGCTCCGGCCGCCTGCGCCGCCTCGATCAGCGCCACCGCCGCCTGCGCGGGCGCCGAGCCCAGATCCAGCGTCAGGATGCGCGAGCCCTTCGCGCTGCGCGGCCCGCCGACCCGGTGGATCACCCCCGCCAGTTCGGGCGCGGCGTCGCCCATGCGCGGGGCCATGTGCTCGAGCGCCCAGCGTCGCAGGGGGCGCCAGTCGAGCGCCCGCCCGCGCCAGGGCGTCAGCGACAGCGCGGCCCGCTGCCAGCGAAAGGGCCGCAGCTCGAGCGCCGCGCCGCCCGCAAGGCGCAGGGCGGCGGCGGGGCCTCCGGGCGGCGGCGGCGCGGGCAGGTCCTCGAGAACGGGCGCGGCGCCGGGCATGGCCCAGGCCAGATCGCGCCGCGCCGGCAGGCGCAGCCCTCCGCCCCGCGGCGGAAGGCGCGCGGCGTGGGTTCCCGCAGAAAGGCGCGCTGCGTGGCTTCCCGCCGGCCGGCGTGCATCCTGTCCATCCGCCGACCGGCGCGCGCCGCCCCCGCCCGCCGGGGGGCTCCCATCCGTCGAGCGCCCGCTTCCGCCCCCCGCCCCGAGGCGCGCATCCTGGCCCCCTGCCGGGCGGCGCGGATCGTCGGCCCCTGCCGGGCGGCGCGGATCGTCGTCTTTCGGGCGGCGCGGGTCGGCGCCTTGCGCGGGGCGGGGGGCGCCGCCCTCCTGCGGCGGCGGGCCTTGCGGCGCGCCACGGGCGGCGGATGGGTCGGGGGGCGCGTCGATCCAGGGCTCGGGCGTCACGTCTGCGCCGGCCTCGATCAGCGCGGCGATGCGCGCCAGAAGGGCGGCGACATGGTCGGCGCGCCAGCGGTGCAGATCCTCGATGGCGGCGGGGGGCAGGGGCATGGGCTCAGCGCACGCCAAGCGCGGCCAGCGCCTCGGCCAGGGCGGGCGGCAGGGCCGCGTCGCCCTCGGCGCCCGCGTCGAGATCGGGCGGGGCCTCGTCGGCGCGCAGGTAGCGCCAGCCCTGAAAGGCCCGCCGCGGCGCGGGCGCGGTGCGGATCAGCGCGGGATCGAGCACGATGGCGCAACGCGGCGATCCGTCCTCGGCCGTCGCCTCTTCCAGGGCGAGAATGCGCTGACGCGCCAGGATCGCGCCTTTCATCACCCAGTAGAGCGATCCGCCCGCCAGCAGCTCGTCGGCGCGGCGCGGGCGCATGCGCGTCAGGTGGCGCGGGCGCGGGTCCGCTCCGGCCGCGCGCGCCCGCTCGGCGCGCAGCGCCTGCCAGCGCTCCAGCTCTTCGGGGCGCTCGACGCCGACGCACAGCTTGACCAGGTGCAGGGTCGGGCCCTGCGGGGCGGGGTCCGGCGCCGGCGCCTGGTCCGGGGCTGGGTCATGGGCGGGCATGCGGTCCTCCTGCGCGTTGCGCGCCGTGATGGGCCGGGCCCCGGGCGCGCCGCCCGCTCCGGTCGAAGCGGGCGGCGGCCCCTTCAGAGCCCGACGGCGTAGCTTTGCAGCGGCGCCACGTCCAGCGGCCCTTCGCGGCGCGCGCGCAGCGCCCGCGCCGCGGCGCGGGCGCCGGCGGCGGTGGTGTAGTAGGGAATGCGCGAATACAGGGCCAGCGCGCGGATCTCGCGGCTGTCCTCGACGGCCTGGGCGCCCTCGGTGGTGTTGAACACCAGCGCGACCTGCCCGTCCTTCATCGCGTCCACGATGTTCGGGCGTCCCTCATACACCTTCTTGACCCGCTCGACCTTGACGCCGTTCTCGGCCAGATAGCGCGCGGTGCCGTCCGTGGCCAGGATGCCGAAGCCCAGCTCGGCCACGATGCGGGCCGCTTCGAGGATGGCGGGCTTGTCGGCGTCGCGCACCGAGATGAACACCTTGCCGCTTTCGGGCAGGGCGACGCCGGCGCCGATCTGGCTCTTGAGGAAGGCGCGCTCGAAGCTGCGGTCGATGCCCATCACCTCGCCGGTCGAGCGCATCTCGGGGCCAAGCAGCGTGTCCACGCCCGGGAAGCGCGCGAAAGGCAGCACCGCTTCCTTGACCGAGACGTGCCGGGTCTCGGGCGGGACCAGGCGGAACTCGGACAGCGCCTGCCCGGCCATGACCCGCGCCGCGATGGCCGCGATGGGCGAGCCCACCGCCTTGGCCACGAAGGGCACGGTGCGCGAGGCGCGGGGGTTGACCTCGAGCACGAAGATCTCGCCGTCCTTGATGGCGAACTGCACGTTCATCAGCCCGCGCACCTTCAGCGCCAGCGCCAGCGCGCGGGTCTGCTCCTTGATGCGCGCGACCAGCTCCGCCGGCAGCGAGTAGGGCGGCAGCGAGCAGGCCGAGTCGCCCGAATGCACGCCGGCCTCCTCGATATGCTCCATGACGCCGGCGACATGCACCTCGCGCCCGTCGCACAGCGCGTCCACGTCCACCTCGACCGCGCCCGAAAGGTAGCTGTCGATCAGCACCGGGCTGTCGCCCGACACGACCACCGCCTCGCGGATGTAGCGGGCCAGCTGGGCCTCGTCGCGCACGATCTCCATCGCGCGCCCGCCCAGAACGTAAGAGGGGCGGATGACCACGGGAAAGCCGATCTCGGCGGCGATGCGGAAGGCCTGCTCTTCGGTCGCGGCGATGCCGTTGCGCGGCTGGCGCAGCTCGAGCCGCTCGAGCAGCTTCTGGAAGCGCTCGCGGTCCTCGGCCAGGTCGATGCTGTCGGGGCTGGTGCCCAGGATCGGAATGCCCGCCGTCTCGAGCGCCTTGGCCAGCTTGAGCGGGGTCTGCCCGCCGAACTGGACGATCACCCCGTGCAGCGTGCCCGCCCGGCGCTCGGCGTGCAGGATCTCGAGCACCGATTCCTCGGTCAGCGGCTCGAAATAGAGCCGGTCCGAGGTGTCGTAGTCGGTCGAGACCGTCTCGGGGTTGCAGTTGATCATGATGGTTTCGTAGCCCGCCTCGGTCAGCGCGTAGCAGGCGTGGCAGCAGCAGTAGTCGAACTCGATGCCCTGGCCGATGCGGTTCGGCCCGCCGCCCAGGATGACCACCTTCTTGCGGTCCGAGGGGCGCGCCTCGCATTCGGCCTCGCCCATCGCGTCGGCCTCGTAGGTCGAATACATGTAGGGCGTCTGGGCCTCGAACTCGGCCGCGCAGGTGTCGATGCGCTTGAAGACGGGCCGCAGGCCCAGCGCGTGGCGGATGCGGCGCACGGCCGCTTCGCTCAGGCCCGTCAGCTTGCCCAGCCGCGCGTCCGAAAAGCCCATCATCTTGAGCCGGCGCATCCCCGCGGCGTCTTCGGGCAGGCCGCGGGCGATCAGCTCGGCCTCGGCCTCGACGATCTCGCGGATGCGGGCCAGGAACCAGGGGTCGTAGGCGGTGGCGGCGCGGATCTCGTCGTCGCTCAGCCCCTCGCGCATGGCCTGGGCGACGGTGCGCAGCCGGTCGGGGGTCTGGCGCGACAGCGCGGCGACGACGGCGCGGCGGCGGTCGTCCTCGCTGGCGGCGTCGCGCGCGCCGGGGATGTCGATCTCGTCGAAGCCGGTCAGGCCCGTCTCCATCGAGGCCAGCGCCTTCTGCACCGATTCGTGGAAGGTGCGGCCGATGGCCATGGCCTCGCCGACCGACTTCATGGCGGTGGTCAGCTCGGGCTTGGCGCCGGGGAACTTCTCGAAGGCGAAGCGCGGGATCTTGGTGACGACGTAGTCGATCGTCGGCTCGAAGCTGGCGGGCGTGACCTTGGTGATGTCGTTGTCCAGCTCGTCGAGCGTGTAGCCCACGGCCAGCTTGGCCGCGATCTTCGCGATGGGAAAGCCCGTGGCCTTGGACGCCAGCGCCGAAGAGCGCGACACGCGCGGGTTCATCTCGATCACCACCATGCGGCCGGTCTCGGGGTGCAGGGCGAACTGCACGTTCGAGCCGCCGGTCTCGACGCCGATCTCGCGCAGGACGGCGATCGAGGCGTTGCGCATGCGCTGGTATTCGCGGTCGGTCAGGGTCAGCGCCGGGGCGACGGTGATGCTGTCGCCGGTGTGCACGCCCATGGGGTCGATGTTCTCGATCGAGCAGACGATGATGCAGTTGTCCGCCTTGTCGCGGACCACCTCCATCTCGAACTCCTTCCAGCCCAGCAGGCTTTCGTCGATCAGGATCTGGCTGACCGGCGAGGCGTCCAGCCCCGCGCGGCAGATGGCCTCGTAATCGGCGCGGTTGTAGGCCACGCCGCCGCCCGTGCCGCCCAGGGTGAAGGCGGGGCGGATGATGGCGGGCAGGCCGACATGGTCGATGGCGGCCATGGCCTCTTCGATCGAGTTGGCGACGGTGGCCTTGGGGTTCTCGAGCCCGATGCGCTCCATCGCCTCGCGGAACAGCTTGCGGTCCTCGGCCATTTCGATGGCGGCCCGCTTGGCGCCGATCAGCTCGACGCCGAACCGGGCCAGCGTGCCGTCGTCGTCCAGCGCCAGCGCGGTGTTGAGCGCGGTCTGCCCGCCCATGGTCGGCAGCAGCGCGTCGGGGCGCTCCTTCTCGATGATTCGGGCGACGGCCTCGGGGGTGATCGGCTCGATGTAGGTGGCGTCGGCCAGCCCCGGATCGGTCATGATCGTCGCGGGGTTCGAGTTGACCAGGATGACGCGATAGCCCTCCTCGCGCAGCGCCTTGCACGCCTGGGCGCCGGAATAGTCGAACTCGCAGGCCTGTCCGATGACGATGGGCCCCGCGCCGATGATGAGGATCGAGGAGATGTCAGTCCGCTTCGGCATGGTCGCTCCGATGTGGTCCGCCTGCGGCTGGCGCGGCGGCGCGTGTCGCTAGGGCGATGAAGGCAAATTGCGAGGGTTATAGCCGCCGGGGCGCGCGACGCAACCTGCCGCGCGCGTCCGGGCGCGCGGCAGGGAGGGGGCGGGCGCGCGACGGGGGCGTGACGGGGGCGCGACGGGGGCGCGACGGGGGCGCGCGCCGCCGAATTCGCCGCGCCGGGGCCGCCGCGATGGACCCGCCATGCGGCGGGGCGCCCAAGCCGATCGCTTCGCCTCGCGCCGTCGCCCGGACGGACCCGCCCCGCCGGGTTCGCCCCGCCTCGCCCCGCCCGGTCCGTGCGGGCGTTTCGCCCCCCCCGCGCCGCTTGCCCGGGCGCGCGGGGCCGGCCTTTGCGCGCGGCGCGCGAGAGGGGGTTTGCGTCCGCGCCCGCGGGCGGCGATGTTGGCCGCAACTTGCGCGAATCGGCGCGGCGCGAAGGCTGGAAGGGGGCGGCGATGGCGGCAGGCGGCTCGACGGGGTTTCTGGAAGAGGCGGCGGTCTTCCTGGCGGCGGGCGTGGCCTTCGTGCCGATCTTCCGGCGGCTGGGGCTTGGATCGGCGCCGGGCTATCTGGCGGCGGGCATGGTGCTGGGGCCTTACGTCAGCGGCTTCGTGCCCGACGCCGAGATGGTGCTTGGCTTCGCCGAGTTCGGCGTCGTGCTGCTGCTGTTCGTCATAGGGCTCGAGCTGCGGCCCTCGCGGCTTTGGCGCATGCGTTCCGAGATCTTCGGCCTGGGGTTGGCGCAGGTGGCGCTGACCGGCGCGCTCATCGCCGGCCTCCTGGCGGCGGCGGGCATGGGCGGGGCGGCGGCGACGGCGGCGGGGCTGGCGCTGGCCCTGTCCTCGACCGCCTTCGCGGTGCAGGTCCTGCGCGAGCGCGGCGAGCTGTCGCGGCCCTATGGGCGAAGGGCCTTCGCCATCCTGCTGTTCCAGGACCTGGCCATCGTGCCCATCCTGGCGCTGGTGGCGTTTCTGGCGCCGGGCGCGGGCGGCGCGCCCAGCTGGCAGGGCGCGCTGATCGGGCTTGCGGCGCTGGGCGCGCTGACGCTGGCCGGGCTTTACCTGCTGCAGCCGCTCCTGACCTTCATCGCGCGCAGCCGCGCCGACGAGGTCTTCGGCGCCGCCGCGCTGCTGGTGGTCACGGCCTCGGCGCTGGCCATGCAGGCGGCGGGGCTGTCGATGGCGTTGGGCGCCTTCATCGCCGGCGTGCTGCTGGCCGAGACCGAATACCGGCACCAGCTGGAAAGCGACATCGAACCCTTCCGCGGCCTTTTGCTGGGCCTGTTCTTCATGGGCGTGGGCATGACGATCGACCTTGCCGCGGTGGCCGCGGCTTGGCCCGTCGCCGTCGGCGGGGCGGTCGGGCTGTTCGCGCTCAAGACGGCGTCGATCTACGGGCTGACGCGGCTGTTCGGCTCGTCGCATTTCGACGCCGCGCGCATCGGCGCGACGCTGGGGCAGGGGGGCGAGTTCGGCTTCGTGGTGTTCTCGACCGGCGCCGCCTCGGGGCTGTTCGGCCCGGCCGAGGCCTCGATGCTGGCGGCGGCGGCGACGCTGTCCATGCCGCTCACGCCCGTGGCGGTCCGTCTGGCCCAGTTCGCCCGCCCCGCCGAGGACGAATCTCCCGACGGCATGGAAGAGCCCGGCGCCGCGCCGCGCGCGCGCGTCATCATCGCCGGCTTTGGGCGCGTGGGGCAGGTGGTGGCGCGCATCCTGCTGCTGCGCGGGCATGACGTGACGCTGATCGACAACTCGCCGCGGCGCATCCGCATGGCGGGCACGCTGGGCGACAAGGTCTATTACGGCGACGCCAAGCGCATCGACGTGCTGCGCAGCGCCGGCGCCGAAGAGGCCTCGATCATCTTCCTGTGCATCGACGACCGCGACGGCGCGCGCCACGCGGTCGAGAAGATCAAGGAGCGTTTTCCCAACGCGGCGGTGCTGGCCGACACCTACGACCGCTTCTCCGAGATCGAGCTGCGCGAGGCCGGCGCCGACGAGGTGGTGCGCGAGACCTTCGAATCCGCCGTCGAGCTGGCCCGCCGCGGCCTGCGCCGCCTTGGCGACGGCGACGTGGTCGAAGAGGTGATCGAGGAATTCCGTCGCCGCGACGCAGAGCTGACGCGCCTGCAGATGGAATACGGCATCGAGGGCGGCCTGCAGAAGATGCGCGACCGCTACGCGGTGGACAAGCTGCCCTGAGCCCGGCCCCGGCCCCGGCCGCCCGGCGCCGCCGTCAGTGCGACAGCAGCACCGGCACGTTCGTCTCGCGCAGGATGGTGCGGGTCGTGCCGCCCATCAGCTCTTCGGCCAGGCGCGGGCGCTGGTAGGCGCCCATGACCAGCAGGTCGGCCTGCTTTTCGGCGCACATGTCGAGGATGGCGCCGGCCACGTCGCCGCCGTTGCGCGGCACGTTGCGCCAGTCGGTCATGATGCCGTGGCGGGCGAGATGGGCGACGATGTCCATGCCCTCGCGCCGCCTGGCCGCGCGGATCTTGCCGACGGTCAGGATCGTGACCACCGAGGCGCGTTCGAGCAGCGGCATCGCATCGGCCAGCGCGCGCGCGGCCGACTTGCCGCCGTCCCACGCCAGAACGGCGCGCTCGCCCACGCGCTCGGCGGCCGGCTCGCGCGGGACGACCAGAACGGGCCGCCCCGAATGCAGCGCCGCCGTGTCGGGGTGGGGGGTCAGATGGGCGATGTCGGGCTCGTCCTCATACTGGCCCATCACCAGGAGGTCGTGATAGCGCGCGGCCTCCATCAGCGTTTCGTCGGCGTCGCCGCCGAGATCGACGAAATGGACCTTGCCCGGCCGCGCGGCGTCCGCCTCGGCGGTGAGCTGGTCGAAGGCGGCGCGAATCTCGGCGCGGCGGGCGGCCTCGTTCTCCTGCATCGTGCGCAGGAGCTCGGGCGTCACCCAGGGGCCCAGCGCCGTGGCGATGCGGCTGGGGCCGTAGCACAGGATGCCGGTCAGATGCGCGTCGTTGCGTTCGGCCATGTTCAGCGCGACGCGCAGCGCCGAGCGCGCCGAGGGCGCGCCGTTGAACGAGACGAGGATGTTCTTGATGCTCATGTCGCCGCTTCCTTCGCATGACGTTCCGTGCGCCGAGGATGAGGCCGCCGCGCCGCGCGCGCCTTGACATATGTCAGGCCCCGCGCGGCGATGGGTTGACGGCGGCCCGTTGACTCGGGCGCTGGGGCGATTATAAGCCGCCCATCCCGGCTGCGGTTGCGCAGGCGGGCTCGATCGGCGTTCGCGGCTTTCGCAAGAAAGGCCCTGTCGCCCTTCCGCCGGGAGGGGAGAGGAGAGCGCCCGCATTTTGAAGGACGAAGGAGAAGGCAAGTGACCAAGCGCACTTCCGCCAAATACAAGATCGACCGCCGCATGGGCGAGAACATCTGGGGCCGTCCCAAGTCCCCGGTGAACCGCCGCGAATACGGCCCCGGCCAGCACGGCCAGCGCCGCAAGGGCAAGATGAGCGACTTCGGCACGCAGCTGCGCGCCAAGCAGAAGCTCAAGGGCTATTACGGCGACCTGACCGAGAAGCAGTTCCGCCGCATCTACGCCGAGGCCGAGCGTCGCCGCGGCGACACGGGCGAGAACCTGATCGGCCTGCTCGAGCGCCGTCTCGACGCCGTGGTCTACCGCGCCAAGTTCGTGCCCACGGTCTTCGCCGCGCGCCAGTTCGTCAACCATGGCCACGTCAAGGTCAACGGCAAGCGCGTGAACATCCCCTCCTATCGCGTCAAGGAAGGCGACGTGATCGAGGTGCGCGAGAAGTCCAAGCAGATGGCGCTGGTGCTCGAGGCCGTGCAGTCGGCCGAGCGCGACGTGCCCGAGTATCTCGAGGTCGATCACTCGAAGCTGACCTGCACCTTCCTGCGCACGCCCTCGCTCAGCGACGTGCCCTACCCGGTGCAGATGGAGCCGAACCTGGTCGTCGAGTTCTACGCGCAGAACTGAGCGCGCGCGGCGCAGGCCGCAGCAGCGCAGATCGTCGCAACGATGGGACGGGCCGCGGAATTTCCGCGGCCCGTCTTCGTTCGCGCAGTCGGCAGGCGGCGGCCTGGCGGCGCCTCGGCGGCCGGTGCGCGGGGCGTGCGCACGATGAACGTGCGCGGAACGCGGGGTTGCCAAATATTCATTTATCGAATCGGGCGTTTTGCGGCACTATTTTTGAAATGATGTTATGCATCCCGATTTCAATTCAGGGTCTGTTCAGATCCAATTTCTGGAGTTGTTGTCATGCCTGCTGTGGCCGGCGCGCCTCTGGCGTCGCTTTTCGATGCGATCGACCGTCTGAACCAGACCCTTCCCGGCGACGTCTCGCGATTTGTCGAGCGCCTTGCCGCCACAGATCTGCAAAGCCGCGTCAGCGACGGCGCGATCATCCATACCGGGCGCACCCAGGCGCTTGACGCCGCCGCCGGACGCGACGTCGAATCCTTCGACCTGTCCTTCGGCACGCTCAAGATTCCCCTCGTCACCGCGGGCCTTCCCTTCCGCCTGGCCTTCCGCCGCGCCGCCGTCGCCGGCAGCCTCGAGCCCGGCGCCGCCTCGTGGCAGTTCGACCTGCTCATGGACTCGTTCGAACTGACGCTGAACGGGCTGGTGGCGGCCGATTTCGTCGCCGCCAGCGGAACGACTCCGCGCCACCTGGCCCCGCGCCCGGGCCGCCCGCCCGCCGTCATCGTCGGCGCCGCCGCGCTGCGCTTCGAGCGAAGCGCGGCGAGCCAGCCGGTGGTGGTGCGCCTGATGGACCCGGCGGGCGGCGATCCGTTCGCGCCCGACGCGCCGTCGGGCTTCGTCGCCTCGGTCGCCATGTCGCCGCCTCATGCGCTGGTCGGCTCGTCGCAATTCGGGTTCAGCCTGCGCAACGCGCTGTTCGATTTCTCGCGCACCCATTCGCCCGCCTTCGTGATCGAGCGCGGGCAGTCGGCCGACTGGGTGGGCTTCGCGATCGAAGAGGCGGCGATCTACTGTCCCCGGAACGCGGTCGGCAAGGGGGGCTTCTCGCTGTCGGCGCGCGATCTTCTGATCGGCGATCCGGCCGGGCTTCAGGCCGAGATCGAGGTGCAGTTCGGCGCCTCGCCGCTCAACCCGGCGACGTTCGTCTTCGAGCAGGACGGCGCCGACGTGACCTCGGGCTTCGATTTCGACCGCGGAACCTTGCAGATAAGCGCCGCGGCGGGCGAGGCGGTCGATCTGACCGCGCGCCTGACCGTGCCCGCGCCGCCCGCGGGAAGCGACGTTTCCGATTACGACGCCGAGTTCCAGTTCCCGGGCGCCGCGCCGCAGTCGGGCGACTCGGCTTCGGGGCTTGTGCGCCATGGCGACGTGCTGCGCATCACGCCCATCGAGGTGCTGGGAACCGGCGCCGGGGCGCGGCGCCTGCGCAAGCCGGCCTTCGCCGTGCGCATCGTCGCCAGCGGAACCGCGCCCAAGGTGGCCGCCCGGCTGGGCGCGGCGCGGCTCGAGAACGTGGTCGAGCTGAGCGGCTCGGTCGAAGGCGCGGCCGCGGCGACCCTTGCGGCCGAGGCCGACCCGCCCGATCCCGCCGCGCGCTTCGAATGGAGCTGCCCCACCCTCGGCGTCAGCCGCGTCGGCGCCGAGCTGCCGCTGACCTTCGCGCCCGACGCGCGGGGCGTGCACCTGCTGACGGTGCGCCAGCTGGACGCGCAGAACGGTCCGAGCCGCGTTCGCCTGCACCTGCGCGACCCGGGCGAGGGCGCGACGCTGATCGGCTGCGCGGCGGGCGTGTTCGACGCCGCCGCGCCCGCCGCGCCCACGCCCCCGGACCGCGTGCGGGCGGTCTATGACCTCGAGACCTTCCACGCCCACGGACGGCTCGAGGGCGCGGACGCCTCGGCGACCATCGTCGGCGCCAGGGTGGACGTGCCCGCCGGCGCGCTGGCCCTGGTGGAGCTGAACGAGGGCGGCGCCGCGCCCGTCGAGCGCGAGGATCGCCACATCCAGATCCTGTTCAACTACGACTCGGACGATCTGGCGGGCTGGGGCGTTGCGCATGCGCCGATCGGGAATGCCGGCTCGGATCTGCACGAGGCGCTGCTCGAGTGGGCGGCGAATTATTCGGGCGACGTGACCTTCGTGGTCATCGGGCGCTGCGACGACGTGGGTTCGGACGCCTACAACGTCGGTCTGGGCCAAAGGCGGGCCGAGAAGGCGGCAAGCCTGCTGCGCACGCCGACCGCGGGCCGCGCGGCGGTTTCTGCGCCGGTTCTGGTCTTGCAGGAGCAGGACCTTTCGGCGCTGCCCGCGGACGCCAGGGCGCTGATCGAGCCGGACGCGGCCGAACGCTCGGGCCGGCTCGTCATGGATCCGGCGATCGTGGACCGCTCGACCTGGCCCCGGAACCCCGACGGCACGGGCGTGCGAGCGAACCCGCCCGACGTCTCGCGCGAGAATGTCCGCAAGCAATACCGGCGGGCCGACATCATCGCCGTGGGCGGCGTCGCGGCTTCCGCCGCGCAGGCCATGGCCGACGCCGGCGCGGCGCCGACGCAGCGGCTGATCCTGGTTCCGGCCGCCGACCGCACCCCCGCCCCGGCCGACAACGACGCCGCGCGCGCCGATTGCCGCGTGATGCTCAAGCTGGGCTGGGACAGGGCGCGGTTCTCGGGGTGGAAGGATCTGGTCCCCAACCTGGCCGAGTTCGAATACGCCTGGACCCCCGCCCCCGACGACGGCGTCAGCGTCACGGCCGAGGTGCTGACCGTGTTCGGCAAATGGGTCCATGACGAGCTGACCGGCTTCACCGAGTTCCTGATCGGCCTTGGCTCCGCGGGCGACTCCGAGGGGATCGTGGATGTCGAGCAGCCCAATCTCGTGGCCGCGCTGACCTTCGGTCCGATGCTGGCCTCGGGGGTGGATTTCTCGGAGCATGCCGTGGAATCGGGCGTGCGGCTGGCCGCACTGGCCGGGCTCGCCGCCTTTGCCGGGGCCGATTTCGGCGGCGGCGGGCCGCTGATCGGGGCCGGCTCGCGCACCGCCTTCACCAGGCTGACGGCCAAGGCGCGCACGCGCACCATCGCCGACCCGCTGCGCTCCTACACCGTTCAGCTGCTGGTCGATTACGCGAACACGGTGCATGTGAACGCCGGCGCGCTGGGGCTGCGGACCGACCCCGCGCAGCCGATGAAGATCCGCTATTCGGATGTCGGCGTCGAGTTCGACAACACCGACCCCGACGCGCCGCTGATCGAGAAGATCGGCCTTGCGCAAAGCTCGAAGTCCATGTCGATCGAGGATTCGGGACTGTGGCGCATCGACGGCCCGCTGGGCCGCCTGCTGCGCGTGACCGAGTTCAAGATGGGCACGGGCTCGCTGTGGTTCGAGCCGACGCTGGCCGTGGCCATCGACGTCGGCGTGGTCGAGATCTCCGAGGCCGCCTTCCGCGTCACCTTCCGCACCGACGATTCGGGCCGGCTTTCCGGCGCGCCCGAGTTCAGCCTGCGCGGGTTGACGGCCCGCGCCGACATTCCCGGCGCGCTCAAGGGCGAGGGGCGCATCCGCATCGAGGAGGGCGGGCTGCTGCGCGCCGGCGTCGATGCGACGCTGATCCCGATCCAGACCCGCGCCAGCGTGGCGCTGGCGGCGGGCGTGCCCGACGACCCGCCCGATTTCGCGCCCTCGCTGTTTCTGAGCCTCTACGGCAAGGTCCAGTTCCCCGGCGGCATTCCGCTGGGTCCGCTGCCGCTGGCCATTCACGGCTTCGTCGGACAGACCGTCGTGAACGGCGCGCGCGCGACGGATGCGGTCGAGGACGTGGTCGCGCGCGAGCTGGGCTGGTGGCGCAAGGCGCCCGAGCGCAAATACGCGCCGGCCAAGGGCGCCCATGCGCTGGGCCTGGGCGCGGTGGTGGGCACGCTGCCCGACGCCTCGTTCTCGTTCGCGGCGACGGGCATGGTGGTGGTGGCCTTCCCGGACGTCGAGGTGATCTTCGGCGTCGAGGTCTCGATCCTGTCGCTGCCCGACACCACCGCCAGGGAGAAGAAGGAGGGCGACTCGGCCGCCATCGCCGGGCTGGTCGTGGTGAACGAGCAGGCGGCGACGGTCGCCGTCTCGGCCGCGTGGTCGATCGACAAGCTGCTCGAGCTGAAGGTCCCCTTCGCCGCCCATTTCCCGAATGACGGCAAGGGCTATGTGCGCATCGGCTCGGATGGCGGCCCCGGCCGCGCGGGCGAGCCGGTCACCATCACCTTCCTGCCCGACATCCTGAACGTGAAGGTCTGGGCCTTCCTGATGATCGAGGGCGGCGGCCTGCCGGCTTTCGGCCCGAACCGGGACTGGAACTTCGACGGCTTTTCCATCGGCTTCGGCGCCGGCGCGACGCTCGAGTGGAAGGCGGGCAAGTTCGGGCTGTCGGTGTCCGGCGCGATTTATGTCGGGATGGGAACGGACCCGCTGTTCATCAAGGGCGGCATGTATCTGCGCGGCACGCTGGATCTGGTGGTGGTGTCGGCCACGGTCGATGCGGCGGCGGTGGTCAGCTATCTGGACCCGCCCGACTCCGGCGCCGTCGCCGCCATCGAAGAGGCGCGCTTCTGCGCCTCGGTCGATCTGTTCTTCTTCACCGTTGAGGGCTGCGTGACGCTCAGCTTCGGCGCAAGCCCCCCGATCGCCGCGCCCGCGCCGCCGCCGCCGATCGCCTCGGTCAGCCTGACCGACCGCCTCAACCGCGTCGCCGGCGAGGCGACCGAGGGCGCGCCCGAGGGGCGGCCGATCTACGATTTCGTCGAGATCGACGGCGTCATGCGCAACCAGGGCGCCGAGCCCGCGCGCAACAACACCGTCTGGCCCGACACCGTGCCGGTGATCAACTTCCGCCATTTCATCGCCGACGCCATGCCCTCGGGCGGGCAGTTCGACCCCGGCGCCCAGCCGGCGGGCGAGCCCTGGTTCGGCTCGAACCGCCTGCGCTACGCCTACCGGCTGACGGGCCTGCGCCTGGTGCGCGACGCGGACGGAACCCCGGTGGCCGATCCCTCGGGCGCGCCGCTTCTGTCGGCCTGGACCCACACCCCCGCGCGGCCTGCGGACGACGCCTCGGCGCAGGCGCCCTCGGGGGCCGAGGCGACGCATCTGCAGCTGCTCAACCGCGAGCCCTGGGCCTGGGCGCAATCCACCGCCCAGGGGGGCGCTGGCCAGCCGGGCGACCCGGCCGGGGTCGTCGAGCGCGTGTGCGAGCGCATTCCCGCCCCGCGCCCGGCCTGCCTGCGCGCCGCCGATGCGCGCATCCTCGGCCCGACGGCGGCGCGTCTGCGCCGCGCCGCGCCGGCGCCCGGCCCCTATCCGAGCGGCTTTCAGGGCGTGGCGCGCGCCTATCTGCCCCTTGGCTCCGACGAGGCGACGGGCCCCGATCTGGCGGCGCTGGTCAACGCCACCGGCGCGGTGCTGCAAGAGGGCGCCATGCGCGCCGCCCCCGCGGCGGTTCTGGCCGACGGCCCCGCCGACCGGGCCTACCGCCTGCCGCGCGCGATGCGCGTGGGCGAAGGCGGCCCGACCGCCACCGCGCTGCCCTGGCGCATCGAGCTGGACCGCGCGGTGCGCGACGGCGCGCTGACGCTGCTGGTGTGCGAGGATGCGCCCCGCCCCGAGGGCGGCGACGAGGACGCCGCCTGCTACCGCTTCGAGGACCTGACCCCGGGCGCCCAGGCCGAACGGTTCGACCTGCCGCCCTTCGTCATCAGCGCCCTTCAGCGCGCGAACGTGGCGCGGCGCAACCTGCTGCGCGCGACCGACCGCATCGACCTGAGCAACGTCGCCGATCCGCGCCCGGGCGCCGACGGCGGCGCCGAGGTCGAGGTGAGCGACCCCGGCGCGGTCATCGCCTTCAAGCGCCCGTGCCGCGATCTGGAGCTGCTGTGGTTCAAGCCCTCGGACGGGCGCGTGATCCTGCGCGCAAGCCATGCCGACGGCTCGGTCGAGGAGCACGTCTTCGACACGCCCAGCGCGCGCCCCGCCATGGCGCGGCTGACCTCGCAAGGCGGGATCGTCGCGGTCGAGATGCTGACCGACGGCGTCAAGGCCTTCCAGCTGCTGCGCGTGTGCTGCCGCGCGCCGGTCGCCCCCGCGCCCGAGACCGGGCGCGCCTGCGTCGATTTCGCCGCCCTGCGACACGATGAGGTCGCGCGCGCGAAATTCACCCATGACGGCGTGCGTTTCGAGGCCCTGAACCCGCGCGAGCGCTTCGCGCTGAGCGACCGGGTGGATGCGCGCGGCGCGCCCGCCCGCCGGGGCGTCGACGGCGCGGCCGAGCTGATGCTGCCGCCCGGCGGCGTCCGCGTGACCCTGCCGCGCGGATGCGGCGCGGTCGAGCTGTCGGTGATGCTGGGCGCCGCCGCCGTCAAGGCCACGGGCTTCGACGCGGGCGGGGATCCGGTGGCGCAGGCGTTGTCGCCCGAAGGGCAGGATGTCGAGCACGCCCTGACCCTCTCGGGGCGGGCGCCCATCGTCTCGGTCGTCATCGAGGGCGGCTCGGGCGAGGCGTTCCTGTTCCGCCTGTGCTGCCTCGCGGGCGGGGCCGAGGCGTCGCCGGTCTGCGTCGATCTGGACGACATGCCGCGCGAGCTGGACGGCGTGCCGGAAATCGCGCGCGAGGGGCTGCGCATCCGCCCGCTGGCGCGCGGCCACGGGCTGAAGCTGACCGACATGGCCGAGCGCCCCGCGCGGCAAGGCGAGCCGCCGCGCCCCGGCCGCGACGGCCGCGCCGAGCTGCTGATCCCCGACCCGGGGCTGGAGCTGACCCTGGCCGAGGGCTGCGCGGATCTCGAGCTGACGGTGCTGCTCATGGGCGCGCCGGTCAAGGCGATCGGCTTCGACGCCGCCGGCGCCCGCGCGGCGCAGGCCGTGGCCGAGGGCGCCGGGCGCGTTCATGTCCTGCGTCTGAGCGCGGGCGCGCCCATCAAGCGCGTGGCGCTGGCCGGCGGCGCGAACGAGGCGGCGCTGTTGCGCGTGTGCTGCCGCGCGGGGCCCATCGCGCCGCCGATGAACCGCTGCGTGACGCTGGGCAAGCTGAAGCTGCCCGAGCCGGCGGCCGAGGCCGTCTTCGAGGGCCTGACTTTGCGCGACCCCGACGGACGGGCGACGCTGCGCAGCGCCCTGGCGCGCGGCGCGCGGGCGGGCGGGCTCGGCTTCGGGGCCAGGGGGCTCGAGATCGCGCTTGGCCGCGCCGCCTCGCTGGCGCGTCTGCGGCTGCGGGTGCGCCCCGGAGCGGCCTACCGCATCGACGCCTTCGACCCCGAGGGGCGGCGTGTGGCGGGTGAGGGCGGGCGCGCCGCCGGCCCGGATCTGCGCGCGACCCTGCGCGGCGAGCGCATCGCGCGCCTGCTGGTGCGGGTCAAGGGCGCGGCGGCGCTGGTCGAGATCTGCCTGCGCGAAACCGGGCCCGCCGGCGCGGCGCCCGAACCGGCCGCCGACGCCGGCGCCGGGCCGCTCATGCCCGAGGTGCTCGGCCGTGCGCCGGACGGCGCCGAGGGCGCATGGGCCGCGCAGCTCGTGTCCTCGCACCGGCGCCCGGACGGCGGCGCGTGCCATGTGGTGCGCTACCGCATGCCCGACGCGCCCGAAGCCGTGACGCAGATCCGCGTGAAGGCGCGCAAGGCCGGGCAGGACATCGCCTTCGTCGGCCTGTGCGCCGTGGACGACCGCGCCGCGCGGTGGCGGGCGGCCGATCAGGACACGCGCGACGAGGTCGCCGACCAGATCGAAAGCGCCGACCCGATCGGCGCCGGCCGTCCGGTGATCCTCGACCCCGACACGGTCTATCGGATCGAGGCGGACTGGGAATACCAGGCCTGGCTGAGCGAGGACGAGGACGCCCAGCCCCCCGCCGCGCCGACCGGCGCCTGGACGCCCGGCGGCACGCAAAGCTTCCGCTTCCGCACCGCCGCCGAACCCGCCGCCCTGCCTGCCCGCCAGGACGGCCCCAACGAGCACATCTTCGACCCGCGCGACATCGACCGCATGTTGACGGCCAGCGCGCCGCAGACCGGCGACATCGCGCATTTCACGCGCGATCCGGTGGTCTTCCACTTCGCGCATGATCACGTCGCCGACCTTCTGGCGCGCTACGGCCGCGAGCTGCGCATCGAGCTGCGCCGCACCGACCCTCCGCCGCGGCCGGGCGGTTCGCTGTCCGGCGCCGCCGCCCAGGCGCTGGCGGGCGCGGTGCGTCGGGCGGGCGCGCCGCTCGAGCTGCTCACCCCCGCCGAGCGCGCCGTCGTCGAGGCCGCCCGCGCCGCGCCCTGCCTGACCAACCGCCGCCCGGCGGGGGGCGTGTCGCTGGCGGGGACCTATCCGCTCGAGCCCGACGTCTTCTACGACGCCGAGCTGTGGGCCGCGCGCATCGCCGATCCGGCCGATCGCGCGCTGGTGACGGCGGCGAATTTCCGCACCTCGCGCTACGCCGATCCGGCGCAGATGATCGCGGCGCTGGGCTGCGCGACCGACGGCTCGGTCGCCCCGGTCCCGGCCGAGGAGCTGATCCTCGAGGCCGGCGCCAGCCCGCCCCCCGCGGCGGCCGAGGCCCCCTCGGACCGGCTGTTCGATCAGGCCATGGCCGGGATGGGCCTGGGCGAGCTGGGCCTGCCGCGAGGGCGCGCGCGCCTGTTCCAGATCTGGAGCGTGGAGGGCGGCGCCCCGCGCACCGTCGCCTTCCTGGTCGATGCGCTCGAGCCGTTCAACCGCAAGGCGCATGTCCTGGCGGGCGACGAGGTGGCCCTGGTCGACCGCTGCCGGCTCACTGGCGGGCGCCATGGCGGCGTCGCGCTGATCGTGGCGCGCATCAACCGCAACGCCACGCGCGCGCTGCTGCTGCCCGAGGCGCCGATCCCGCCCGAGGCGGACCCGGCGGGCTTCGGCCTGTTCTTCGAGACCAGCGAGCGCGCTGACGGGGCGGCGGCAGATGCGCGCGCGCCCGCTGACCTTCGATCTGGAGGGCTTCTGACATGGCCACGCTTGCCAATCCCGGCCTTCTGCACCTTCAGGCCCTTTTCATCGACGGCACGGAAAGCCACCCGCAAAAGGGCGTTCACCTGCGCGTCGCCCATCACCCGGTCATGGGGCTGCCGCGCGCGCCCTTCGTGCTCGAACGCGCCGATCTGAGCGACGAGGCCCTGAGCCGCCTGCCCGTGCGCAAGGACGTCCAGTGGCGCGACAAGAACGGCGCGCGGCTGGACCCGATCTTCTCGATCAGCCGGGGCGACGAGGCCACGGCCTTCCTGCCCGCCGGGTCGGGCGCCGGGGTGCTGTGGGCCGAGGTCATCGCCGATCCGGCGGCCGCGCCCCAGCCCGAGCTGTCGGTCGTTCCGCATGCGCCGGGCGGGTTCCTCGATCGTCTGCCCGGCCGGTTCCGCGATTCCTTCGAGCGCCTGCCGGAGATCGTCCCGCCGACGCCGCACCTGGCCGATGGGCCGCGCGCCTCGGGCATGCAGGTCGAGGCCTTCATGCGCTCGGCCGCGGGGGGCGAGGTTTCGGTGGGGGTGCGCAAGGCGCCGCCCTTCGCCTTCGCGGCGCCGGGGCTGACGCGGCTGGTCGTGCGCGGCGCCGGCTCGGTGGTGGGCGTGCGCCTGATCGAGGCGGACAAGACGCCGCAGCTCGCCTGGCAGGTGATCGACGTGCTCAACCTGCCCCATGCGGGCGGAAGGCGCTATCCGGCCCTGTCGGGCTGGGAGCGGCTTTGCGCCGAGCGTGTGCGCGCGCAGGCGCCCCGGCGCCGCCCGATGCACGATCTTTCGGCCGCGACGCCGCGCTTCTCGGCGCCGCCCCATGATCCGGGGGCCGAGCGCGACCGGGTCGCCACCCTGTTCGAGGCGGTCGAAGAGCCGCTCGACGCGCTCATCGACGGGCCGACGCCCCAGCACCTGCTCGTCCTGCGGCAGACGCTGACCAACGCCGACGGCTCGGGCGGCGTGGCGGGCGGCGCGGCCGAGGCCAGCGTCTTCGCCCTGGGGCTTGCCCTGCAGGCGCAGGTCGATCCGGGGCTGGCCAGCTGGATGGGCATGAAGACGCTGGACGCGGTCGAGACGGACCTTCAGCCGCGGCTGAGCCTGTATCGCCTGACGGGGTTCTTCGCCGATCCGCCCGCCGACGCGCTGGCGCGCGCCGGGGCCGCGGCGGCGCTTCTGATCGCGGCCGCGCGCCGCGCGCCGGGGCTGAGCGCGCATGACGATCTGATGGGCGCGTTCTCGGCGCTGGCCGAACCCTGGCTGGCCGCGCGCGGCGTCGCGCTCGGCGCCGCGCCCGAGGCGTTCCGCGGCTTTGCGCTGGGCGCGCTGGCGGCGGCCGACCGCGCCGCGCCGCCGGCGCCGCTGGCCCCGCCGCGCCTTGCTCCGCCGCGCCATGTCGCCTGGCGGGCCGACTCGCCCGAGGATCCGCGGCGCGTGATCGAGATGGGCGTGAGCGGCGCGCCCCCCGCCGGCGCGCTGGCGGCGATGCTGCGCCAGCCGCCCGGCTCGGGCGGATGGGCGCCGCTCAACCCGGCGCAGGACGTCGGCGCCGGCGCCTGGCGCAGCCTGATCGTTCCCGCCCCGCCGGGCGAGGATCCGTCCTTCCCGGCGCCCGAGGGCGCGACGGGGCAGGCGCTGATCTCTTGCGCCAGCGCCGGGCCCGAACGCTTCGCCTTTCACGCCGCCGCCATGGACCGCTTCGGGCGCTGGTCGGATTTCGCGGCGGTCGTCGGCGAGGCCGGCCCGCGGCCCCTGCCGCCGCGGCCCGTCCTGATGGGCGCCTACGCGCCGCCCGACGTCGCGACGGGCGCGCGCGCGGGCCGCGTCAGCGCCACGGTCCCGCTGCCCGACGCCGCGGCGCTGGCGCCGGGCGCCTTTCCCCTGTCCCATCTGCGGCTGACGGCCGAGGTGGACGGCGCGCCCTTCGGACCCGTGCGCACGGCCCCCGTCTCGGACGCGGTCGAGACCCATCCCAACGCCGCGATCGCCGGTCTGAGCGTGCCCCCGGGGCAGGAGCAGCCCGGCCTGCGCTTCGCCTTCGACGGCCCCGTCATTCCCGCGGGGCGCGCGCGCAGCCTGACCCTGACCGCCGTCTGGGTCGATGCGGCGGGGCGCGTCTCGGCGCCGTCCGAGCCGGTGCGGCTGCGCATGGCCGACCCCTACCCGCCGCCGCAGATCGCCATCGCCGACGTGCTGGACTATGCCGCGCGGCCCGACGCGACCGGCGCCGCCTGGGTCGAGCGCGACATTGCCGGCGATCCGGCGCATCGCTACGTCGTGCTCTATGCGGACGAGAACCGCCTGCGCGACCATCTGCGCCGCTCGTCCGCGCCCGAGGACGCGGCGCTGCTGGCGTCGCTCGAGGCCGAGCCGGACCCGGCGGCGCGCGCCACGCTGCTGCGCGCGGCGCAGGCGCGCTTTCCGGGCCATCTGTTCGAGCGCCTGAAGGCCGTGGTCGAGACCGAGCCCCGCCTGCGCTTTCGCCACGCCCTGCCGGGCAGCCTGCGCGTGCTGTCGGCCTACAGGATCGCGGCGGAATCGGCGCTGAACGCCGCCGGACCGGACCCGAGCGCCCTCGACACCGTGTTCTACGCCGTGCCCAACGCCGAGCCGCCCGCGCGCCCGAGCGTGCGCGTGCGCATGGTCCCGCCCGCGCCGGGCGAGCCCGATCTGGTCGTCGAGGCGACGGTCACGCTGCGCGCGGCCGTCACGCCGGGGGCGCGGGCGCGCATCCGGCGCACGCGCTCGGGCGTGGTCGATCCGCTGCGCAACCCGATCGTCGGGACGGCCGAGATGGGGCCGGTCGATCCGGTCACGGGCCTGCAGACGGCGACGTTTCGCGACGTGGGGGCGGCGCTGGCGGCGCCCGCCGCGCGGCTGGCGGCCTTCGTCGAATACGCCTGGATCGCCGAGGTCCAGGGCGCGCCCGAGCCGGGCTCGGCCATGTCGGCCTCGGGGCCGGTTCCGGGGCTGTGGAGCGAACCCAGCGCGCCGGCCGTGCTGACCACGATTCCCGACGCGCCGCCGCCGGCGCCGGCGCTGGTGGCGGCCTCTGGCGCGCCGGCGGCCGGCGGCGTGCGCGATCTGCGGCTCGATTTCGTCAGCGCGCAGGATCTGACGCCGGGCGCGCCAAGCCCCTGGCGCATCCGCATCGAGCGCGCCTTGCCCGATCAGGGGCTGACGCTGCTGAGCGAGGCCCCCGCCGTCGGCGGGCGCGAATTCTCGGTCGTCGCCGCCCCGGGCGAGGTCACGCCCGGCGGCGCGCGCTATCGCGTGCGGCTGATCGACCCGGTCGGGCGCGAAAGCCCGGCGGTCGAGCACATCGTTTGAGGAGGCGCACATGCCCACGCTCTCGCCCGCTCCGTCCTCGCTTGGCGTGTTCTCGCCGGCGCTGGGCCCGTGGTTCCAACGCTCGGCGTCGGATGACGCGGATCTGTCGGCGCTGCCCGCGCCGGGGCGCGACCTGTCGGCGGCGCGCGACCTGCCCGCCGGCGCGATCTGGAACGCGCCGGCGGCGGGGCTCCTGTCGTTCCACGTGGTCGCCCAGCCGCGCCAGGCGGCGCTTGCCGGCCTGCGCGCCGCCGAGGGCGGGCCCGCCTTCGCGACCGGCGCGCCGGTGCTGCTCTTTCGCCTGCTGCCGCAGGTCGCCGAGCGGCTGGGCGCGCTCAGCCAGGCGGCGCCGCGGCCCGACTCGCCCGCGGCGACGACGGGAAACCAGCGCACGCGGCCCGTCATCGCCGCGCTCGCGCTTGAGCTGCCGGCCGACATGGCGCGCCTGCCGGCGCTGCGTCAGCTTCTGCCCGACAACGGCCCGGCCGACCTCAAGGCCGTCGTCGACGGGCTGAGCGACGACGACGCCAGGGCGGCCTGGCTGGGCCTGCGGTCGTCGGGCGGCGCGTTGTCGGACGCCGAGCGGCCCGCCACGATCCTGCGCCGCCCCGAGAAGGACGAGCGCCGCCTGCTCGAGAACGCCGGCGCCGCCGTGGCGGGCGCGAAGCTGTGGGCCTTCACCCGCGGGGGGCGCGCCTTCGATCCGGGCGCGGTCGCGGCGATCTGGGCGTGGCTGGCCGGCGTGGCCTGGGACAATCTGTGGGCCGCCTCGGACGTCGCGCGCCAACGCACCGCCGCGACCGCCGATGCGCGCACGGCGCTGCTGGTCAACGCGCATCAGGGCCCGCTCGCGCCGCATCTGAAGGCGCGTCTGAGCCTGTCGGGGCTGACGGCGGTCGATGGCTCGGACGTGCTGTTCGGCGTCGGCGCGGGCGCGGCGGTGCGGCTCTCGGCGGCGGCGTCCGCCGATCTGGACGAGGCGCCCATTCCCCTTGTCGCGCCGTTGCCCTCTGGCCCCTACGCCGCGCCCGACGCCGCGGCCCCCTTCGCCGGATGGTCGGCGCCCGGCGCGCTGAGCCGCGATTTCCTGCGCGTGGCGGCGATGGATGTCGAGCGCCACCTGACCGGCCTTGGCCGCGAGGCGGGATCGCCCCAGGCCGACCCGCGCCTGCGCGTCGGCGCGGCGCGCAACACGGCCGATCCGCTGTTCCTGCCCTCGGCCGACGCGCTGGCGGCCGAGGTCATGGCCAGCTTCGCCGCGCCCGGCGCGCAGGTCGATTTCATGGCGCCCGAGCTTGACCGCGACTACGGCCCGCAAACGCCCGCGCCGCTGGCGGCGGTCGATCCCTTCGCCGCCGCTCATGACGATCCGGTCGCGACGGTGTACGCGATCAAGGGCTCGGGCCGCCAGTCGGGCGCGACCGCCGAGGGGCAGAGCGTGGCGCTGCGCTTCGCCGGATCGGTCCCGCCGGGGGCGTGGCTGCGCGCCTGGCCCCATGGCCGCGACGCGCAGACGGGGCGGCGCTGGCGCATGACGGGCGGCGCCGCCCTGGCCGACGCGGACGGCAATGCGCTGCTCGTCCTGCCGCTGCCCGATGGCGAGGCGGGCGCAGGCGCCGCGCCCGTCGCCTTCAGCTACGATCTGATGATCGTCGCCGCCCAGGGCGCGCGCCTTTTCGCCGACCGCCGCGCCGAGCGTCCGCCCGTCGCCGCGGGCGCGCCCGCGAACGTCGCCAGCCTTGGCGCCGCGGCCCTGTTCTGCCCCGAGACCGCGCGCGCCCCCTCGCCCGGCGCGGCCGAGATCGCGCCCGGCCACACCCTGATCGCCGTGAACGGCGCGCTCGAGGACGGCGACTTCTCGGCCGTGGACATGACCAGCCTGCGCCCCGAGGATCTGAGCGCCAGCCTGCCCAACCGGGCCGATGCGGACGACCGCCTCGTCACCCGCGCGCCGGCCTTCGTTCAGACGCCGCCGGGCGACCTGCCCGCCGAACGCAGCCCCGGCGGGCCCGAGCGCGTGCATGACGGCGACTTTCACGCTCCCGCCCGCGGGCAGGAGCTGTTCGACTTCGCCGCCTTCGACCGCGCCGGCGGGCGCGGCGTGATCGGCGCGGCGGCCGGGCGGCGCCTGTGGCACGAGGCGCCGCCCGCCGCGCTGGGTCATCCGGGCGTCAACGCCGCGCCCGAGATCCATGCCGAGGGGCTGGCCCTGGCCGGTCCGGCGGCGGACATCCTGCGCCTGTTGATGCGCGAGCGCCGCCCCGCCGACATTTCCGAGTTCGTCTCGCAGATGGGCCTTCCCTTCACGCCGGCCCCTGCGCCGACCGATCCGGGACCGTGGACCGCGGTGCTCGAGACGGCGGCCAGGGGCACGCATGGCGGGCAGCTGTTCTCGCTGATCCCCGAGACGTTCGCGCCGGGCGCGGTCTGGTCGCAGATCAAGTCGCAGATCGACGCGGCGCTGGCGACGCTGCCCGGCGGGCTGAGCGTGGATGGCATCGTGGACCGGGCCGCCTTCGACGACGACACGGCCGCCGCCGCCTTCGACCGCGTCCTGCACAAGCGGCGCAACGGCGCGCAGGGCTTCGCGCGCGCCGCCATGGCCGCCATCGCGCGGGCCGAGGATCTGGTCTGGCTCCAGACCCCCGCGCTCGACGCCGAGCGCTGGGCCGCGCCGGCGGGCGACCCCTTGGGCGACGTCGCCTTGCTCGAGGCCCTCAAGACGCGCCTTCACGAGAACCCGGCGCTCAATGCGGTGCTGGTGCTGCCTGCACGCCATCTGCCCGATCGCAACGCGCGCCTTGAAGAGGTGCGCAAGGCCGCCGTCCAGGCCGCGCTGCACGAGCTGGCCGCCGTCGCCGAGGCGCGCGTGGCCTGGGTCTCGCCGCCGGGCGGCCCCGGCCGGCCGTTTCACAGCGCCGCGACGACCCTGATCGTGGACGACGCGGTCATGTTCTCGGGCGCGGCGCATGCCTGGCGGCGCGGGCTGGTGTTCGACTCGGCCCTGACGGGGGCGGTGTTCGACCAGAACCTGGACTTCGGCCGCCCCAGGGCCGTGATCGCGGCGCGACGGCAGCTTGCCTCGGCCATGCTGGGCATCGCGCCCGATCTGACGCCGCTGACGGGGGCCGGGCTGGTCGCGGCGCTCAAGGCGCAGGCGCGCGGGGGCGGCTTCGGGCGCGCCGACACGCTGGCCTACGCGCCCGGGCCCGACGCGACGCCCGCGCCCGATCGCGAGATCTGGAACCCCGCGCCATCGGCCGCGCAGGCCTGGACGGCGGCCTTGGCGGCGCTGACGGGCGATCTGCGCGATGCGTTCGAGAACGGCGTGCGCTGAGGCGCGCCGGCCGGCGCCTTTCGGGCGCGTTGGGCGCCGGTCAGCGCGCGGGGCGCGCGCGCCGCATGCCCCACAGCGCCGCCAGCGCCGCGGCCAGCAACGCGGCGGGCGCGGGCAGGGGAGCCGGCAGCGGCGCGGGATCGCGCCCGATGACGATGGGCGGGATCGGCTCCTGCGGCTCGACCGTTTCGCCGAGCGGCGATTCGGGCGTGTTTCCGCCGCCCGAGCTTCCGCCGCCCCCGCCGCCGCCCGAAGCGATCACGATCGCCCCGGGCGGGCCGTCGATCCAGCCCGCCGCCGCCCAGCCCGGACCCGCCAGCCAGCCGCCGGGGGCGGGGCGCGCGAAGGCGATCAGAACCTCCCAGCTTCCGCAGGCGGGGCGCAGGCCCAGGCTGGCGGGAAGGGGCTCTGCGGCGGGCTGCAGGGGCAGGTCGCGCCAGGCGCCGGCGTCATGCGCGGCCAGGCGCGGCGCGGGCGCCTCGGCGCGCGTCAGCTCGGGATCTTCGGGCGCAAGAGCGAAGAACAGCCCATCGCCCGCGCGCCAGGCCTGGTCGGTGCGCTCGGGCGCGCGGGCGGCGCAAAGGCGCGAAAGGGCCAGATAGCCCAGCGCCGGAGACTCGGGCGCCAGGCGGCGCGACATCTCTTGCGCCGAGCGGGGCGTCCACTCGGTCCAGGGCAGGGCGTGGCGGGCGCGCTGCGCGATCCATGCGTCGGTCCAGCGTTCCTCGACCCGGGATTCGATCCAGGGGTCAATCCGGGGGCCGATCCAGGGCGCGGACCAGGGGCCGACCCAGGGCGCGGCGTGCGGCGCGCCCCACGCCGCCGCTTCGGCGGTGAGGACGGCGGCGCGGCCCGCTGTCGAGGCCACAAGCGCAAGCGCGACGGCGATCGCGCCGAAGCTGATGCGGAACATGGCGCAGCTCCGTAAAGGATTTTCGGAAATTCCGGTCGATGAGAACATAAGGAAAACTAACCCGACTCGGTGCCGGACGCGCACAGAAGGCAGGGTTAACGGCGGCGGATTCAGCGTTAACCGCGCCCCCGCGCCCGCGCTCCGGGGCGACGCCGCGTCGCCGCTTGCTTTCGGCGCTGCGCGCGTTCACCATTCGCCCGGACCCGAAACCAGGAGACGCTCATGCGCCGCCATCTCGCCCTTGCCGCCGCCGCCGCGCTGACGGCCGCCGCGCCCGCCCAGGCCGATTTCGAGCTGGGAATCATCCACATCAACGACCTGCACAGCCGCATGGAGCCGATCAGCAAGTATGACGGCCCCTGCAAGGCCGAGGACGACGCCGCGGGCAAATGCTTCGGCGGCATCGCCCGCGTCGCGGCCAAGATCGCCGAGCTGCGCGCCCGCCACGCCGCCGAGGGCCGCCCCGCGCTGGTTCTGGACGCGGGCGACCAGTTTCAGGGCTCGCTTTTCTACACCACCTACAAGGGCGCCGCGGCGGCCGAGTTCATGAACCTGATCGGCTTCGACGCCATGGCCGTCGGAAATCACGAGTTCGACGACGGCCCCGAGGGGCTGGCCGGCTTTCTCGACAAGGTCCGCTTCCCGGTCATCTCGGGCAATCTGGACGTGAGCGCGAACAACCGCCTGGCCGGGCGCGTGGCGCCCTACGTCATCCTCGACGCCGGCGGGCGCAAGGTGGGCGTGGTCTCGGCGCTGGCGACCGACACGGCCGAGACCTCGTCGCCCGGGCCGACCGTCAAGTTCGCCGACGAGGCCGAAAGCCTGCGCGCCGCCGTCGCCGAGCTGGAGGGGCAGGGCGTCAACGTCATCATCGCGCTGACCCATGTGGGCCTGCCCGCCGACATCCGGCTGGCGCAAGGCGTGCCCGGCATCGACGCGGTGGTGGGCGGGCACTCGCACACCTGGCTGTCGGCCTCGGACCGCAAGGCGGCGGGGCCCTATCCGGTCTGGGTCAGCGGCCCGGGCGACGCGCTGGTTCCCGTGGTGCAGGCCTATGCCTATTCGAAATTCGTCGGCGACCTGACGCTGCGCTTCGACGACGAGGGCGCGCTGCTTGACGCCTGGGGCGACACCGTGCTGCTCGACGCCTCGGTGACCCCCGACGCCGCCGTCGCCGCCCGCGTCAAGGAGCTGGCCGGCCCCATCGAAGAGGTCAAGCGCAAGGTGGTTTCCGAGGCCGCCGCGCCGATCGACGGCAGCCGCGAAAGCTGCCGCTCGGGCGAGTGCGAGATGGGCAACCTCGTCGCCGACGCCATGCTCGAGCGCACCCGCGGCCAGGGCGTGACCATCGCCATCCAGAACGGCGGCGGGCTGCGCGCCTCGATCGACCAGGGCGAGATCACCATGGGCGAGGTGCTGACCGTGCTGCCCTTCCAGAACACGCTGGCCACCTTCCGCCTGAAGGGCGCCGACGTGATCGCCGCGCTCGAGAACGGCGTCAGCCAGGTCGAGGAGCTGGCCGGCCGCTTCCCGCAGGTGGCGGGGCTGCGCTTCGTCTGGTTGCCCGACAAGCCCGCCGGCAGCCGCATCGAAGAGGTGCTGGTGCGCAAGGGCGACGGCTGGGCGCCCATCGACGCCGAGGCCGAATACATGGTCGTGTCCAACAACTACATGCGCGCCGGCGGCGACGGCTACAAGGTGTTCGCCGAAAAGGCCATGGACGCATATGACTACGGCCCCGGGCTCGAGGTGGCGGTGGCCGACTATCTGGCCGCCCGCGCGCCCTACAAGCCCTATCTCGACGGGCGCATCTCGCGCCGCTGAGCGGGAGATGTGCGGCCGCTTCGCCCTGGCCGCCGCGGCCGAGGAGGTGGACCGGGTCTTTTCCTGCACGCCGCGGGACCCGGCCCCGCCGCCGCCGCGCTGGAACATCGCGCCGACCCAGCGGATCGACGCGGTGCTGATCGGCGCCGGGGCGGGGCGGCTGCGGCGGGGGCTGCGCTGGGGCTTCGTCCCGCGTTGGAGCCGCGCGCCGGTCGAGGGGCCGCTCATCATCAACGCGCGCGCCGAAACGCTGGCGCAAAAGCCCGCCTTCCGCGAGGCCTGCCGCAAGCGCCGCTGCCTGATCCCGGCGACGGGGTTCTACGAGTGGCGGCGCGAGGGGCGCCGCCGTCAGCCCTTCTACATCTCGCCGGCGCGGGGCGGGCTCATGGCCATGGCCGGCGTGTGGGAGGAATGGTCGGGCCCCGACGGGCGGCGGATCGCCTCATGCGCCATCGTGACCGTGGCCGCGGGGCCGCAGCTGCGCCCGATCCATGACCGCGAGCCGCTCGTCATCGCGCCCGAGGCTTGGGGCAAATGGCTGGGCGAAGAGGGGCCGGGCGCCGCGCTGCTCATGCATCCGGCGCCCGAGGGCTTCTTCGCGCTGCGCAAGGTGTCGCCCCGCGTCAACCGCGCGACCGAAGACGACCCCGAGCTGATCGAGCCATGGTCCGAAGAGGGCGAGGCGGCCGAGGGCTCTTCCGAGGGGCCAGAAGGCCCCGACGCCGCCCCGCAGCCCGGCCGCGCCTGATCGGCCGGCGGCCTGCGACGCGGCCCCGGCCGGGGGGGGTGGCGGAGGGGCGGAGGGCCCCGCTCGCGCGGCGCGCCGACCCGTCGCCGGCGCCGCCGTGACTTGGCGCGGGCCCTTCGCCGGGCAAGCGGGATGGGGCCGCGCCGCCTCGCTCGACCTGCCCGGGGGGCCAGCGGCGCCCGGAGCGGCAGCGCAGGCGTCACGGCGCCGCGCGCGGATTTCTCCGGGGCGCGGCGGGGCCCGGCCCAGGGCGCCGCGTGCGGATTTGTCCGGGATGCGGCGGGACCCGGCCCAAGGCGCCGCGCGGCGGCGTTCGTTCGGGCGGTCCGGCGCGGGCGCCGGCCATTGGCCGGGCGCGCCGTCGCGAACGCCGCAGGGCGAGGCCGGCGAAGGCCGGGCGGCCGAAACTGGCGGGGATGGCAAGGGCACGAGGCGCTTGCCGCCCCGATCGCCGCGGCGCCGCTCAGCGTTCCCAGCGGGCGGCGGCGTGCTCGTCGCTTTCGCGCGCATCGACCCAGCGCGCGCCGTCGGGGGTTTCTTCCTTCTTCCAGAAGGGGGCGCGGGTCTTGAGGTAGTCCATCAGGAACTCCGCCGCCTCGAAGGCCGCGCCGCGATGGGCCGAGGCCGCCGCCGCCAGCACGATGCGGTCGGCCGGGGCCAGCCGCCCCACCCGATGCACGATGCGCACGCCCAGCAGCGGCCAGCGCCGCGCGGCCTCGCGCGCGATGGCCTCAAGCGACTTTTCGGTCATGCCCGGATAGTGTTCGAGCGTCATGGCCATGACCGGCGCGCCCTCGGCCGCCTTGGTCACGTCGCGCACCAGCCCCACGAAGCACGCCACCGCGCCCACATCCGCGCGCCCGCGCGTCAGCGCGTCGATCTCGGCCGAGACGTCGAAATCCGCCTCCTGCACCGAGATCAGGATGGGGATCTGCGCGGGCTCGGGCGCGCTCATGCTCAGCCCCCGGTGACGGGCGGAAAGAAGGCGACCTCGCGCGCGCCCTTCAGCGGGGCGTCGAAGCCGGCGGCCTCCTGATCCACGGCCACGCGCAGCGCCGAGACGTCGGCGAAGGCGGCGGCATGGGCGGGGCTGCGCGCGCGCAGCGCCTCGACCAGCGCCGAGACGTCGGGCGCCTCGGCCTCGACGTCCTCTTCGGCAAGGCCGATGCGCTCGCGCAGCCAGGCGAAATAGAGAACCTTCATCCTCGTCCCTCCCGCGCGCGGATGAAGGCCACGCCGCGCGCCATGTAGTCCCAGCCCGAAATCAGCGTCATGCCCGCAGCCACCCACAGCAGCGCATAGCCCGCCGCCCAGCCCGCGGGCGCCAGCGCGTGCCAGAAGCGCAGCCCGACCGTGTCCTGCGCCGCGCCGGTCAGGATGGCGCCGGCGGTCTGGGGCGGCAGCTCGCGCATGAGGCCGGCCAGGGTCTCGTCGGCCCAGCCGGCCAGAAACAGCGTGCCGATGGCGAACATCTGCGCCGTGGTCTTCCACTTGGCCAGGCGCGTGACGGGCAGCTTGAACTCGTTGCCGAGGAATTCGCGCAGGCCCGAGACGGCCACCTCGCGCAGAAGGATCAGCGAGACCGGCGCCAGCATGGCCCAGTGCAGCCCCGCCACCGCCATCAGCACCGCCAGCGCGATGATGACCATGGCCTTGTCCGCGATCGGGTCCAGCATCTTGCCCAGCGCCGTGACCTGGTTCCAGCGCCGCGCCAGCCAGCCGTCCATGAAGTCGGTCGCCGAGGCGGACATGAACAGCGCGAAGGCGACCAGATCCGCGATCGGCCGCTCCAGCAGCGCGAAGACCAGCGCGACCATCGGCGCGGCGGCGACGCGGCTGAAGGTCAGAATGTTCGGGACGGTCCAGATCATCGCGTTGCCAGGCGTCAGGTTCCGGGGCGTGCGCAGATGACCCGATCCGGGCGTCGAGGGCAAGGGGCGCCCGCCGCTCACGCCAGGGCCTCCTCGACGAAATCCATGCGGTCCTGCCCGAAGAACATGCGCTCGCCCACGAAGAAGGTCGGCGCGCCGAACACGCCGCGCGCCACGGCCGATTCGGTCTCGGCGCGCAGGCGCTGCTTGGCGGCGGGGTCTTCGGACATGGCGCGCAGCTCGTCGGCGCCGAAGCCCGCCGGGGCCAGCGCGGCGGCGGCCTGGTCCGGGTCGGCCATGTTCAGCCCGTCGCGCCACATGCCGGCGAAGCAGGCCTCGCACCAGGCGCGCAGGCGCGGCTCGTCATCGGCCAGGGCCGCGGCGCCGCGCATGAGCGCCATGGTGTTGACGGGGAAATGCGGATTGACCCGGAAGGGCGTGCCGTGCCGCGCGGCCCACATGGCCAGATCCTGCATCATCCAGCGCCCCTTGGCCGGGATCATCGCCGGGCTGGCGTTGCCGGTCGCCTTGAACACCGCGCCCAGCAGAATGGGGCGAAGGCGCGCGCGGGCGCCGGTCCGCCGTTCGAGCGCGGGCAGGCGCGCCCATGCCAGATAGCTGGCCGGGCTGCCGAAATCGAACAGGAACTCGAACGTCTTGGTCATGGCCCTTCCTTGCTTGCCCCCGCCGGCACATCAAGCGCCATCGGCGGCGCGGCGTCAATGCGCGGCGGCGCGTCGCGCCCTTGACGTGGGTCAATGCGCGCGCGCGGCAAGGGGCGATAGCTGCGCGAAGCCATACCAAGGAGGCGCTGACATGAACTGGAGCGAGTTTCTCAAGGACACCACGCGCGAGGTCGCCGCGTTCAACAAGACCCAGCCCGACGTCGCCGCCGGCTTTCAGGCGCTGGCGCGCGCGGCGACGGCGAACGGCGCGCTCGACCCCAAGACCAAGGAGCTGATCGCCCTTGCGATCGGCGTGGCGGCGCGTTGCGACGCGTGCATCGGCTATCATGTCAAGGCCTGCATCCGGCACGGCGCCACCCGCGAAGAGGTGGCCGAGACCATCGGCATGCGCGTCTACATGGGCGGAGGGCCCTCGCTGATGTATGGGGCCAAGGCCCTGGCCGCGTTCGACGAGCTCTCGGGCTGAGGCCGGCTTCCCGCCAGCCCGCCGCCCGCCCCAGCCGGAACGCGCGCCGTTGACGGGCGGCGCGCGGGCGTCGATGATTGACCCAACGGAATGCATGGCCGAGGGACGGGGTGACGCTGCTGGCCTTCATCGCCGCCGCGTTGATCGGGGCGGGCGCCGTGATGGCCGCGGGCGGCGCGGCCTACATGGCGCGGCTGTCGCGCGCCATCGCCGCCGCGCATCCGCCTTGCGGGCGGTGGCGCGAGGTGCGCGGCGGGCGGATCCATTTCATCGAGCGCGGGCGCCCGGACGGCCCCGCGCTTGTGCTCATCCATGGGCTGGGCGGCAATCTGCACAATTTCAACCGCATGATCCCGCTGCTCGAGCGCGATTTCCGCGTCATCGCGCTGGACCGGCCGGGCAGCGGCTGGTCCGAGCGGCGCTCGGACCGGCTGGCGGCGTTGCCCGAGCAGGCGCGCATGATCGCCGAGTTCCTGCGGGCCGAGGGCGTCGCGCGCCCGGTGCTGGTCGGTCACTCGCTGGGCGGGGCGGTGGCGCTGGCGCTGGCGCTGGAGCATCCCGAGCAGGTCGGCGCCCTGGCGCTGCTGGCGCCGTTGACGCATCCGATCCGGCGGCCGCCGGCGGCTTTCCGCGTTCTTGCGCTCGGCCGGCCTTGGGCGCGGCGCGCGGCGGCGCGGCTGTTCGCGCCGCTGATTGGCGAAGCCGTCCTGCCGGGCATGTTGCGCGCCGTCTTCGCGCCCGAGCCGGTTCCCCCCGAATTCGAAACCGAAGGCGCCGTTCGCCTGGCGCTGCGCCCCGCGGCCGCCGCGGCGGCGGCGGCCGATCTGGCGCATGTCGTCGATGTGGCGGCGCTGGCCCCGCGCTATGGCGCGCTGAGGGCGCCCGGCGGCGTTCTGTTCGGAGGCGGCGACACGCTGCTTGACCCGCAGGCGCAGGGCGAGGCGCTGGCGCGCGCCGCGCCCGGGATCCACTGCCGCGTGCTGTTCGGGCGCGGGCACATGCTTCCCTGGACCTGCCCCGAAGCCTGCGCCGCGCTGGCCGCCGAGGCGGCGGCGATGGCGCGCATGGCCTGACCGCGGCGCCGCCGCCCGGCCCGCCGGCGTCGGGCGGCTCGCGCCGGGCCGCCGCGGGCGCCCGGCGAAAGTCCCGCCGGACGAGTCGGGGGGCGCAGGGCGCCCGGTCCTGCGGCCGCGCCAAGGGCGCGCCGCCCATGCGCCGCCCGTTCGGCGTGCGTCCGCCCCCGTCCGGCGCGCGTCAGCGCGCGCGGCGGTCGCGCATGGCCAGCAGCTTGAGCCGCAGCGCGTTGATCTTGATGAAGCCCGCCGCGTCCTTCTGATCGTAGGCGCCGGCGTCGTCCTCGAAGGTGACGTGCTGCTCGGAGTAGAGCGACAGCGGCGAGCTGCGCCCGACCACGTTCGCCGAGCCCTTGTAGAGCTTGACGCGCACGGTTCCGGTCACGTGCTCCTGGCTCTTGTCGATGGCGGCCTGAAGCATCTCGCGCTCGGGGCTGAACCAGTAGCCGTTGTAGATCAGCTCGGCGTAGCGGGGCATGAGCTCGTCCTTAAGATGGGCCGCGCCGCGGTCGAGCGTGATCTGCTCGATGCCGCGATGGGCGGCCAGAAGGATCGTGCCGCCGGGCGTCTCGTAGATGCCGCGCGACTTCATGCCCACATAGCGGCCCTCGACCAGGTCGAGCCGGCCGACCCCATGCTTGCCGCCGTATTCGTTGAGCGCGGTCAGCAGCTCGGCCGGGCTCATGCGGCGGCCGTTGATCCCCACCGCGTCGCCGCGCTCGAACTCGATCTCGACGTATTCGGGCGCGTCGGGCGCGTCCTCGGGGTTGACGGTGCGCTGATAGACGTAGTCGGGCGCCTCCTGCGCCGGATCCTCGAGCACCTTGCCCTCGGACGAGGTGTGCAGCAGGTTCGCGTCCACCGAGAAGGGCGCCTCGCCGCGCTTGTCCTTGGGAACGGGCACCTGGTGCGCCTCGGCCCATTCGATGAGCTTGGTGCGCGAGGTCAGATCCCACTCGCGCCACGGGGCGATGACCTTGATGTCGGGGTTGAGCGCGTAGGCCGACAGCTCGAAGCGCACCTGGTCGTTGCCCTTGCCGGTGGCGCCGTGGGCGATGGCGTCGGCGCCGGTCTCTTCGGCGATCTCGACCAGGCGCTTGGCGATCAGCGGGCGGGCGATCGAGGTGCCCAGCAGGTAAAGCCCCTCGTAGACCGCGTTGGCGCGGAACATCGGGAACACGAAGTCGCGCACGAATTCCTCGCGCAGGTCTTCGATGAAGATGTTCTCGGGGCGGATGCCCAGCATCTCGGCCTTCTCGCGCGCGGGCTCCAGCTCTTCGCCCTGGCCCAGATCGGCGGTGAAGGTGACGACTTCGCAGCCGTAGGCCTCCTGCAGCCATTTGAGGATGATCGAGGTGTCCAGCCCGCCCGAGTAGGCGAGGACGACTTTCTTGGGCTTGCTCATGGGGCGATCCTGCCGTGGTTTCCAATCGAGTGCGCGCCGTCGCGCTTAGCGCGGGCGGGGGCGCTTGGCAAGCGTCGCGCCGGGCGGGCCGACGTTGCGGAACGCGCTTTCGCCGCGCTTGCGCCCCCGGCCCCGCCCGCTCTAGAACCGAAGGCGGCCCGCGCCCGCGCGGGTCGGTCACGGTCGGCACGGAGCCTGCGATGTATCCCTTTTTCCGAGTGTTCATGGCCGTCGTGCGCGCCCGCCGGCAGGGGCCGCTGCGCCCGGGGCAGGTGCATTCGGTGCGCACGCGCTGCTGGCCGTGGGACATCGACCCCTTCATGGAGCTGAACAACGGCCGCAGCCTGACGCTGATGGACATCGGGCGCATCTCGATGTTCGCGCGCCTGGGCCTGCGCCGGCTGCTTGCCGAGCGCGGGCTGCGGCTGACCATGGCGGGCGCGCGCGTGCAGTATCGCGCGCGGGTGCTGCCCTTCGCGCCGATCGAGATCCGCAGCCGCGTGCTGGGTCTGGACGCGCGCTTCATCCTGGTCGAACATCTGACGCTGACGCGCGGCCGCCCGGCGCATCACGCGCTTTACCGCGTCGCCGTGGTGGGGCCGCAGGGGCTGGTCCCCGCGCCCGCCGCGCTGGCCGACCACCCCGACGAGGCCTGGCGCGCGCCCGCGCCCGACTGGGCGGTGGGCTGGTCCGCGGCCGAGAACGCCATTCCCTGGCCGCCCGAGCTGGCGGACAGGACCGACTGAGGCGCCCGCCCGGCGCGGCCGCGGCCGCGACGGGGCGCCCGCTCCGGCCCGCCGCGGGGCCGCGCCGGAGGCGAAGACGAAGGCCCCGCGATTTGGAAGGAGATCCCATGCCTCGGGACATCGTGATTCTGGACGGCGTGCGCACCGCCATCGGCACGTTCGGCGGCGCGCTTGCCGGAACGCCCCCGACCGTCACCGCCGCCCATGTGGCGCGCGCCGCCATCGAGCGCGCGGGCGTCGAGCCCGCCCGCATCGGTCATGTGGTCTACGGCCACGTCATCAACACCGAGCCGCGCGACATGTATCTGTCGCGCGTCGCCGCGGTCGAGGCGGGCGTGCCCGTCGAGACGCCGGCGATGAACGTCAACCGCCTGTGCGGCTCGGGCGCGCAGGCCATCGTCTCGGTCGTGCAGAGCCTGATGCTGGGCGACGCCGAGTTCGGCCTGGCCGGCGGCGCCGAGGCCATGAGCCGCGGCCCGCATGTGCTTCAGCAGGCCCGCATGGGCCAGAAGATGGGCGACGTGCGCGCGCTGGACATGATGATCGGCGCCCTGCACGACCCCTTCGGCCACGGCCACATGGGCGTGACGGCCGAGAACGTCGCCGCCGAGCACCAGATCACGCGCGAAGAGCAGGACGCCTTCGCGCTCGAGAGCCAGAACCGCGCCCGCCGCGCGATCGAGGAGGGGCGCTTCAAGTCCCAGATCGTCCCCATCGAGGTCAAGGCCGGCCGCTCGAGCGTGGTCTTCGACACCGACGAGCACCCGCGCGCGACGACCCTCGAGGCGCTGGCCGGCCTGCCGCCGGTCTTCCGCAAGGACGGGTCGGTGACGGCGGGCAACGCCTCGGGCATCAACGACGGCGCCGCGGCGGTGGTGCTGGCCGACGCCGAGGCCGCCGACAAGGCCGGGCTCAAGCCCAGGGCGCGCATCCTCGGCTACGCCCATGCCGGGGTGCGCCCCGAGGTGATGGGCATCGGCCCGGTTCCGGCGGTGCGCGCGCTGCTCGAGCGCACGGGGCTGAGCGCCGATCAGTTCGACGTCATCGAGTCGAACGAGGCCTTCGCCGCCCAGGCCTGCGCCGTGAACAAGGAGCTGGGCCTCGACCCGGCGAAGGTGAACCCGAACGGCGGCGCCATCGCGCTGGGCCATCCGGTGGGGGCCACGGGCTGCATCGTCACCGTCAAGTGCCTGTATGAGCTCGAGCGCATCGGCGGCCGCTATGGTCTGGTGACCATGTGCATCGGCGGCGGCCAGGGCATCGCGCTGGCCATCGAGAGGCTCTGAGCGCCCCGACGCCGGGCGCCGGCGCCGCCCCCACGCGGGGGCGGCGTTGCCCGCCGGCGGCGGCGCGCTAGGTTCCGTGCGTGAAGGAGGACCTCGCCATGATCTTCAGCCGCGCCAAGACTCAGATGCCCGACCCCGACAAGGCGCTTGCGGGCCGCCCCGATCCCATCCCCACCGCCGAGCGGCACTTCGTCAACGGCCGCCCCCTCAAGGGTCCGTGGCCCGAGGGCATGCGCGAGGCGCTGTTCGGCATGGGCTGCTTCTGGGGCGTCGAGCGCCTGTTCTGGCAGCTGCCGGGCGTGTGGGTCACCGCCGCGGGCTATGCCGGGGGCTACACGCCCAACCCCACCTATGAAGAGGTGTGCACCGGCCGCACCGGCCACAACGAGGTGGTGCGCGTGATCTACGATCCCGAGGCGCTGCCCTACGAGGCCCTGCTGCGCGCCTTCTGGGAGAACCACGACCCCACCCAGGGCATGCGCCAGGGCAACGACGTGGGCACGCAGTATCGCTCGGGCATCTACTGGACCGAAGAGGCCCAGCGCGCCGCCGCCGAAGCCTCGCGCGAGGAATACGGCCGGCGCCTGCGCGCGGCGGGCTACGGCCCCATCACCACCGAGATCCTTCCCGCGCCCGAATTCTACTACGCCGAGGACTACCACCAGCAGTATCTGGCGCGCAATCCGGGGGGCTATTGCGGGCTGGCGGGGACGGGGGTCAGCTGCCCGGTCGGGCTGGGGGTCTGAGCCGCCCCGCTTGACCTTGCGCGCGCGCGCGCCTATCGCCCTTCGCGAACGGATGCGGAGGGCGAGATGACCACCTGGACGGCGCTGACCACCATCAAGGGCGAGGGGCCCGCCTATGCGCTGGGCGAGCGCATCGAGGAACTGCCCGTCGCGCCGACCGCGCTGGCGGTGCTCGAGGTCGAGGACGGCTCGGGCATGTGGGAGGTCGGCGCCTATTACACCGAAAAGCCCGACCCCGTCGCGCTCGACCTGCTGGCCGCCGCGGCCGGGGCGGCGCCCTTCGCCGTGACGCGGCTCGAGGACCGCGACTGGGTCGAGCAGGTCCGGCGCGAGCTGACCCCCGTCGAGGCGGGGCGTTTCGTGGTCCATGGCGCGCATGACGCCCACCGCGCCCCGCGCAACCGCATCGCCCTTCAGATCGAGGCGGCCATGGCCTTCGGCACCGGCCATCACGGCACGACGCGCGGCTGCCTGCTGGCGCTGGACGGGCTGGCGGACCGGGGCTTTCGCGCCGCGCGCACGGCGGATATCGGCTGCGGAACGGGCGTGCTGGGCATGGCGGCGGCGGCGCTGTGGCGCGGCTGCGTGGTGGCCACCGACATCGACCCCGTCGCCGTCGAGACCGCCCGCGCCAACGCCCGCGTCAACGGGCTGGCGCCGTGGATGCGCATCGGCCGCGCCAACGGACTGCGCGCGGATCTGGTGCGCGAGGCCGCGCCCTACGGGCTGATCTTCGCCAACATCCTTGCCCGCCCCCTGCGCGGCCTCGCCCCCGACATCGCGCGCATGTGCGCGCCGGGCGGGCGCGCGGTGCTGTCGGGAATCCTCAACGAGCAGGCCGATTGGGTCGAGGGCATGTATCGCGCCCACGGCTTCGCGCGCGAGCGCCGCATCCGCCTGGGCGAGTGGACCACCCTTCAGCTGCGCCGCCTCTGACGGCGGAGGGGCCGGGGCGCGCCGGACCCGTCACGCGGCGCGTCGGCGGCGGAACGGGGCGTCGTCTCCGGCTCCGGCCGCGCCGGGGGCGGCCCTGGGCGCGCCGAACCCGTCAGCGCGGCGCATCGCCGGCGGGCGGCGCAGCGGCGGCGGTCGAGGGGGCCTCGGCTTCGGCTTCGGCCGCGTCGGGGGCGGCTTCGAGCGCGGCGGGAGGCTGCTCGAGCGCCGCGCGCGCCACGCGCCGCGACAGCGAATAGATCAGCCGCAGCACATGCCCGATCTCGAGATCCCGGCGAAACCGCGCCACGGCCTCGGGCGTGGTGGCCGAGGGGGCATGCGTGATCCCCAGCGCCGCGACGCGGCGGTCGATGTCGTCCTCGGCGGCCAGGTTGCGCCGGGCCGCCTCGGCATCCTCTTCGCGCAGCGCGCGCACCGCGTCGGCGACGGCCGAGATGACCGCCTGGCGCAGCGCCTCGTTCACGCCTTGCGAGGCAAGCGCCGGCGCATGCCGCGACGCCAGGATCAGCCGCGCCACGGGGGCGACGCGGTCCAGCACCAGCTCGGACATCGCGTGGAACTCGCTGGCGCACAGCGCGAGGCGCTGCAGCTCGGCCGCTTCGTCCTCGGTCAGGCGGCGCCGGCCCAGCTCGGCCAGGTAGTCGACGATCATCTTGAACAGCGCGTCGGCGCGCTCGCAGGTCCGGGCCGCCTGCTCGAGCCGTGCGCGGTCGCGCCGCTCGAGCGCCTGCGAGGCCGCGCGCAGGGCGTCGAGCGCCATGTCGCCCAGCCGCGCCGTCTCCTGGCGCGCGGCGTGAAGCGCGAAGTCGGGCGCGGCGATCAGCGCGCGGTTCAGGAATTCGGGGCGAACGGCGCCGTCCTCGGGGCGATCGGGAACAAGGCGCCGCGCCGCCGCGGCCAGAAGATCGGCGAAGCCGATCATGACCGCGGCGTTGATCACGTTGAACAGCGTGTTGGCGTTGGCGATGGCGCGCGGCGCCTCGGCGGCGGCGCGCGCGGCGCCCTGCAGCTCGGGGTGAAGCGGCGAGACGGCGCGCGCCATCGCCGCAAGGGCGTCGATGAAGGGCAGCCAGGCCAGCGCCCCGATCAGGTTGAACAGCACATGCACCGCCGCCGCGCGGCGCGCATCCGCGGGCTTGCCGATCGCGGCCAGAACGGCGGTCACGCATGTGCCCACATTCGCGCCCAGCGCCAGGGCGATGCCGGTCTCGACCGACACAAGCCCCTGGCCCGCCATGACCACCACCACGCCCGTGGTCGCCGACGAGGACTGCATCAGCGCGGTCGCCGCCGCCCCCGCCGCCAGCGCCAGGGCGGGGCGGCGGCCCAGCTCGGTCATCAACGACCAGAAGGCGGGGTCGTCGCGCAGCGGGGCCATGGCGCCGCTCATCATCTCCATGCCCAGAAAGGCCAGCCCCAGCCCCAGCGCCGCGCCGCCCGCGCCGCGGAGGCGGTCGTCGCGCGACAGGAACTCGACCGCGAAGCCGCCCGCCAGCAGCGCAAGCGCCCAGTCGTCGATGCGGAACGCCACGATCTGCGCCGTCACGGTGGTGCCGATGTTGGCGCCCAGGATCACGCCGACCGACTGCGTCAGGGTCATCGCGCCGGCCGAAACCAGCCCCACCACCAGAACCGTCGTCACGGACGAGGACTGGATCACCGCCGTCACCGTCGCGCCGGTCAGCAGCGCCGCGATGCGGTTGCCGGCGAAGCGTTCGAGCACGGCGCGCATGCGCTCGCCGGCCATGGTGCGCAGCCCGACCGACAGGCGGTCCATGCCCAGAAGGAACATCGCCAGCCCGCCGGCAAGCCCCAGCGCCATGCGCGCCAGGCCTTGCTCGCCCTCCTGCTGGGCGGCCAGGGCGGCGCCCGCGGCAAGCGCGGCGATGAGCAGGGCCAAGGCTGGGCGGTGCATGCGCGATCCTTTCGCCGCCGAAGCTAGCCGCCCGGCGTCGGCGCGCAAAGGCCGTTTTGGCGCGGCGGCGGCGGTGATAGAAACAAAGAGTGAACAAGAAGGAATCGCATCGCAATCTTGCAGCTCGGCTGGCGGCGCTGCGCCAGGCCGCCGCGCCGGCGCGGCCGGCGCTGCGTCTGGGGGCGGGGGCCGAGCTGCCCTTGGCCCGCGCGCATGAGCTGTGCGGGGCGGCGCGGATGATCTTCGCCGCGATTCTGGCCGGCGCGCTGGAGGGGGCGGGCGATCGGGGCCCGATCCTGTGGGTGCGCGCGCCGCGCTCGGGCGCGCGGCTGAACCCCGACGGGCTGGCGGCGTTCTTCGATCCCTCGCGGCTGGTGATCGCGGCGCCTCGGCGCGACGAGGATGTGTTCTGGGCGCTGGAAGAGGCGCTGCGCTCGGGCGCCTGCCGTCTGGCGGTGGCCGAGGCGCCCGGGCGCGCGCCCGGCTTGACGCAGGTCCGACGCCTGCACCTGGCGGCCGAGGCGGGGGCCGAGGCCGCCGCCGCCCGCGGCGCGCCGCCGCCGCTGGGCGTGATGCTGACGCAGGGCGCGGGCGGCGCGGCGGGCGTCGAGACGCGCTGGCGGGCGGGATTCGCGCCCTCGGCGGCGGATGGCGCCGATCGTGCCCCGCGCTGGCGCATCGAGCTTGCCCGCGCGCGTCTGGCGCCGCCGCGCGCGTGGATCGCGCAATGGGACGCGACGCAGAGGCGGCTGAGCCTGTCGGATGCGGGCGCCGCGTGATCTTGCGCCCTGACGAACGCGCCGGGGTCGCGCATCGGCGCGGTCGGCTTTCGCTCGGACCCAAGCCATCGCAACGATGGGCCGCGGAACCTTGCGCGCGGGGCCAATGCGCAGGGCGCCCCGCCGCGGGATGGCGCGCGCAGAGGGCCGAGACCGCAGGCCGGCGCGAGCGGGTCGGGCGAGGGAAAGCTGCGCGTGCGGCCCGCCCGCCCGCCGTTCGGGCGCGTATCGCGCTCGGTGCGCGCAGGGTCGGGATTGGGAGCCGGTGCGGGCCGCGGCGGAGCGAAGGAAGCTCGCGTGCGGCGCGATCGCCCGCCATCGCCGTCGCTGCGGCCTGATGTCGGCGCGCGCAGGCTTCCGCCGGAAATGGCAAGCCGGGGCCGAAGCAAGCCCGCTCCAACGGGCGGGCGGGTTGCGTGAAGGCGGCGCGCGCCGGGCCGGGGGGCGGCGCGTCCGAACGCGGCACGTGCGATGCCCGGGTTATCGGATGGGGCGCCCGAGGGCGGCGCGTTGCGGGTCAGGGGCCGGGCGCGCCCGAAAGGCGGCCCGCTCGGGGCCGCGGCCGGGGATGGCGTGCCGGGGCGCGGCGCGTGAGTCGTCCGGGATGTCGGATGGCGCGCCCGAGGGTGGGGGGGCGGGGCTGCGCGCTCGAAAGGCGGCGAGATCCGGGTCGGGGGTGAGGCGCCCGAAGGCTGCGCGTGCGATCCCCGGGCTGTCGGATCACGCCCGAGCGCGGGGCGTGCCGGGGATGGGGTGTCGGAAGGCGGCGCGTGGGGCGCCGGGGTTGTCGGATGAAGGGCGCGAGGGCGGCGTGTCGGGAAGGGGGCGGGCCGTGCGCCAGAGGGCGTCGCGTGCCGGGCGGGGGCCTGGATTGCCGCGCCGGAAGGCTGCTTGCGCCGGGCCGGGGCAGGAGATGGCGCGTTCGAAGGCGGTGCGTGCGGGGCCGGGGGCTGGCGCGTGCGGATGAGGCATCCGCCTGATCGCGCGGGCCGGCCTTGCGCTCGGGCCTGGGATGGCGTCCAAGGGGGCTTGCGCGCCGGTGCGTCGCGGTCAGCGTCGCTTGGGCGGGCGGGCGCGCTCAGACGTCGCCGGTCTCGCCGCCGCGGGCGAAGGCCGCGAGGGTGGCGGCGCCGACCAGCCCCGCCGCGCCGATGAGGCTGTAGGCGGCCAGGGCGACCAGGAAGTGCACGCCCGAGAGCAGCGCCGCGACGAAGGCCGCGCCGCCCAGAAGCATGCCGATGATGAGCGCTGCAAAAACCGTGTCCGTCATGTTCGTTCCCCTCGCGTTCACTGGGAACAAAATGCGGACTCTCGATTTCCAAACTCTTAACGCAGGCGCGTCCAAGGGGCGGAAATTGCGCGCGATTTTAGCGAAATGAGGCGCGACCGGGCCCGCGCCCTCAGGTGTTGAACAGGAAGTGCAGGACGTCGCCGTCCGCGACCTCGTAGTTCTTGCCCTCGATGCGCATCTTGCCGGCCTCTTTCGCGCCCTGCTCGCCGCCGCAGGCGACGTAGTCCTCGTAGGCGATGGTCTCGGCGCGGATGAAGCCGCGCTCGAAATCGCCGTGGATCACGCCCGCGGCCTGAGGCGCCCTGGTCCCGGCCTTGATGGTCCAGGCGCGGGCCTCCTTGGGGCCGACGGTGAAGTAGGTGCGCAGACCCAGAAGCTCGTAGCCCGCGCGGATCAGCCGGTCGAGGCCCGGCTCGGACAGCCCCAGCTCGGCCAGGAACTCGGCCCGCTCGGCGTCGTCGAGCTGGGCGATCTCTTCCTCGATGGCGGCCGAGATGACCACCGACGCCGCGCCCTGCTCGGCGGCCATGGCGGCCACCTTCTCGGACAGCGCGTTGCCCGTGGCGGCCGAGGCTTCGTCCACGTTGCACACGTAAAGCACCGGCTTGGCCGTCAGCAGCTGCAGGGCGCGCCAGGCGCGCGCGTCCTCTTCGGCCACGGCGACGGTGCGCGCGGGGCGCCCCTGCTCGAGCGCCTCGGCGGCCATGCGCAGCAGGCGGTCCTGGTCGCGCGCCTCCTTGTCGCCGCTCTTGAGCCGCCGCGCCAGGCCCTGAAGGCGGCGCTCGACGCTTTCCAGATCCGCCAGCATCAGCTCGGTCTCGATGGTCTGGGCGTCGGCGATGGGGTCCACGCGGCCCTCGACATGGGTCACGTCGTCATCCTCGAAGCAGCGCAGCACATGGGCGATGGCGTCGACCTCGCGGATGTTGGCCAGGAACTGGTTGCCCAGCCCCTCGCCCTTCGAGGCGCCCTTCACCAGCCCGGCGATGTCCACGAAGGTCAGCCGCGCGGGGATGATCTGCCGCGAGCCGGCGATGCGCGCCAGCTCGTTCAGGCGCGGATCGGGCACCGAGACCTCGCCCACATTCGGCTCGATGGTGCAGAAGGGGAAGTTGGCCGCCTGCGCCGCGGCGGTGCGGGTGAGCGCGTTGAAGAGCGTGGACTTGCCGACGTTCGGCAGCCCGACGATGCCGCATTTGAAACCCATGGCGCTTTCCTCGATACAGCCTCGTTCCGGTCGGCCCGCCGCATGACATGCGCGCGCGGGCCGGTCAAGGGCGGGTCAGGAGAAGCGGCGCTTGAGCCGCTCGAGCGGCGAAAGGGCGGCGTCGTCCTCGGCCCCGTCGCCCCCCGCATCCGGCCCGCGGCGCCCTTCGTCGGCCTTGCGCCCGTCGTCGGCCGCGCCGCCCGGCGGGGTCTGCGCGCCGGCGCGCGGCGGGGGCGCCATGCGCAGCGCGACGGCGTTCATGAAGCCCGAGTCGTCGTCCTCGGCCAGCCTGGGAGCGGCGTCCGAGACGGCGCGCAGCAGATCGTCGAGCCAGGCCTCGTCCGCCTTGGCGAAGTCGTGCAGCACATAGGCGGCCACCTGCGCCTTCTGGGCCGGGCGGCCGATGCCCAGGCGCACGCGCGCATAGTCGGGCCCCGCATGCTGGTGGATCGAGCGCAGGCCGTTGTGGCCGGCATGGCCGCCGCCGCGCTTGACGCGGCACTTGCCCGGGGCCAGATCCAGCTCGTCGTGGAAGACGGTCACATCGACGGGGTCGAGCTTGTGAAAGCGCATGGCCGCGCCGACCGACTGGCCCGACAGGTTCATGTAGGTCTGGGGCTTGAGCAGCAGGACCTTCTCGCGCCCCAGCCGGCCTTCGCTGACCAGGCCCTGGAACTTGGCGCGCCAGGGCGAGAAGCCGTGATCGGCCGCGATGCGGTCGAGGGCCATGAAGCCGATGTTGTGGCGGTTGCGGGCGTATTTCTCGCCCGGGTTCCCAAGGCCGACGAACAGTTTCATGGCGTCATGCTCCTTGCGCGCGGTCCTGAACGCAAGCCGCCGCCCGGCGGGGCCGGGCGGCGGCGAGGGTCAAGGGCGGCCGGGCCCCGTCACTCCTCGGTTTCGGCCTCGGCCTCTGCCTCGGCCTCTTCCTCGTCATCGGCCGAGCGCAGGCTGGAGGGCGCCGAGATGTTCGCGATCACGAAGTCGCGGTCGGTGATGACCGGGCGCGCGCCCTTGGGCAGCGCGACGTCCGAGATGTGGATCACGTCGCCGATGTCGCGGCCGGCCAGGTCCACCACGATCTTCTCGGGGATGTCGCCGGCGGTCACGCGCAGCTCGACCTCGGGACGCACGACGACCAGCGTGCCGCCCTTCTTGATGCCGGGCGCCTCTTCCTCGTTCACGAACTCGACGGGGATGTAGAGGTTGATGCGGCTGCGCTCGGACAGGCGCAGGAAGTCGACATGCGTGGGCAGGTCGCGCACGATGTCGCGCTGCACGCCGCGGCAGATCACGCGGTTGTCCTCGCCGTCGACGCGCACGTTGATCAGCGTGGCCAGGAACTTGCCGGCCTTGAGGCGCTTGATCAGCTCGTTGAACTTCACGTTGATCGCGACGGGGTCCTTGCCGCCGCCATAGATCACGCCCGGAACGAGGCCCGCGCGACGGGCGGCGCGGGCAGCCCCTTTGCCCGTGCCTTCGCGACGCGTGGCTTCGAGAATCGGCATCTCGGCCATGTCATGTCTCCTGTCTGTGAGGCGCGGCGATCCTCCAGGGGTGTAAGCGCCGCGAACCGCGGGCTTTTAGCCGAGTCGGCGGGCGAAGGCAAAGGGAAAGCCGCTCCGATGGCCGCGGCCGCGCGGGCCGGCGCAGCGGGCTTGCGCGCGGGGCGAAGAATTGGATAAATGTTCTGACCAATTCGGGAGGCGCCCATGTCAACCACCCCCGCGCCGCGCGTGGCGCTGTTCGTCACCTGCCTTGTGGACGCGTTCCGTCCCTCGGTGGGATTCGCCGCGCTCAGGCTGCTCGAGGAGGCGGGCTGCGAGGTCGAGGTTCCCGCCGCCCAGACCTGCTGCGGCCAGCCGTCCTGGAACTCGGGCGATCGCGAGGGGGCGCGGCGCATGGCCCGGCGCGTCATCGAGGCCTTCGAGGGCTACGATCACGTGGTCGCCCCCTCGGGCAGCTGCGCGGCCACCGTCGCGCGCGACTACCCGGCCATGTTCGAGCCCGGCGACCCCTGGCGCGCCCGGGCCGAGGCGCTGGCCGCGCGCACGCACGAGATCGTCAGCTTCCTGACCGACGTTCTCGGGCTGAGCGAGGTGTCGGCGCGGCTCGACGCGGCCGCGACCTATCACGACAGCTGCTCGGGGCTGCGCGCGCTGGGGGTCAAGGCGCAACCGCGCAAGCTGCTGGCCTCGGTGCAGGGGCTGGAGCTGCGCGAGATGTCCGATCCCGAGGCGTGCTGCGGCTTCGGCGGCACGTTCTGCGTCAAGTATCCCGAGATCTCGGGCGCCATGGTCGCCGACAAGGCCGAGGACATCGCCGCCACCGGCGCCGATCTGGTGCTGGCGGGCGATCTGGGCTGCCTGATGAACATGGCGGGCAAGCTCTCGCGCCAGGGGCGGGCGATCCGCGCGCGCCACGTGGTCGAGGTGCTGGCCGGCATGACCGACGGCCCCGCCATCGGCGAGGCCACGGCGGCCGACGCCCGCGACGCGCGCAAGGGGAAGGCGACATGACCCACCTGCAGACATCGGACCGCTTCGCGCAGAACGTGCGCGAAGCGCTGGCCGACGCCAACCTTCAGGCGGCGCTGCGCGGCGCGCGCGGCAACTTCATCGCCAAGCGCGCCAGGGCGGCCGCCATGGTGCCCGAGTTCGACGCCATCCGCGACGCGGCGCGCGACATGAAGAACGCGACGCTGGCGGATCTGGACCTGTGGCTCGAGCATTACGAGCGCAAGGTGACCGAGGCGGGCGGCGTCGTGCACTGGGCCGAAAGCGCCGAGGACGCCCGCGCCATCGTGCTGGACATCTGCCGCAAGGCCGGCGCGCGCACGGTCAACAAGGGCAAGACGATGATCTCGGAGGAATGCGGGATCAACGACTGGCTCGAGCGCAACGGCATCCGCCCGGTCGAGACGGATCTGGGCGAATACATCATCCAGCTGCGCGGCGAGACGCCCAGCCACATCATCGCCCCGGCCGTGCACGTCACCGTGCCGCAGGTGCGCGAAGAGTTCCGCAAGGCCCATGCCGACCTGCCGCCCGACCGCGACCTCGAGGGGCTGGACACGCTGCTGACCGAGGCCCGCCGCGTGCTGCGGCGCAAGTATTTCGAGGCCGAGGTGGGCATCACCGGCGCCAACATGCTGATCGCCGAGACGGGCCAGAGCGTGATCGTCACCAATGAGGGCAACGGCGATCTGAGCCAGTCGCTGCCGCGGGTGCACATCGTGCTGGCCTCGATCGAGAAGGTCGTGCCCACGCTCGAGGACGCCTCGACGGTGCTGCGCCTGCTGGCGCGCTCGGCCACGGGGCAGGAGATGTCGGTCTACACCACCTTCTCGTCCGGCCCGCGCCGCCGCGACGACCCGGACGGCCCCGAGGAATACCACGTCGTGCTGCTGGACAACGGGCGCTCGAACATGGTCGGCGGTCCGTTCCAAGACATGCTGCGCTGCATCCGCTGCGGCGCGTGCATGAATCACTGCCCCGTCTATCAGACCATCGGCGGGCACGCCTATGGCTGGGTCTATCCGGGGCCGATGGGGGCGGTGCTGACGCCGGCGCTGACGGGGATCGAGAAATCGCGCGACCTGCCCAACGCCTCGACCTTCTGCGGCCGCTGCGAAGAGGTCTGCCCCATGCGCATCCCCCTGCCGGGCATGATGCGCCACTGGCGCGCGCAGGAGTTCGAGCGCCGCCTGACCCCGGGCGCGGTGCGCTGGGGGCTGGGCGCGTGGACCTGGCTGGCCGAGCATCCGCGCCTTTACCGCGCCGCCACCCGCGCGGCGGCGCTGGCGCTGCGGGCGATGGCGCGCGGCGGGCGGCTGCGGCGCCTGCCGCTGGGGCGCGGCTGGACCGCGCATCGCGACTTCCCGGCGCCCGAGGGCGACACCTTCATGGCCCGCTATGCGCGCGGCGAGCGCCCGCCGGCGCGGCAGGCCGCCGCGCCGCCGCCGGGCGCCCAAGCGCAAGACGGAGCGCGGCCATGAGCGCGCGCGACCGCATCCTGTCCCGAATCCGCCGCGCCACGGCGCAGGGCCGCGACGAGGCCGAGCGGCGCGAGGGCGTGCGCGCGCGCCTGGCCGCCGCGGGCCGTCAGACCGCCCCCACCCCCGCCGGCGCCCGCACGCCGCCCGAGGCGCACCTGGCCCAGTTCGAGGACAAGCTGCGCGCGGTGGACGCCACCGTGTCGCATGTGCCGCGGCTGGCCGATCTGCCCGCGGCGTTGGCGCATGAGCTGCGCGCGCGCAACCTGCCGCCTTCGCTGCGCATGGGCGAGGAGCCGGCCTTCGCCGCGCTCGACTGGGCGGGGCTCGAGGTCTCGCGCGGCCCCGGCCGGCTCGAAGAGCCCGCCGCCCTCTCGCGCGCCTGGTTCGGCGTGGCCGAGACCGGCACGCTGGCGCTGCTTTCGGGTCCCGACAACCCGGTGACGCTGACCTTCCTGGCCGAGACGCATTTCGTCGCCCTGCGCCGGGCCGACATCCTGCCCGGGCTGGACGAGCTGTGGGCCGCGCTGCGCGCTTCGGGGCGCGACGCGCGCACGGTCAACCTGGTCACGGGGCCGTCGCGCTCGGCCGACATCGGCCAGGTGCTGCAGCTGGGCGCGCATGGCCCGGTGGCGCTGCATGTGTTCGTGATCGACGACTGAGCCGGCCGGCCCGCGGGCGCGGCGCGGCGCCGCGGCTCAGTCGTCCCAAACGAGCGGCCAGGCGGCGGCGTTCGCCTGGCGGAACAGGCCGACATGACCGATCGCCCGCGTTCCCGCGTCGCGGGGCGAGATCACGCGCAGCTCGGACTCGGCTTCGGGGTGGAACTCGGCCAGGCGGGCCGCGGTGGCGGGCGAGAGGATGGCGTCGTCCTCGATCGCGGCGATGATCAGGCGCCCCGAGAAGGGCGGCGAGACGGGCGCGGGCAGGCGGCCGCCCCAATCGGGCCGGTGCAGGTCGCGGTTGCAGCACCAGCGTTTCCATTCGCGGAACACGCCGGGGGGCATGTCCTCGCCCAGCCCCAGCCGGCTGCCGGGCAGGTAGCCCAGCGCGCGCACGGCCAGAGGCCCCAGAACATGCCAGAACAGAAAGGCCATCGGCATCCCGCGCAGCGGCGCGGCGCGCCACCATGCCGGTCCCGAGGCCACCGCGATCAGCCGCGCCACGCGGTGCGCGTCCTTGTGGAACATGGTCATGAACCCGCCCAGCGAGTGCCCGACGACGCGCATCTCGGCGTCGGGGTGGCGCGCGCACAGCCATGCCAGCGCCGCCTCCTGATCGCACACCCCCCAGTCGGACATGCCGACGGTCGAGCGGCGCAGCGCGCGCGGGCTGCGGTCGTCGGTCGCGCGATAGCCGTAGATCAGGCAGGCGACGCCGCGCTCGGCGGCCAGCCAGCGGGCGAAGCGGGCGTAGTAGTCGCGCGGCACGCCGGTGGCGGGGTGAATCACTGCCGCGACCTCGGGCGTCCGGCCCTCGGGTTCGAACAGGCGCCCGCGCAGCGTCAGCCCCGGCGGGGTCGGCCCCGACAGGGTGCGCGCGACGGGGATGCGCACGTCGCTAACGCGCAGCTGCGCCTCCTGGCCCTCGGCGGCGGGCGAAGGGGAATCGGCAAGTGTCATGGTCGGCCGTCGCTCGTTCCGTTCCGCGCGCCATGCGATTGCTTTCGGCGCGATGCTGTGGAACAACGTTCCGCAAGGATCGGCGGCGGGTCAACCGCGACCGTGCGTCAGCGCCCGGCCCCGACCGCGACAAGACGCCAACCGGGGGGGATCATGCCCGACATTCTGCGCCGCGAGGACCTCGACTTTCTGCTCAACGACGTCTTCGACCTCGAGGAGCTTTGCCGCCGGCCCTTCTACGCCGAGCATGAGCGCGCCGACATCGACGCCATGATGGACACCGCCGAGCGCCTGGCCGAAGAGGTGTTCCAGCCCTTCGCCGCCAAGCTCGACGCCAACGAGCCCACCTTCGACGGCGAGCGCGTGCACATCATACCCGAGGTCCCCGCCGCGCTGGAAACCTACCGCCAGGCGGGCTTTCCGGCCATGGCCTTTCCCGCCGAGATCGGCGGCATGGGCCTGCCCTACATGGCGGCCACGGCCATCGGCGCCTGGTTCGCGGCGGCCAACGGCCCGGCCATGGGCTATCTGAGCCTGACGGGCTGGGCGGCGAACCTTCTGGCCACTCACGGCTCGGAAGAGCTCAAGGCGCGCTATCTGGGCCCGATGTGCGAGGGGCGCTATTTCGGCACCATGTGCCTGAGCGAGCCGCAGGCCGGCTCGTCGCTGGGCGACATCCGCACCCGCGCCGAGCGGCGCGAGGACGGAACCTTCCGCCTGTTCGGCTCGAAGATGTGGATCTCGGGCGGCGAGCACGACATGTCCGAGAACATCGTCCACTTCGTCCTCGCGCGCATCCCCGGCGCGCCGCCGGGCGTCAAGGGCATCTCGCTGTTCTGCGTGCCGCGCATCCTGCCCGACGGCGCGCGCAACGACGTGCGGCTGATGGGCCTGAACCACAAGATGGGCAATCGCGGCACGGTGAACACCGCCCTCGCCTTCGGCGAGAAGGAGGGCGCCGTTGGCTGGCTGGTGGGGCAGGAGAATCACGGCCTGGCCTGCATGTTCGTGATGATGAACGAGGCGCGCGTATCCGTCGGCCTGTCGGCCGCCGCGCTGGCCATGACGGGCTATCTGCACGCCCTGTCCTACGCGCGCGAGCGCCTTCAGGGCCGGCCGCTGACGGGGCGCGATCCCTCTGCGCCCATGATCCCCATCATCCAGCACGCGGATGTGCGGCGCATGCTGCTGCAGGCCAAGTGCTACGCCGAGGGCGGCATGGCGCTGTGCCTTTACGCGGCGCGCCTGATCGACGATCTGCGCTCGGGAACCGAGGAGGACGCCGCCGAGGCGCGCCGCCTGCTCGAGATCCTGACCCCGATCGTCAAGTCCTGGCCCTCGGAGTTCGGCCTGCGCGCGAACGACAACGCGATCCAGGTGCATGGCGGCTACGGCTACACGCGCGACTACCCCGTCGAGCGCATGTATCGCGACAACCGCCTGAACCCGATCCACGAGGGCACGAAGGGCATCCAGGGCCTGGACCTGCTGGGCCGCAAGGTTCCCATGGAGGGCGGCGCCCCCTTCCGCGCCCTGCTGGCGCGCATGCGCCGCACGCTGGCCGAGGCCGAGGGCGACGAGGCGCTGTCCGACATCCGCGCCGCGGTGGCCGAGGCCGTCGACGGCGCCGAGCGCACCACCGCCGCCATGCTGGCCGCCGCGCCCAAGGCGGGCGCCGAGGCCTTCACCGCCAACGCCACCATCTATCTCGACATGCTGGGGCATGTGACGGTGGGCTGGCTGTGGCTGCGCCAGGCGCTGGCGGCGCGGCGCGCCCTCGCCGCCGGCGGGGCGGGGCGCGAGGCCTTCCTGCGCGGCAAGATCGACGCCGCGCGCTGGTTCTGCCGCTACGAGCTGCCGCTGACGCATGCATGGCGCGGCATGATCGAGGGGCTTGACCGCACCGCGCTGGACACGCCGCCCGAACATCTGTGAGCGCGCCGGCGGCGCCGGACCGCCCCGGCTCCGCCCCCCTTGCGCCCCCGCCGCGGCGGGTCCGAGGGGGCGGGGTCGGCCGCCGCTTCGCCCCCTTCGCCTGGCTCGACTGCGCCTGATCCGCGCCGGCCGCCGGGCGCGCGCCCGGTGCGACGCCCATGGCCGCGCCGGAGGACGGCGTCGGAGAGGGGTTCGGAGCCGCCCGCGGCCTCCGCGCCCGGCCCCCCCCCCCCCCCCCCCCCCCCCCCCCCCCCGCGCGGCGGCCAGCGGCCGCGCCCGCGCCTTGCAGCCTGGTCTGCGCGCGCGCCTTGCCTGCGCGCGCGCTTGCGTGCATTGTGCAGCGCGTCATGGGGCCGCGGGCTCCGCCGTCGTCGCAGAAGGGGTGAGCAGGTCGCAATGCGCAGCTTCCAGAAGATACTCGTCGCCAACCGCTCCGAGATCGCCATCCGCGTCATGCGCGCGGCCAACGAGCTGGGCAAGCGAACCGTCGCGGTCTATGCCGAGGAGGACCGCCTGGGCCTGCACCGCTTCAAGGCCGACGAAGCCTACAAGATCGGCGAGGGGCTCGGCCCCGTCGAGGCCTATCTGTCGATCGACGAGATCATCCGCGTCGCGCGCGAAAGCGGCGCCGACGCGATCCACCCGGGCTATGGCCTGCTGTCCGAGAACCCCGACTTCGTCGACGCCTGCGAGGCCGCCGGCATCGCCTTCATCGGCCCGCGCGCCGAAACCATGCGCATGCTGGGCGACAAGGCCTCGGCCCGCCGCGCCGCCATCGAGGCGGGCGTGCCCGTGGTGCCCGCCAGCCCGGTGCTGCCCGACCCCGACCAGGGCATGGACGAGATCCGCCGCATGGCCGAGGAGATCGGCTACCCCCTCATGCTCAAGGCCAGCTGGGGCGGCGGCGGGCGCGGCATGCGGCCGATCATGGGGCCGGACGAGCTGGAAGAGAAGGTGCGCGCCGGCCGGCGCGAGGCCGAGGCCGCCTTCGGCAACGGCGAGGGATACCTTGAAAAGCTCATCCCCCGCGCGCGCCATGTCGAGGTGCAGATCCTGGGCGACGCCCAGGGCAACATCGTGCATCTGTTCGAGCGCGACTGCTCGGTGCAGCGCCGCAACCAGAAGGTGGTCGAGCGCGCCCCCGCGCCCTACCTGACCGACGAGCAGCGCGCCGAGCTGTGCGAGCTGGCCCTGCGCATCGCCCGCCACGCGCGCTACCAGAACGCCGGCACGGTCGAGTTCCTGCAGGACATGGCGACCGGCGAGTTCCATTTCATCGAGGTCAACCCGCGCATCCAGGTCGAGCACACCGTGACCGAAGAGGTCACCGGCATCGACATCGTCAAGGCGCAGATCCGCATCGCCGAGGGCGCCGACATCGCCCAGGCCACCGGCGTTCCGGGGCAAGAGGCCATCAAGCTTGCCGGCCACGCCATCCAGTGCCGCATCACCACCGAGGACCCGCTCAACAACTTCATCCCCGACTACGGCCGCATCACCGCCTATCGCGGCGCGACGGGCTTTGGCATCCGGCTTGACGGGGGCACCGCCTATTCGGGCGCGGTCATCACGCGCTACTACGACAGCCTGCTCGAGAAGGTCACCGCCTGGGCGCCGACGCCCGAGGAGGCGATCGCGCGCATGGACCGCGCCTTGCGCGAGTTCCGCATCCGCGGCGTGGCCACCAACATCGCCTTCGTCGAGAACCTGCTCAAGCACCCGAAATTCCGCGACAACTCGTATCACACCAAGTTCATCGACGAGACGCCCGAGCTGTTCGACTTCAAGCCGCGGCGCGACCGCGCCACGCGGCTGCTGACCTTCATCGCGGACGTGACCGTGAACGGAAACCCCGAGGTCGCCGGCCGTCCGCGCCCGCCCGCCCATGCGCGCCAGCCCCAGCCCCCGCGCCTCCTGGCCGAGGCGCCCGCGCCGGGCACGAAGACCCTGCTCGAACGCGAGGGGCCCAAGGCCGTGGCCGACTGGGCGCTGGCGCAGCGCGCGGCGCTGATCACCGACACGACCATGCGCGATGCGCACCAGTCGCTGCTGGCCACGCGCATGCGCTCGTTCGACATGCTGCGCGTCGCGGACGCCTATGCGCGCAACCTGCCGCAGCTGTTCTCGGTCGAGTGCTGGGGCGGCGCGACCTTCGACGTGGCCTATCGCTTCTTGCAGGAATGCCCGTGGAAGCGGCTGGTCGAGCTGCGCAAGAAGCTGCCCAACGTGATGACGCAGATGCTGCTGCGCGGGGCGAACGGGGTCGGCTACGCCAACTATCCCGACAACGTGGTGCGCAAGTTCGTCCATCAGGCCGCCGAGTCGGGGGTGGACGTGTTCCGCGTGTTCGACAGCCTGAACTGGGTCGAGAACATGCGCGTGGCCATGGACGCTGTGCTCGAGAGCGGCCGCGTGCTCGAGGGCGCGATCTGCTACACGGGCGACATCCTGGACCCCGACCGCGCGAAATACGACCTGAAATATTACGTCTCGATGGCGCGGCAGCTGCGCGACGCGGGCGTGCACATGATCGGCGTCAAGGACATGGCGGGCCTGCTCAAGCCCGCCCAGGCGCGCATCCTGATCCGCGCGATCAAGGAGGATGTCGGCCTGCCGATCCACTTCCACACCCATGACACCTCGGGCATCGGCGCGGCGGGCGTGCTGGCCGCGATCGAGGCGGGGGCCGACATCGTGGACGCGGCCATGGACTCGATGTCGGGCCTGACCTCGCAGCCCTGCCTCGGCTCGATCGTCGAGGCGCTGCGCTTCACCGAGCACGAGACCGGGCTCGACCCGGCGGCCATCCGGGCGATCTCGGATTACTGGGAGCAGGTGCGCCTGCAATACGCCGCCTTCGAGACCGAGATGAAGTCGGGCGCCTCGGAAGTCTATCTGCACGAGATGCCCGGCGGCCAGTTCACCAACCTCAAGGCCCAGGCCCGCGCACTGGGGCTGGAAGAGCGCTGGCACGAGGTCGCGCGCATGTATGCCGAGGTGAACCGCATGTTCGGCGACATCGTCAAGGTCACCCCCTCGTCCAAGGTGGTGGGCGACATGGCGCTGATGATGGTCTCGGCCGGGCTGACGCCGCAGGACGTGCTCGACCCCGAGAAGGAGATCTCGTTCCCCGAGTCGGTGGTGGGCATGATCCGCGGCGATCTCGGCCAGCCGCCGGGCGGCTGGCCCGAGGCGCTGACGCGCAAGGTCCTCAAGGGCGAGGCGCCGAGCCTCGAGCGGCCGGGCGCCAAGCTGCCCCCGGTCGATTTCGAGGCCGAGCGCGCGGCGCTGTCGAAGCGGCTGGGCGTTCCGGTCGACGACGAGGATCTGTGCGGCTACCTGATGTATCCCAAGGTGTTCGTCGACTACCGCGAGCGGCACAAGGATTACGGCCCCGTGCGCGTCCTGCCGACCAAGACCTTCTTCTACGGCATGGAGCCGCAGGAAGAGGTCGAGATCGAGCTCGAGCCGGGCAAGCGGCTTCAGGTCGTGCTGTCCGCCATCGGCGAGACGGCCGAGGACGGAACGGTGAAGGTGTTCTTCGAGCTGAACGGCCAGCCGCGCACCATCACCGTGCCCAACCGCCACGTCGCCGCGGCGACGGCGCGCCGGCCCAAGGCCGACCTGTCGAACCCCGCCCATGTCGCCGCGCCCATGCCGGGCATGGTCGCGTCGGTGGCCGTGCAGCCGGGGCGTGCGGTCAAGGCGGGCGATCTGCTGCTGACCATCGAGGCGATGAAGATGGAGACCGCCATCCACGCCGAGCGCGACGGCGTGGTCAAGGCCGTGCACGCCCCCGCCGGCGCGCAGATCGACGCCAAGGATCTGCTGCTGGAATTCGAGGACTGAGGCCCCTTGCGCCGCGCGCGGGCGCTGGCCCGGCGCGGCGCTTTCTGCTAGGCCGAAGGCATGTTCGATCCGATGACGCTGCTGGCCGCGCCCTTCGCGCGCGGCGATCTGCCCGCGCCGGGGCCCGAGGCGCCGATGGCGGTCCTGCGCGCGCGTCCGCCTTCGGCCCCGGTCTTCGCGCCCGGCGATCTGAAATGCGAGCAGGGCATGCGCCCGCTGCACGATGCGCTGGCGCAGGCGGGTTTCGACGTGACCCCGCGCCTTGACGCGCCCGAGGGCGCCTTCGCGGCCGCCGCCGTCGCGCTGACCCGCGCCAAGGCCGAGAACCGCGCCAATTTCGCCCGCGCCTGGCGCATGACCCGCCCCGGCGGCGCGGTGCTGGCGGCGGGGGCCAAGACCGACGGCGTGGAAAGCCTGCAAAAGGACCTGCGCCGCGTCATCGCGCTTGACGGCGCGATCCCCCGCGACCATGGCCGCGTCATCTGGGCGCGGCGCACGGCCGACACGCCGCCCGAATTCGACCGCTGGATCGCCGAGGCGGCGCCCGCCATCCGCGTCGAGGGCCGCTTTCGGACCGTGGCCGGCGCCTTCAGCTGGACCGAGGCGGACCCCGGCTCGCAGCTTCTGGCGCAGAACCTGCCGCCGCTGTCGGGCAAGGTGGCCGATCTTGGCGCGGGCTGGGGCTGGCTGGCCGATGCGGCGCTGCGCCGCGGCGCGCCCGAGGCGGTGGACCTGTTCGAAGCCGACGCCGCCGCGCTCGACTGCGCGCGCCGCAACGTCGCCGACCCGCGCGCGCGCTTCTTCTGGGCCGACGCGGCGGGTCCCGAGATCCCGCGCGGGGAATATGACTGGGTCATCTCGAACCCGCCCTTTCACGAGGGGCGCGCGGTGTCGATCGCGCTCGGCCACGGGTTTCTGGAGGCGGCGGCGCGGATGCTGGCGCCGGGCGGAACCTTCATGCTGGTCGCCAATCGCAGCCTGCCCTACGAAAGGCGCCTGAACGAGCTGTTCGGCCAGGTCGAGCAGCTGGCCCTGACGCCGCGCTACAAGGTGCTGAGCGCGCGCCGCCCCCGCCGCCGCCGCGCATGAGCGCGCGTCGCCCGCTTTTCGCCGCATTGGCGCGGGATGGATCGGGGCGGGTCCGGCCGATGAATCGCAAGGAGCGCGGATGAGCTCGTCCCTTCGCCGCCGCTGCGTCGCCGCATGCGTCATGGCCGCGCTGGCCGGCGCCTTGCCGGGCTGCGCGTGGCTTGGGGGCGACGCGGCGCCCGGGCTTGCGCCGGCCGCCGAGGCCTTCGAGGCGCCGCGCACCCAGGTGCGCTACGACGTCGAGCTGCGCGGCGCGCCGGACGACGATGTGGCCGCGCTCCTCGAGCAATCCCTGGCCCTCTACCGCTTTCAGGACGAGGGAGCGCAAAGCGTTGCCTTCCTGCGCCGCCGCGCCGAGCAGGACGCCGAGCTTGCGCGCAAGATCCTGCGCTCGCGCGGGTATTATGAGGGCAAGCTTGCCTTTCGCATCCTGCGCGGCGAGAAAGCCGCGTCCGGGGCCGCGCCCGCGCCGGCCGCCGATCCCTTCGCGCGCGAACCCGCCGCTCCGACCGAGGCCGGCCCCGCACCCCAAGCCGCGCCCCAACCTTCGCCTGACGCGCCCGAGCAGGTGCGCGTGCGCCTGCGCGTGAAGCCCGGCCGCCCCTTCATCCTTGCCGAGCACCGTTTCGTCGTCGTCGATCATGGCCAGGGCGCCGCCCCCGTCCCGCCCGACGCGGCGGCGCTGGGCTCGCCCGTGGGGCGGCGCGCGTTGGCCGCGCGCATCCTGGGCGCCGAGCAGGCCGCCGTCGCCGCCCTGCGCCGCGACGGGCGCCCCTTCGCCCGCATCGAGGGCCGCCGCGCCGTCGCCGACATGCAGGCGGCCCGCCTCGAGGTCGAGACCATCCTTTCCGCCGGTCCCGAGCAGCGTTTCGGCCCCGTGCGCTTCGAGGGCCTGTCGCAGGTGCGCGCGGACTACCTGCTCAGCTACCTGCCCTGGCGCGAGGGCGAGCCGGTCGACGCCGACAAGCTGGCCGAGTTCCAGAAGCGCCTCGCATCGACGAACCTGTTCTCGACCGTGGTCGTGCGCCTGCCGGATGGCCCGGCGCCGGACGGCGCCGCGCCGGTGATCGTCGCCGCCGAGGAAGGCCCCCCGCGCACGGTGGCGGCAGAGCTGAACCTGTCCACCGCCCGCGGCCCCGAGCTGGCGGCGTCGTTCGCCCACCGCAATCTGTGGGGCGCGAACGAGCGTCTGGGCGCCGAGCTCGATCTGGGCTTCGCGCTGCAGGCCCTGTCGGTCGAACTGCGCAAACCCCAGTTCCGCCGCGCGGGGCAGGAGCTGGCGCTGGGCGCTTCGGCGCGGCACGAATCCGACGACGCCTTCGAGCAATCGGCCCTGACGCTGACCGCCGGCGTCCAGCGCGCGCTCGACCCGCGTCTGACCGTGGGCTTGGGCGGGTTGGCCGAGGTCTCGGCGATCGACGACGGCGCCCGCCAGGAGGACGCCTTCCTGCTGGGCGCGCCCGCCTTCGCCCGCTACGAGGGGGCGGACGACCTGATCAACCCCACCCAGGGCTGGCGGGCCGAGCTCAAGGCCGCGCCCTTCGCGGGGCTGGTCGGCGGCCGCGCGGCGCCGTTCCTGGCGGCAGACGCGCGCGGGGCGGTCTACTTCCCGCTGGATGCGGGCGGGCGCACGGTGCTGGCGGCGCATGGGCGGGCGGCCGCGATCCTGTCGGAATCGCTGGGCGACGTGCCCGCCCCGCGCCGCCTTTACGCCGGGGGCGGGGGCTCGGTCCGCGGCTATCGCGAACGCTTCGTCGGGCCGCTCGATTCGGCGGGCGACCCGATCGGCGGACGTTCGGCGCTCGAGCTGGGCGCCGAGCTGCGCTGGCGCGTGCGCGGCGATCTGGGCGCGGCGGCCTTCGTCGATGCGGGTTCGGTCTCGACCAGCGTCTTTCCCGACTTCGCCGAGGGCGTGCAGCTCGCCGCCGGGCTTGGCGCGCGCTACTATTCGCCCGTGGGGCCGCTGCGCCTGGACGTGGCCGCGCCGCTGAACCCGCGGGACGCGGACGACGCGTTCCAGATCTATTTCTCGATCGGGCAGGCGTTCTGATGACCGTATCGCGCCTTGCACGCCTTTCTCGCGCCGCGCTCGTGGGCGCCGCGCTGGCCCTGGCGCCGCCGCCCCCGGCGGGGGCGCAGATCTCGATTCTGGGGCTGAAGAACTCGCTGGTGCAGTTCGCGCTCTCGCAGCTGTCCACGCCGGGAAGCCTCGAGATCACCGCCGAGGGCGTGGCCGAACCTGAGGACGGCGTGACCGAGCTGCGCGGCCTTGCGGTGGCCGACGCGCAGGGCGTGTGGCTGCGCGCCGAGGCCGTGGGCGTCAGCTGGAGCCCCTCGCGCCTGCTGTCGGGCGAGCTGGCGATCCGCGCCCTGACAGCGCGCGGCGTCGAGGTGCTGCGCCGGCCGGTCCTGCCGCCCTCGGAGGCGCCCGCGAAAGGCGAAGCGCCGCAAGCGAGCGGCGGCGGCTGGCCGCGCGCGCCGCTGACGGTGGTGGTCGATGCGCTGACGCTGAGCGGCGTGCGCCTTGCGCCGGGGGTGGCGGCGGCGCAGGGGGTGGCGTTCGACGCGCAGGGCGCGGCGCGCGACGAGGGCGACGTGCAGGCGCTGGAGCTGCGCATCGCGCGCACCGATGCGGTCGAGGGCGTGTTCGCCCTGCGATATGCGCGCGACTTCGCCGCCGATACGCTGCGCGTCGCGCTTGACGCGCGCGAGGGGCCGGGCGGGCTTGCGGCCGAGTATGCGGGCCTGGGCGCCGGCGCGCCCAGCCGTCTGAAGCTGGACGCCGACGGTCCGCTGAGCAACTGGCGCATGACCGCGGCGCTCGACGTCGAACGGGTGCTGAGCGCGCATGGCTCGGCGCTGGCCGATCTCGAGGCGCCGGTGCGCTTCGAGGCCGACTTCGTGGCCGCGCCCGGTCCCGACGCGCCGCCCGAGGCGCAGGCGGCCCTGGCGCCGCAGGCGGCGCTGGGGCTGCGCGTGGCCGAGGGCGCCGACGGCGTGATCCGCATCGAGCGCGCGCGCCTTGCGGCGCCGGCGCTCGACGCGCGCGCGGCGGGGTTCTACCGGCGCGCGGACCGGGGGTTGGAGCTTGACCTGTCGCTCGAGGCGCGGCGCGCGCTTGCGGCGCTTGTCCCCGGCGTGGATTTCGCGCGCCTCGGCTTCGACGGTCGCCTGAGCGGCTCCGCCGACGACCTGACCGCCAGCGGCGCGGCCAGGCTCGAGGGTCTTGCTTCGCACGCGGTCGATGCGGCTTCGGCGCGGCTGGAGGTGACGGGGCGCCTGCGTTCGCAGGACGGCCCGCAGGGCGAGCTGACGCTGCAGGGCGCGGCGACGGGCGTGCGCCTCGACCGGCTGACGCCCGATCTGATCGGACCGGCGCGGCTGTCGCTTCAGGCCGCCCATGACGGGCGGCGCGCGACGGTGAAGACGGCGCGCTTTTCCTCGTCGCTGCTCGAGGCGACGGCCTCGGGCGTCGTGGCGCTGAGCGAGGGCGCGCATGACCTGACCTATGCGCTCGACGCGCCCGACATTGCGCCGATCGCGCGCGCTTATGGGCGCGAGGCGGCGGGGCGGCTGAGCGCCACCGGCGCGCTGGGCGGCGCGGTCGGCGCGGCGCGGCTGACCGGCGAGGCGGTTCTGTCCGACGCCGTCGCCGCCGGGCGCAGCTGGGGCGAGGCGCGGCTGACCCATGACGTGACCATCGCCGAAGGCGTTGCGGGCCGCGCCGCGCTGAGCGCGCGCGGCGGGCCCATCGGGCCGGTGGACGCCGAGTTGCGCGGCGCGCTGCGCGGCGTGCGCCTGACGCTGGATGCGCTGTCGTTCGAGGGTTTGCGCAGCGCGCTCGAAGGGCGGCTGGACGCCGATCTCGACGCACGCCTGGCCGAGGGGGCGCTGCGCTTCGAGGCGCGCGACCTGTCGGCCTTCGAGGCCTTCGCCGACCTGTTCCCGCAGCTTGCCGGGGCGGGGCTGGGCGGCGCGGTTTCGGGAACGCTCGAGCTGAGCGCGCCCGAGGGCCGGCAGGCCGCGACGCTGCGCGCCCAGGCGCAAGGGGCCCGCGGTTTCGGCGCGGCGATCGAGGCGGCCGAGCTGGCCGGATGGGCGCGCGATCTGTTCGGCGCGCCCGAGGGCGGGCTGACGGCCAAGGCGCAGGGCCTGCGGGCGGGCGACGCGGCGCTGAGCGCGCTCGACGCCGGCGCCGAACTGGCGCAGGCCGACGGCGCGGCGGCGCTGACGCTGCGCGCCGACGCGCCCGATCTGCGCCTAGCCGGCGCCGCGGCGCGCGGCCTGCGGTTGCGCGCGCGGGCGGATGACGCGCTGGGCGCGGCGCCGCGGCTCGAGGTCTCGGCCGGCGCGGGCGGCGCAGCCATGGGGGCTGTGCGGCTTGGCCGGCTCGAGGCGCGGGCTTCGGGCGCGCTGGACGCGCTTGACGTGCGCTTCGACGCCGAAGGAGACGCGCCGCGGCGCAGGAAGGCCGGCCGCCGTCCGCTTTTCGCGCGCCTCGCCGCGCGGCTCGATCTGAGCGGCGAGGCGCCGGCCGGGACGCTGACGCGGCTCGAGGCGGGCTTGGGCAAGGCGCGCGCGCGCCTGCGCGCCCCCGCGCGGATCGAAAGCGCGGGCGGCGTGACGGCGCTGCGCGGGCTTGATCTGGCGTTGCCGGGCGGACGGCTCCGGGGCGATCTGGGCGCGGGCGCGCAGGGCGCGACCGGCGACGTGACGCTGAACCTGCCGCGCCTGGTCGAGGCCGCGCGCCTGGCCGGCGCGCCGATCGAGGGCGGCGCCCTGCGCGCGCGGGCCCGCTTCGACACCCGGCCGGGCAAGCCCTTCGCCCGCATCCGCCTGAATGCCGAGGGCCTCGATCCCGCCGGCGTCGAGGCCGAGGATGCGCTCGACGCCGAGGCGCGGCTGGACTGGGACGGAGGCGAGGCGACGGCGCGCGCCAGCCTGTCGGGGCGCTTCGGCGAGCCGGTCGTGCTGCGCGCGCGCGCGCGGGCGCGGCCGGCGGGCGTCCTGCCGGCGCTCGAACCCGGCGCCCCGATCGAGGCCCGGGCCAGCTGGAAGGGGCGTCTTGGGGCGTTCTGGGGCTATGTGCCGGCTCCGGCGCATGTGCTGGACGGCGATCTGGACCTGGATCTGGGCGTCAAGGGACCGCCCGGGCGTCTGCGCCCGACGGGGCGGCTGGTCCTGACCAACGGCCAGTATCAGAACCTTGACCTGGGCACGATCCTGACCGGGATCGAGGCGCGCACCCGTGTCGGCGGCGGCGCGGATCTGACGCTGGACCTGCGCGCGACCGACGGCTCGGGCGCGCCGCTGAGCGCCAGCCTGACCGTGGACGGCCAGACGCTGCGGGGGCGCCTGTCCGCCGACGGCGCGATCCTTGTGCGGCGCGACGACGTGACGGCGAAGGTCAGCCTTGACCTGACGGCGGCGGGGCCGTTGAGCGCGCCCCTGATCGCCGGCGAGGCGGTGATCGACCGCGCCGAGGTGCGGCTGGTCAACGCGCTGCCGCCTTCGGTGGCCGATCTGGGCGAAGTCGCGGTCAAGGGCGCGCCGCCGCCGGAAGAGGACGCGCCGCCGCCGGCCGACTCGGACGGCCCGCAGCTGGACCTGCGCGTGCGCGCGCCGGGCGGCGTGTTCGTGCGCGGGCGCGGGCTCGACAGCGAGTGGGAGGCCGATCTGAGCATCAAGGGCCCCGCCGCCGATCCCATCGTCGTCGGCGCCGTCGAGCGCCGCCGCGGCGAGCTGGACCTTCTGGGCAAGACCTTCGAGCTGACGCGCGGGCGCATCGCCTTTTCGGGCGCAAGGCCGCCCGACCCGGCGCTTGACGTCGCGCTTTGGACCGAGAGCGACGACATCGAGGGCGGGATCGTGGTTTCGGGAACCGCGTCGGCGCCGCAGGTGTCGTTCGCCTCGCGCCCGGCGCTGCCCGAGGAGGAGGTGATGCCGCGCCTTCTGTTCGGGACCTCGCGCCAGTCGCTGTCGGCCTCGCAGGCGCTGCAGCTGGCCACGGGGCTGGCGACGCTGCTCAACGGCGAGGCGGGGCTGCTCGACGGGGTGCGGGGGGCGCTGGGCGTGGACATGCTGAGCGTGGACCAGTCGGGCGAGGAAACCGCCGTGCGCGTGGGCAAGTCGCTGGCCGACGGGGTGTTCGTGGGCGCGCGCCAGCCGCTCGACGGCGGGCCGGCTTCGGTCGAGGTCGAGGTCGAGCTGTTCGACGGCGTCTCGGCCACCAGCGAGGCCGGCGGCGCGGGCGGCGCCTCGGTCGGGCTGCGCTGGAAGAAGGATTTCTGAGTCTGCATTGACGGGATGCTAACCATTTTCCGCTAAGTCTCGAGGCGGGACTCGCGCAGGCCGTTCGGCCGCCGCCCGCCACGCGCAAGGCGTCGGCATCGGTCCTGCATGGATCGAGAGGTTGGCGGACATGAACGCTTTCAAGGGATCGGCCCTGCCGATCCGCACGGACGCGCCTTATCGGGCGTTGGCCGACGAGCTCGGCTGCGAGGTCGCGGCCATCAAGGCGGTGGCCGAGGTGGAAAGCCGCGGCGCGGCCTTTCTGCCCGACGGGCGGCCGACGATCCTGTTCGAACGGCATGTCTTTCGCCGCCTGACGGGCGGCGCCTTCGACGCCGCCGCGCCCGATCTTTCGGCGCCGGCGCCGGGGGGCTACGGGCCGGGCGGCGCGGCGCAATACGCGCGCCTCGAGCGCGCGACGGCGCTCGACCGCGAGGCGGCGCTGCGCGCGACCTCGTGGGGGCGCTTCCAGATCATGGGCTTCAACGCCGAGCTGGTGGGCTTTGCGGGCGTCGAGCCCTTCGTCGCCGCGATGTGCGAAAGCGAGGCGGCGCAGCTGGCCGCCTTCGGCGCCTATGTGCGCGCCGCGGGGCTGGCCGGCGCGCTGGCGCGGCGCGACTGGACGGCCTTCGCGCGCGGCTACAACGGCCCCGACTGGCGGCGCAACGCCTATGACCGCAAGCTGGCCGCGGCCTATGCCCGCCATGCCGGCGACGGGAGGGGCGAAGGGCCGAGCGACCGGGCGGCGGGCGCGTTTCGCGTGCGCGGGGTGCGCGAGCTGCAGGCCGCGCTGGATTACCTGGGCGCAGATCCCGGCCCCGCGGACGGGCTGATGGGCCCGCGCACCGCCGCCGCCATCCGCCGCTTCGAGCGCCAGTGCCGCCTGCCGCCCACGGGCGCGCCCGGCCCCGCCCTGATGGCCGCCGTGCAGGCGGTGTATTTCGCTCTGGGCGGACCGGAGCGCCCCGAAGCGGCCCTGCGCGGCGCCGCGTGACCCTGCCCGCCGCGGCGCCCCCTGCAAGCAGAAAGGACCCTTCCATGCCCCTTGTTTCGCTGATCCTGCCCATTCTTTCCGCGGTGGCGCCTTCGCTGGTCAAGGCCGTGGCCGGCGACGACGAAAACGCGCAGGTCATCTCGCGCACCGTGCGCGACGTGGTGGCCGAGGTGACCGGCGTCGCCGTCACCACCGCCGAAGAGCGCGACGAGGCCCTGCGCCGCATCCGCGAGGACGCCGAGCTGCGCGCCGAGCTCAAGCTGCGCCTGGCCGACATCGCCCTGCGCGAGACCGAGGCCCTGCTGGCCGACCGCGCCGATGCGCGCCGGCGCGACGTCGAGCTGACCCGCGTCACCGGCCGCGTCAACGACCGCGCCACCAACATGCTGATCGCCGCCTTCGCCGCGGTGGCGGTGATCACGGTGGCGCTGATCGTGCTGAACTTCTACGTCTCGGCCGAGAACGACCGCTACATCGGCGCGGTGATCGGCTTCCTGACCGGGGTCGGGGGCATGTTCGCGCGCAACATCGGCACGGCGTTCGATTTCGAGTTCGGCTCGTCGCGCGGCTCGCAGATCAAGAGCAGCCAGATCGAGGCGCTGTCGGCGCAGATCGCGCGCGCGCCCGAGGCGCCGCTCGAGGCCTTCCGCCGGCGGCTGGCGGCCTCCTGAGCGCGGTCACTCCCACCAGCGGTCCACCTGGGCGATGTCCTCGTCGGACCAGCCCAGGTGGTGCGCGATCTCGTGCACCAGCACATGCGTCACCAGCCGCCCCAGGGCCACGTCGCCGCGGGCGATCCATTCGTCGAGGATCGGGCGGCGGAAGAGGATGACCTCGTCGGGCAGGCGCACGGGATCGTCCACGCTGCGCTCGGTCAGCGGCACGCCGCGGTAAAGGCCGGTCAGCTCCCACGGATCGTCCAGCCCGGTCTCGGCCAGCATGTCGTCGTCTGGCAGCTCCTCGACGCGGATGACCAGGCCCTCGCACGCGGCGCGCACGCCCTCGGGCAGGCGCGCGAAGGCCTCGCGGGCCATGCGGGCCAGGTCCTCGGCGTCCGGCGCGCGGGCGCCGGCCAGGCGCGGGCGGGTCAGGGCCATTTGGCGACGGGCGGCAGGCTCATGAGCACGGCGTCGGGGTTGTGCCCGGTCTCGAGCCCGAAGCGCGTGCCGCGGTCATAGACCAGGTTGAACTCGGCGTAGCGGCCGCGCTTGATCAGCTGCCATTCGCGCTCTTCCTCGGTCCAGGGCTCGCGCATGCGTTTGCGCGTCAGGGCCGGGAAGGCGTCGAGGAAGGCCTCGCCCACGTCGCGGGTGAAGGCGAAGTCGGCCTCCCAGTCGCCGGTGCACAGGTCGTCGTAGAAGATGCCCCCCACGCCGCGCGGCTCGTTGCGGTGGCGGATCATGAAATACTCGTCCGCCCAGGCCTTGAAGCGCGGGTAGTAGTCGGGATCGTGCCGGTCGCAGGCGGCGCGCAGGCGCTGGTGGAAGAAGGCGGTGTCCTCGGGGACCTCGACCATCGGGTTGAGGTCGGCGCCGCCGCCGAACCACCAGGCCTGCGGGGTCCAGAACATGCGCGTGTTCATGTGAACCGCCGGCGTGCGCGGCGAGCGCATGTGCGCCACAAGGCTGATGCCGGCGGCCCAGAAGCGCGGGTCGCGGTCAAGGCCGGGAATGGACTTGCGCGCGGTCAGGCTGGCGCGGGCGCGTTCGGCCAGGCGTCCGTGAACCGCCGAGACGTTGACCCCGACCTTCTCGAACACGCGCCCGCCGCGCATCACGCTCATCACGCCGCCGCCCCCGTCGGCGCCGTCCTCGTCGCGGCGGGCGGTGGGGGTGCGTTCGAAGCGGCCGGGGGGCAGATGGGCGTGGGGGCCCTGGTCAAGCTCGTCCTCGATCGCCTCGAAGGCGGCGCAGATGCGGCCCTGCAGCTGCTCGAACCAGGCCTTCGCGCGCGCCTTGCGCGCCTCGAACTCGGGATCGGCGTCGGTGGGGGGCGTTTGCGTCACGGGCGTCTCCTTCGCGGCTGGCCTGGCGATGTAGCCGCGCGCGCCGCCTGCGCGCAAGGGGCGCGGGTCAGAAGCGCGCCAGCAGCTCGGCCAGCTCGGGCTCGGTCACCACGCCGGCGGCGTCGCGCAGCGCGAACCAGCGGCGCTGGCGCTGGTGCGCCTCGGGCCAGTCTTCGGCCAGCGACAGCACGCGCGCGGGATAGACGATGACGCGCACGGCGCGCGGCTCGCCGCTCTTGAGCCGCTTGACCGCCGGGTAGTCGCCAAGCGGGCGGGGCGCGGCGAGGGCGATGCGCACGCCCGCTTCCTCCCACGCCTCGCGCAGGGCCGCGCCGGCTTCGCCGAGGCGCGCGATGGGCCAGCCCTTGGGCAGGATCCAGCGCCCGCCGCCGCGGCTGGTGACCAGCAGCCCCTCGCGGCCGCAGGGGGCCTCGCGCCAGCAAAGGGCGGCGATCTGGGTGTCGCGCGCGGTCTGGCCGCGCGGCTTGGCGTCGGCGGTGATCGCCATGGCGCCGCCCTCCTGGCGGATCGGAAATCGGTAAAGAGGATCGTCGCAAATGCGAGCGGGCGGCCGCACGGGCCGCCCATCGCGCAGGGTCCTGGGCGCGCTCAGGCCGCGATCTTGTCCGAGCCGCCCTCGGAATCGTCCGAGTCATGCTCGCCGCGCAGGGCGACCGAGGTGCGCACGCCCTTGGCGACGAAGTCCATCATGCCCTTGACGGTGCGCTCGTTGGGATCGATCCCGGCGCACATGAGAACCTCGCGCCCGTCGCGCGAGCGCGCCCAGCGGGCGATGGCCTCGACCCCGGTTCCGTTCTTGCGCTGGTCGGCGATGGCGTCGTCCAGAGCGGCCAGCACCACGGCTGCGAACATCTTGCGCGCCCGCATGCCCTGCTCATGCGAAAAAGACTGCTTGTCGGCGTCGTCGAACATCGCGCCGCTTCTCCTCGTGATTTTGAGTGCAAAGGATTACTGCGGCGCAATATGACGCTTTCGCGACGCCGGGGTAGCCCATGCGGCGCATGGCAGATATGCGCTCAGCGCATGGCTGGCGCGTTCTCGCAACGTCCGCAGTCTCTTGCGTCGTTATCGTGGCAAATTCTGCGAGCGAAGAAAATGCCTCAATGCGCCCATCAAGGCCGCCGCATGCGACATGTCGCCGCGCGCGCGGGCGGCGCGGATGTCGTCGGCGATCATTTGCGCGACGATTCGGGGGCCCTTCTCCTGATGCATCAGGTAGTCGGCCAGCGCCGCCGCGGCGGCTTCGGGAATGTGCTCATGCTCGGCGACGGCGTCGATCTCTTCGCGCGTCAGGCCGGTCATGCCGATGATGTCCTCGATCGAGATCATGCCGATTCTCCCCTTTTCCATTCCCATCATGCGCCTTGCCGGCGCGCGGGGCCTTGACCGGTGTCAAGCGGCGGGCGCTTGGCGCGCGGGGGGGCGGCGGTCTAGGCTGGCGCCGGATCCGGGCGCGAGGAAGGACGGCATGGGCATGCGGCGAGAGGCGGCGCTGGCGCTGGCGCTTGGGCTGGCGGGGGCGGCTGGCGCCTGCGCCCTGGGCGGGGCCGAGGGCGAAAGCGCGCGCCCGGTCGAGCTGCGCCTTGACGCGGGCGCGCGGGCGGTCTTCGCCGGCGGGATCGAGCTGCGCTCGTCGCGGCCGACCTTCGGCGGGCTTTCGGGGATCGAGGTCTCGGCCGACGGGCGGCGTTTCGTCGCCGTTTCGGATGCGGGCCGCTGGGTCGAGGGCGCGCTGGAGCGCGGCGTGGATGAGCGCCTGACCGGCTGGCGGCTCGAGATTCTGGCGGGGATGCTGGGCCCCGACGGCGCGCGCGCCGCCTATTCCGAGCGCGACGCCGAGGGGTTGGACATCGCCGCGCCCGATCTGTCCGGGCCGCGGCTGGTCTCGTTCGAGCGCGACCACCGCATCGCGCGCTTCGCCGGTCCGCGCGCGCCCGAAGAGCTGCTCTGGAGCCTGCGCGCCTGGAGCCGCATGCCCATCAACAACGGCTTCGAGGCGCTGGCCCGCCGCCCCGACGGCGCGCTGCTGGCGATCCAGGAGGCCGATGCGGGGCCGGGCCGCCAGGCGGCGCGGCTCCTTTTCCCCGACGGCCGCGTCCTGCCGCTGGCGCTGCCCAGAGAGAAGGGGTTGATCATCACCGGCGCCGATTTCGGCCCCGACGGGCGGCTTTACGTGGTCGATCGCGGGCTGAGCTTCTGGCGCGGCTTTCACATGCGCCTTCGCCGCCTGACGCTGGAGGGCGCGCGCGTGATCTCGGAAGAGGAGCTGGCGCGCATCTCGGGCGTCATGGGCGCGGACAACGCCGAGGGCATCTCGATCTGGCGCGACGGCGCGGGGCGCCTGCGCGCGCTGGTGGCGACGGACGACAACTTCAACATGCTTCAGCGCACGCTGCTGCTGGAATTCATCCTGCCCGAGGCGGACGCGCCGCAGGCCGGGGCCGGCGGCGGCTGAAGGCGCGCGGCGCGCAAGGCCAAGGCGCGGCCAGCCGCAGCGCCCGTCTCGCCAGGCGGTCGGGTCGGGCATGGCGGGCGGTCTCGGCGCGACGGCGCAAGGTCGTCCCGCCGCGGGCGCCGTGGCTGACGGGCGTCGGCAGGCTTGGACGGGGGCGGATGGCGCAAGCCCGGTCGGGGCGGCGGTTGGAACGAGGGCGGTGGGGGCGAGACGGGGAAGGGGCGGGAAGGGCCGAGGCGACGAGGCTTGGGACGAGGGCGCCGCGCGCGACCTGCGCCGCCGTTTCCCCGGCCCGTCGCCTGGGCCTTGGCCCGGACCCGTGGCGCCGGCCGCTCGCCCTTGCCCGTCGCCCCGGCACGTCCCGCACGCTCGCGCTGCGAGAGGGTGGGGCGGGCCGGCGCACCGGACCATCGCTTGGGCCCTTCGTGCCGGCCAGCCGCGCCGGCCCGCAGCCCCAGCCAGCCGCGCCGGCCCGTTGCCCGGCCGGCCGCGCCGGCCCGCCGGCCCCTCGGCGCCGGATGCCGCGATGGCGGGGCGCCTCTCGCGCCGCCCCTTCGCGCGGTCAGATCAGCGCCGCGATGCGCGCCGCGTCCACCCCCTGGGGCAGGGCGCCATGGGTGCGCCCCCAGTCGCCCCCCAGCCGCGTGCGGCAGAAGGCGTCGGCCGCCGCGCCGTCGCCGTGGCGCAGCAGCTCGGAGCCCTGCAGCAGCAGCGCCAGCCGCTCGGCGATCCAGCGCGCCTCGGATTCGTGCGGCCCGCGGCTCAGCGCCGCCTCGGCCTCGGCCAGCGCGGCGTCGTAGCGGCGGTCGGCGCCGCGCGCGCCGCGCAGCTCGCCCAGCAGGGCGTCCACGGCCTGCGGCGCGCGCGCCATGGTGCGCAGGATGTCGAGGCAGATGACGTTGCCCGACCCCTCCCAGATCGAGTTGAGGGGCGCCTCGCGGTAGATCCAGGGCATGGGGCTTTCCTCGACATAGCCCGCGCCGCCCAGGCACTCCATCGCCTCGTAGGCGACGACGGGGCAGCGCTTGTTGGACCAGAACTTGGCCAGCGCCACCGCGATGCGGGCGAAGGCGCGCTCGGCCGGGTCGCGCTCGGCGGCGTCGAAGGCGGCGGCCACGCGCATGGCCGCGGCCAGCGCGCCCATCCAGTCCAGCGCCAGATCGGCCAGCACGGCGGTCATCAGCGGCTGATCGATCAGCCGCTTCTGGAAGGCCGAGCGCCCGCGCGCCCACCAGGCGGCCTCGTCCAGCGCGCGGCGCATCAGCGCCGCCGGGGCGACGGCGGTGTCGAGGCGCGTGTGATGCACCATCTCGAGTATGGCGTTGACGCCGCGCCCCTCTTCGCCGACCAGCTCGGCCCAGGCGCCGTGATACTCGATCTCGGACGAGGCGTTGGCCTTGTTGCCCAGCTTGTCCTTGAGCCGCATCAGCTGGAAGGCGTTGCGCGTCCCGTCGGGCGTCCAGCGCGGCATCAGGAAGCAGGACAGCCCCTTGTCGGTCCAGGCCAGCGTCAGGAAGGCGTCGGACATGGGCGCCGAGCAGAACCACTTGTGCCCGGTCAGGCGCCAGCCCTCGCCGTCGCGCGCGGCGCGGGTGGTGTTGGCGCGCACGTCCGATCCGCCCTGCTTTTCGGTCATGGCCATGCCGAAGGTCAGCCCGGCCTTTTCCGGCGCGGGCCGCGAGGCCGGATCGTAGCGCCCCGACAGCGCGCCCCATTCCCACCTGGCGGCCAGCTCGGGCGTCGCGCGCAGCGCGGGCACGGCGGCGTAGGTCATGGTCATGGGGCAGCACACGCCCGGCTCGATCTGGGTGGACATGTAGACCATGGCCGCATGGGCCACATGCCCGCCGGGCGCGCCGCTCCAGGCGCGGGCGGCGTAGCCGCCCTCGAGCCCCCGGCGCATCAGGGTGTGATAGGCGGGGTGAAAGGCGACCTCGTCGATGCGCCGCCCGGCGCGGTCGAAGGGCCTGAGCTCGGGCGCGAAGCGGTTGGCCGCGCGGCCGTCCTCGACCGCCTCGGGCGCGCCCCATGCGGCGGCGTAGCGGGCCAGGGCGGGGGCCTCGTCCGGCGCAAGGCGCGCGACGGCCGCGCGCAGGGGGCCGTCGCCCTCCCACAGCGCGACCGAGTCGCGCGGCTCGGGCTGGTTGAAGACCTCGTGCGTGGCCAGATCGGCGCGGGGGCGAAGGGGCGCGGTCATCATCTCCTCCTTTTTGCGCAGATTGGGCGCGCGCCCCGCGCCGCCGTCAAGGCGGTCGTGGCGTCAGGCCCGGGCGCCGCGGGGCGGTTCGGGTCCGGGGCGGCGAGGGTCCGGCGCGGGGCGCGGCACGGGGCGCGGCTCGGGGCGCAGCTCGGGGCCGGGGCGGCGCGGCGCTTGCGCCCGGCGCGCCGGCGGGCATGATCGCAGGCCCAACGCCATAGCCAGGGAGCAGGACCATGATTCTATACGGGCGCGACCTTTCGCCCTTCACCCGCCGCGTCGCGATCTGGTGCGCCCTTCAGGGCCGACCCGTCATCCGCCGTCCGCTGATGGTCAGCGGCGAGGATTTCGACGCCCTCAAGCGCATCAACCCCCTTGGCCGCGTGCCGATCCTGCAGCTGGACGACGGCGCGACGCTGATCGAGACCTTCGCCATCATCGACTGGCTCGAGGACACGGCCGAACCGGGCGCGCGCCTTCTGCCCGAGACCGGCCTGGCGCGGCGCAAGGCGATGCAGGAGATCGCCTACGCCAATTCGGTCGCCGAGAAGGCCGTGGCGCTGGTCTACGAGCACAACCGCCGCCCCGAGCAATACCGCTGGCCTGAATGGTGCGCGCGGCTCGAGGGGCAGATCCGCGGCGGCCTCGAGGCGATGGAGGCCCACGCCCCCGAAGAAGAGGGCTGGCTGGGCGGCGCCACGCCCTATGGCGGCGACGTGGCCTTCGTGTGCGCCTACGACTTCATCGCCGCGACCAACCCGCGCCTGCTCGAAGGGCCGGCCTATCCGCGCCTTGCGTGGCTGTCCGAGCGCGCGAACCGCATGCCGGCCTTCGGCGACTCGCGCCCCGAGCCGGCCTGATCGCCCGGCCCGCCGGGCGCTTGGGGCGCGGCCGACAGGAAGGCGCCGGCGGCGTGGCGGGTTCGCGCGGGCGGGGGCGAGGGTTCGCGCCGGCGGCGGGGCGTCGGCGGCCGCGATCGCCCGCGCGGCGGCTCCGTCCGGCATGATCGCCGAGCCGCGACGGATGCGGGCGGTCCGAGCGCGCAGAGCGGGTCGTCGATCAGGCTGCCCGCGACGCCGCGCGACGCATCATCGCCCGCGCGCGGAACGCCGCGCTTGCGCGGAGGCGAGGGGGTGGGGCCGCTTGCGATCCGCCGCGCGCCGCGCCGCCCGCGCGTCGCGCAGGCGCAAGGGGTGGCGCGCTTGCGCTTCAGTCCAGCGTCACGATCAGCCCCTGGTCGGGGGCGACGCGGCCTTCGGCGGCCTCGGCCCAGGCCGCCTGCGCCGCCTCGGGGCCGTTGACCCGCGTCACCTTCAGCCAGCGGCGCGAGTCGCGCGCCAGCCGCTCCCACGCGCCGTGGATCTCGGCCTCGATCCGCTCGCGCCCCCACTCGGCGCGGCGCTTTTCCGACTGGCGCGGCGCGAAGAAGAATTCCGGCTTGGGGCCGGGCAGCGCCATGCCGGGCGCGAACTTGTCCCAGTGGCTGGTGCCCACCGCGATCGAGCGCGTCAGCGCGTCGCCCAGCCGCGCATGGACCGCCTCGCGCACCGGCGCCGAGCCGGCCATGTCCACGAAGACCGACGGCGCCTGCGGCAGCGCCTGGGCGATCTCGTCGTAAAGGACCACGCGCGCATAGGGGCCCAGCCCCTCGACGAAGGCGCGGTTGCCCGCCGAGGTCAGCCCCGTCACCTTGCGCCCCGCCTCGGCCAGAAGGCTGGCCAGCCCGATCGCGGTCTTCGAGCTGGCCGAGGACAGCACGAACGCCTCGGCGCCGAACCAGTCGTTGTCGCGCAGATAGTCGAACAGCAGGAACGAGGTCGCGTAGAGCGGCTGGAGCAGCGCCATGCGGTCCTCCATGTCCTCCTCCATCGGGGGCAGGGCGTCGAGGCGGCGATAGGCGTTGTAGATGATCGGCAGCTCGCGCCGGTGGGCGGCGCCGTCGAGAAAGCCCGCCGGGGTGACGCGCTCGGGCGCGGCGACGAAGGCCTGGGCCATGGGCAGAAAGCCGTAGACCCGCGCGCCCTCGGGCAGATCGGGGTGCAGGCTGCGCTCGACCTCGGCGAAGCCCCATACCGGCGTCAGGCCCCATTCCTCGTCCACCGGAAAGAACTGCCAGTAGCGCAGCACGTCGCCGCTGGCGGCGTAGGTGACGTTGTTGGCCGTCAGGGCGAAGCGCCGGACGCGCAGCCGCGCCTCGCCGGGGGCAAGGGGGCGCTCGGGCGCCGCGACCGCGCGGGTGCGGCGGATGTCGTCGCGGCGGGTCTGGATCTGAAGGTCGCTCATGGGGGCTCCGTAGTTCTTGCGGTTTCGCGGCATTCTGTAGCGGAACGGCGTTTCGCGAAAGCCCCCGCATGCGCCTTGCGCGGGCTTTCATCTTGACGTTGCGTCAGATTCGCGGCTAGCATTCCTGGCATCAGATACGCATGGCGCTCGCGTCATGCGCGACGCGCGGCCGAGTCGGCGGCGCACCGGGCCTCGGCCAACGCCGAGGTCCTATTTCTTGCGATCCCCTTTTCCAGCTATCTCGCGGCCTCGACCGTCGGCGCCGCTTGCGCCCGGCCCGCGCGCGGCTATGCTGCGTTGCGTCAAGGAGCGTGCCCATGATCGAGCTTCCCCGCCGCCCCGATTGGGACAGCGTGCGCGCCGACTTCCGCTGGCCGCGGCTGGCGCAGTGCAACATCGCCGAGCAGATCTGCGGCGTCTGGGCCCGCCGCGCCCCCGACCGCGTGGCGCTGATCTATCTGCGGCCCGACGGCGCGCTGCGCGAATACACCTACGCGCAGCTGGCGCGCGCCGCCGCGCGGCTGGCCAACGCGCTGGCCGCGCACGGGCTCGGGCGCGGCGACCGCTGCGCGGTGCTGCTGCCGCAGACGCCCGAAGCGGCGCTCACCCACATCGCGTGCTACATGCTGGGCGCGGTGGCGACGCCGCTCTTCACCCTGTTCGGCGAAGACGGGCTGCGCTACCGCCTTGCCGACAGCGGCGCGCGCATCGTGGTCACAGACGAGGCCAGCCTGCCCAAGATCGCCGCCATCCGCGACCAGCTGCCCGAGCTGCGGGCCGTCTTCTCGATCGACCGCCCCGGCCCCGGCGCCTGGGGCTTCTGGCAGGAGCTGGGCAAGGCCGCCGAGCTGGCCGCCCCCGCGCGCACCGGCCCGGACGATCCCGCCTTCCTCAGCTACACCTCGGGCACCACGGGCCCGCCCAAGGGCGCGCTGCATGGCCACCGGGTGCTGATGGGCCACATGCCCGGCTTCATCGCCCAGCACGACTACGCCCCCGCGCCGGGCGACCGCATCTGGACGCCGGCGGACTGGGCCTGGATGGGCGGACTGACCAATGTGATGATGCCCGCCCTGGCGCTGGGCATTCCCGTGGTCGCGCACCGCATGTCCAAATTCGATCCCGAGCGCGCCGTCTGGCTCATGGCCCGGCTCGAGGTGCGCAACGCCTTCATGCCGCCGACGGCGCTCAAGCTCATGCGCCAGGCCGGGCTGCGCGCGGCCGCGCCGCTGCGCTCGCTGGCCTCGGCGGGCGAGGCGCTGGGCGCCGAGCTGCTAGAATGGGGGCGCGAGGCCTTCGGCCTGACCATCAACGAGGCCTATGGCCAGACCGAGTGCAACCTTGTGCTGGGCAATTGCGCGGCGGCCTTCGCGCCCCGGCCGGGCTCTGCGGGCAAGGTCACGCCGGGGCACGAGGTGGCGGTGATCGACGCCGAGGGCCGGCCGCTGCCCGACGGCGAGACGGGCGAGATCGCCGTGCGCCGCGGCAGTCCCTCGATGTTCCTGCGCTACTGGAACAAGCCCGAGCGCACGGCCGAGAAATTCGCCGGCGAGTGGATGCGCACCGGCGATCTGGGCCGGCGCGACGCCGAGGGCTACTTTCACTTCGCCTCGCGCGCGGACGACGTCATCACCTCTTCGGGCTACCGCATCGGGCCGACCGAGATCGAAGACTGCGTCGCCGGCGATCCCGCCGTGGCGATGGCGGCGGCGGTGGGCCTGCCCGACCCGATCCGCACCGAGGCGGTGACCCTGTTCGTGGTCCTGCGCGACGGCGCCGCGCGCGACGGTCTGGCCGCGCGTCTGACCGCCCGCGTGCGCGAACGCATCAGCCCCCATGTCGCGCCGCGCGCGGTGCGGGTGGTGGACGCCCTGCCCATGACCGCGACGGGCAAGATCATGCGCCGCGAGCTGAAGCGCCAGGCGCTGGAGCAGGCCGCCTCGGCCGCCGGGCGGGGCGACGCGGGCGACGGGTGCGACGGGGGCGACGGGGGCGCCGCGCCGTCGCGCTGACCGCCGGCGCCCGCTGCGCCGCCGCCGGCCGCGCCGGGACCGGCTCGCGCGGCGTTAACCGGACCGCAATGCGCGCGCGCGCACCATGCGGGCGGCGGGCGCCGGGTCCGCCGCATCCGTCGGAGGAGTCATGCGCGCCGTCCCGCCCTTGCTTCTGGCCGCCCTTCTGGCCTTGCTTGCGACCGCCCTTGCGCCGACGGGCGCCGCGCTTGGGCGCGGGCGCTTGTCCCCTCGGCGGCCCCGCGACGCGCGCCGGTGCGGGGGGCTGACGCGGCCCGCCCGGGGGTCCGACGCTTTCCGGCCCGCGGCGGCTCTGGCGTCGGCGCTGGCGTCGGCGCTGGCGGTCGGCGCGGCACCCGCCGGCGCGGCGGCGGCCGAGCTTGAGGCGCGCCTGCGTCAGGACGTTCCCGCGGGCGTGTGCTGGCACGAGGGGCGCGAGTATTCGCCCGGCGCCGTGGTCCGGCGCGAGCTTCCGCGCGGCTGCACGCGCGAAGGCACGCGGCTGCTGCGCATGTCCTCGACCCTTGTGTGCGAGGCGGGCCCCGAAGGGCCGCGCTGGCGTCCGCTCTACGAGATCCCGCTCAAGAACGTCACGCGCGAGGTCGGACCCGATTGCGAGCCCTAGCGGCCCATGCGCGCCGCGTGTAACGTGCGCGCCGGACCACGGTGAGGGGGCGCGCAGCATGACCGACACGACCACGGCGATCGCGCTGATCGGCGCGCTGGGCATCGGGGCGCAATGGCTGGCCTGGCGCTTCCAGCTGCCCGCCATCGTGCTGATGCTGCTGGCCGGCATTCTGGCGGGGCCGGCGACGGGGCTCGTCAGCCCGCGCGCGCAGTTCGGCCCCGTCATCGACGCCGCCGTCGGCGCCGCCGTGGCGCTGATCCTGTTCGAGGGCGGGCTGACGCTGAACTTCAACGAGCTGCGCACCGCGCGCCCCGCCGTGCGCCGTCTGGCGGCGCTTGGCGCGCCGCTCGGCTGGCTGACGGCGACGCTGGCCGCGCATTGGGTGGCGGGGCTGAGCTGGGAGGTGGCGGCCGTGTTCGGCGGCGTGCTGGTGGTGACGGGGCCGACCGTGGTCACGCCGCTCTTGCGCCAGGCGCGGCTCGACCCGCGGCCGGCCTCGATCCTGCGCTGGGAGGCCATCGTCAACGACCCTCTGGGCGCGCTGGCGGCGGTGCTGGCCTTCGAGATCGTCGCCGCGCTGGCGGCGGCGGGCGGCCATGCGGTGCCCATGGCGCTGGCGCATCTGGCGCTGGGGGTGGCGATCGCCGGCGCCGCGGGCTGGGCGGCGGGCAAGGCGCTGGCCGCCGCGTTCCGCCGCGGCGCGGCGCCCGAATTCCTGAAGGCGCCGGCCATGATCGCCGCGGTGCTGGCGGTGTATGCCGCCTGCGATTCCCTGCTGCACGAAAGCGGGCTTCTGGCCGTGACGGTGATGGGCGTGGTGATGGGCAACGCGCGCCTGCCCTCGCTGGGCGAGCTGCTGCGCTTCAAGGAAGCGGTGACCGTGCTGCTGGTCTCGGGCGTTTTCATCGTGCTGGCCGCGGGGCTGGACGCGCCCATGATCGCGGCGCTGGACTGGCGCGCGGCGCTGTTCGTGCTGGCGGTGATGTTCGTGGCGCGCCCGGCGGCGGTGCTGGCCTCGCTGATCGGCACGAACCTGCCCTGGCGCGAGCGCGCGATGATCGCCTGGATCGGCCCGCGCGGCATCGTGGCGGTGGCGATCTCGGGCTTTTTCGGCGCGCGCCTGGCCGAGCTGGGCGTGCCCGACGCGCACATGCTGGCGCCGCTGGCCTTCGCGCTGTCGGCGGCCACGGTGGTGGCGCACGGCTTCTCGATCGGACCGGCGGCGCGGCTTCTGGGGCTGACCTCGACCGAGCCGCCCGGAGCGCTGATCGTGGGCGGCTCGCCCTGGAGCGCGGCGCTGGCCGAGACGCTGCTCAAGGCCGGGGCGCCGGTGCTGGTCGCCGACCGCAACTGGTCGCATCTGCGCCATGCGCGCGTGCTGGGCGTGCCCACCTATTACGGCGAGATCCTGTCCGAGCAGGCCGAGCACAGCCTGAACCTGAGCCGCTACGGCTGGCTTCTGGCCACCACCGACAATGACGACTACAACGCCCTCGTGTGCACCGATTTCGCGCCCGAATTCGGCCGTCGCAACGTGTTCCAGGTCGGCCGCTCGGACGAGGACGAGGGCGAGCGCGGCCTGCCCGTGACGCTGGGCGGCCGACCGCTGGGCGCAGGGGGCGACCATGCCGCCTATGCCGAGCGCTTCGCGCGCGGCTGGCGCTTTCGCCGCACGGCGCTGACCGAGGATTACGGCTTCGAGGACTGGCGCCGCGACCAGCCCGAGGCCGAGCTGATCGCCGTTCAGGGGCGCAGCGGCGCGCTGGCCTTCTCGGGGCCGGACGACCCGATCACGCCCCGCCCCGGCGCGGCGATCATCTTCTTCGGCCCGCCGAAATAACGCCCGCGGCGGCTTTTCGCGCGCGAATGTGGCGCTTTTTGCGAATTTGGCGCTAATCTTCGTCCTGTGAGGACAAGGGAGCGTCACGATGAGCGTGAAGTTGACGAGCGCAAAGGGGCAAGGCGGCCTGCCGCGGTGGTTCGGCGCCGTGTTCGGCGCGGTGTCGCGCATCGAGCGCGGCGCGTTGGAGTTCGTGCTGCCCGACGGGCGCGTGTTCCGCGCCCAGGGTCCCGAGCCCGGACCCGAGGGGCGCGTGATCGTGCGCGACGGGCGCACCTTCGCGCGGCTGTTGCGCGACGCCGACATCGGCTTCGCCGAGGCCTACATGGACGGATGGTGGGACACGCCCGATCTTCAGGCGGTGCTGGACGTGGCGCTGCTGAACAACGACCAGGTCGCCCGCCGCTTCAGCGCCGCCCCGCTGGCGCGCATGATCGAGCGTCTTCGCCACTGGATGAACCGCAACACGCGCGAGGGCGCGCGGCGCAACATCGCGGCGCATTACGATCTGGGCAACGCCTTCTACGCGCGCTGGCTGGACCCGACGATGACCTATTCCTCGGCGCTGTTCCGCGGCACGCAGGAAACGCTCGAGGCGGCGCAGATCAACAAATACGCCGCCATCTGCGATTCGATCGCCGCGCCCGAGGGGGGGCATGTGCTCGAGATCGGCTGCGGCTGGGGCGGCTTCGCCGAATACGCCGCGCGCGAGCGCGGGCTGCGCGTGACGGGGCTGACCATCTCGCGCGAGCAGCACGACTACGCCCGCCGCCGCATCCACGAGGCGGGGCTGTCCGAGCGCGTCGAGATCGTGCTGCGCGACTACCGCGACGAGCGCGGAACCTATGACGGCATCGCCTCGATCGAGATGATCGAGGCGGTGGGCGAACGCTGGTGGCCCGTCTATTTCGACGCCGTGCGCGACCGCCTGCGGCCCGGCGCGCGGGCCACGATCCAGGCCATCACCATCGCCGACCGTCTGTTCGACGGCTACCGGCGGGGGGTGGACTTCGTGCAGAAGCACATCTTCCCCGGCGGCATGCTGCTGTCGCCCTCCGAGCTGCGCGCGCAGGCGCGGCGCGCCGGGCTCGAGATCGTGGACGGGTTCGAGTTCGGCCAGTCCTATTCCGAGACCCTGCGCCGCTGGCGCGCGCGGTTCCTCGAGGAATGGGACGAGATCGCGCCGCTCGGCTTCGACGAGCGCTTCCGCCGCATGTGGGACTTCTACCTGGCCAGCTGCGCCGCGTGCTTCCTGGCCGGCACCACCGACGTCACGCAGGTCACGCTGCGCGCGGCGGGAGCGGGGGCGGGAGCGGGCCGATGAGCGCCCTCGCCGCGCGCGACCGCTGGTCGGCCGGGCGTCTGGTGGCGGCGGCGGGGCTGGCGCTGGCGGCGATGGGGGCGGCGAACGTGATGTTCCAGGTCGCGCCCCCCGCGCCGGGCGAGCCGGTGGGCCCGGTCTATCTGGCCGCCGCCGCCGCGGGCGCGCTGGCGGGCTGGGCGCATCTGGGCCGGCAGCTGGGGCGCGGCTTCGCCCATGCCATGGTCATGGGGCTGGGCGCGGCGGGGCTGGCGGCGCTGTATGCGCTGCTGGCCGGGGCGCTGCGCGACGTGGTGCATGTCTATTCCTATGCGGGCTTTTCCAGCGTCATGCGGCTGCTCGACTACATGGCGGTGCGGTTTCTCGAGCATCTGTGGACCTTCGCGCGGCCGCGGCCCCTGGGCGCGCTGGCGGTCGGGGCCATGATCGCCGGCGTCTTCGCCGAGCATTACCATCGCCTGTGGCGCTGAGAACGCCGGGGCGGGGTTGCTTTTGGCGCTGCAGATGGTATCGCCTGCCACGGCGACGGCGCGATGCGCGCGCCGCCGGGGACGACATGCCGGGGGATAGACATGCAGGGCCTTGACGAGCTGCGCGACCGCCACCTTGCCGCCATCGAGGCGGCCCGCTCGGAAGAGGAGCTGGAGGCCGCGCGCCTGGCCGCGCTGGGCAAGAAGGGCGAGGTCAGCCTGCGCATGCGCGAGCTGGGCCGCATGACGCCCGAAGAGCGCAAGCTGGCCGGCCCGGCGCTGAACGCGCTCAAGGAAACGCTGACCGAGGCGCTGGCCGCGCGCAAGGCCGCGCTGGCCGAGGCGGCGCTGGCCGCCCGGCTCGAGGCCGAGCGCCAGGACATGACGCTGCCCGCGCGCCCCGCGCGCGCCGGAACGGTGCATCCGGTCAGCCAGGTGACCGAAGAGATCGTGGCGATCTTCTCGGATCTGGGCTTCGCGGTGGCCGAGGGGCCGCAGATCGAGACCGACTGGCACAATTTCGACGCGCTCAACATCCCGCCGGACCATCCCGCGCGGCAAGAGCACGACACCTTCTTCATGCACCGCGCCGAGGGCGACGAGCGCCCGCCCCATGTGCTGCGCACCCACACCTCGCCGGTGCAGATCCGCGCCATGCTGGACCAGGGCGCGCCGATCCGGGTGATCGCGCCGGGGCGGGTGTATCGCTGCGACTACGACCAGACGCACACGCCCATGTTTCACCAGGTCGAGGGGCTGGCGATCGACCGCGACATCTCGATGGCGCATCTCAAATGGGTGCTTGAGGAGTTCTGCCGAGCCTTCTTCGAGACGCCCTCGATCGAGCTGCGCTTCCGCGCCTCGCACTTCCCCTTCACCGAGCCCTCGGCCGAGGTGGACATCCGCTGCTCGTGGCGCGACGGGCAGCTGAAGCTGGGCGAGGGCGACGACTGGATGGAGATCCTGGGCTCGGGCATGGTGCATCCCAAGGTGCTCGAGGCCGCGGGCATCGACCCGGCGCAGTGGCAGGGCTTCGCCTTCGGCATCGGCATCGACCGGCTGGCGATGCTCAAATACGGCATTCCCGACCTGCGCGCCTTCTTCGACGCCGATCTGCGCTGGCTGCGGCATTACGGCTTCGGCGCGCTGGACGTGCCGACGCTGCACGCGGGGCTGAGCGGCTGAGCGCGCGCGCCCCCGCCCGCCCCTTCGCGCACCCGACATTCACGAGGCCCCGACGATGAAGTTCACCCTATCCTGGCTCAAGGACCACCTGGAAACCGAGGCGAGCCTCGACGAGATCGCCGACGCGCTGACCGATCTCGGGCTTGAGGTCGAGGGGATCGAGGACCCCGCCAGGACGCTGGGCGCCTTCACCATCTGCCGCGTCATCGAGGCGGTCAAGCACCCCAACGCCGACAAGCTGAAGCTGTGCCGCGTCGAGGCCTGGCCCGACGGTCCCGACAAGCCCTCGCAGGAGGTGCAGGTGGTGTGCGGCGCGCCCAACGCGCGCACCGGGCTGATCGGGGTGTTCGCGGCGCCCGGCACGCATGTGCCCGGCACGGGGGTGGACCTCAAGCCCGGGGTGATCCGCGGGGTCGAGTCGAACGGGATGCTGTGCTCGGAGCGCGAGCTGATGATCTCGGACGACCATGACGGCATCATCGACCTGCCGCAGGACGCCCCGCTGGGCGCGCGCTACATCGATTACGCCGGGCTGAACGATCCGGTCATCGAGATCGCCGTCACCCCCAACCGCCCCGACGCGCTGGGCGTGCGCGGGATCGCGCGCGATCTGGCGGCGCGCGGGCTGGGGCGGCTGCGGCCGGCGCCGACGCAGCCGGTCCCCGGCGCCTTCCCCAGCCCGATCGGCGTCTCGATCGACCCCGAGGCGCGCGAGGGCTGCCCGCATTTCGTCGGCCGCGTCATTCGCGGCGTGCGCAACGGGCCCTCGCCGCAATGGCTGCAGCGCCGGCTGCGGGCGATAGGGCTGCGGCCCATCTCGGCCCTGGTCGACGTGACCAACTACCTGACCTTCGACCGCGCCCGGCCTCTGCACGTGTTCGACGCGGCCAGGGTGCGGGGCGATCTGCGCGTGCACCTTGCGCAGGGGACCGAGCGCCTGACCGCCCTTGACGAGAAGGAATACCAGCTGCCGCCCGGCGCGCTGACCATCTCGGACGAGGCCGGGCCCGAAAGCATCGGCGGCATCATGGGCGGCGCCGCCACCGGCTGCGACGAGAACACGGTGGACGTGTTCCTCGAATCCGCCTGGTGGCGGCCCTCGGACATCGCCGCGACGGGGCGCAAGCTGCGCATCAATTCCGACGCGCGCTATCGCTTCGAGCGCGGCGTGGACCCCGCCTTCACCCGCGAGGGGCTCGAGCTGGCCACGCGCATGATCCTCGATCTGTGCGGCGGCGAGGCGTCCGAGGTGGTCGAGGCCGGCGCGCCGCGGATCGAGCGGCGCAGCTACCGCCTCGATCCGGCGCGCTGCGTCTCGCTGGTGGGCATGGACGTGCCCGAGGCCGAGCAGCGGCGCATCCTGTCGGATCTGGGCTTCGAGATCCGCGACGAGGACGGCGCGATCATGGTCTCGCCCCCCAGCTGGCGGCCCGACGTGCTGGGCGAGGCCGACCTGGTCGAGGAGGTGGCCCGCGTCGCCTCGCTCTCGCGCCTGCCCGCGCGCCCGCTGCCGCGGCCCGAGCCGGGCGTGCCCGCGCCGCGCCTGACCCCGATGCAGAAGCGCGCCGCGCGCACCCGCCGCAGCCTGGCCGCGCAGGGCTTCCACGAATGCGTGACCTACTCGTTCATCTCCGAGCGCGACGCGCGGCTGTTCGGCGGCGGCGGCGACGAGATGCGCCTTCAGAACCCGATCAGCTCCGAGATGAGCCACATGCGCCCCTCGCTGCTGCCGGGCCTTCTGGCGGCGGCGGCGCGCAACCAGGCGCGCGGCTTCGCCGATCTGGCGCTGTTCGAGCTGGGGCCGGTCTTCGACGGCCCCGAGCCGGGGCAGGAGCGCCTGGTCGCCGCCGCCGTGCTGACCGGGGCGGCGGCGCCGCGGCACTGGGCCGTGCCGCGCCGTCCCGTCGACGCCTGGGACGCCCGCGCCGCCGCCGAGGCGGCGCTGGCCGCCGCCGGCGCGCCGGTCGATCGGCTGACGACCCTGCCGACCGCGCCCGCCTGGTTCCACCCGGGCCGTTCGGCCACGCTGGCGCTGGGGCCCAAGAACCCGCTGGCCGTGTTCGGCGAGCTGCACCCGCGCGTCGTCGAGGCCATGGGCCTGAAGGGCCGGGCCATGGGCATGAGCGTCGACCTTCAGGCCATCCCCTTCCCCAAGGCGCGCGGCACGGCGCGCCCGCCGCTTCAGGCATCGGACCTGCAGGCGGTCGAGCGCGACTTCGCCTTCGTGGTCGCCGCCGACGTGCCGGCCGAGCAGCTGTTGCGCGCGGCGCGCGGCGCGGACAAGGCGCTGATCGAGTCGGCGTCGGTGTTCGACGTCTTCGACGGCCCCCGCGCCGCCGAGGCGCTGGGCGAGGGGCGCAAGTCCATCGCGCTGACCGTCCGCCTTCAGCCGCGCGAGCGCACCTTGACGGATGAAGAGATCGAGGCCGTCTCGGCGCGCATCGTCGCCGCCGTGCGCAAGGCCACGGGGGGCGAGCTGCGCGCCTGAGCGCGGCCGCCCCCGCTTGCGCCGCGCCCCGCCCGGGCGCGGCGTCACGCATTCGCCCCATTTGGCGGTCATTCATGTCGGCCTCAGGCGCGCCGCGCCGCCGCAACGCCGTCAGGAGGGGCGCATGCTGAAGGAATTCAAGGAATTCGCCGTCAAGGGCAACGTCGTAGACATGGGCGTCGGCATCGTGATCGGCGCCGCCTTCACCTCGATCGTCAAGAGCTTCGTCGAGGACATCGTCAATCCCTTCATCGGGCTGTTCACCGGCGGGATCGATTTCTCGAACCTGTTCATCAACATCTCGGGGCAGGAGGCGGCGTCGCTGGCCGAGGCGCGCGAGAAGGGGCTGGCGGTCATCGCCTATGGCTCGTTCCTCAACGCGGTGGTCAGCTTTCTGATCGTCGCCTGGGTGCTGTTCCTGGTGGTCAAGGGGGTCAACACGCTCAAGCGCCGCGTCGCGGCCGAGGAAGAGGCCGCCCCGGCCGCGCCGCCCAAGCCCTCGCGCGAAGAGCAGCTTCTGGAAGAGATCCGCGACCTTCTGGCCCGCAAGGCCTGATCGCCGGCGCATGGCGCGTGCGGGCGCAGGGTCCGCGCCCGCCGCATTCGGCCACGCGCCCGCCGCATCCGGTCACGCGCCGGCCGCCCGGGCCCGCCCGTCGGCTTTGTCCCGCCGGCCCGGTCCCGCCGGCCCCGGCCGCGCGCGGCCGGCGGGGCGAGGCGTCACAGGTCGAGCGCCTCGCGCGGGTCGATGGCCTCGAGCCCCTGCGCCTCGGCCACGGGGCGCGAGGTCAGCTTGCCCGCATGCACGTTCAGGCCGTTCAGCAGGTGGGGGTCGTCCTGGCAGGCCTTGCGCCAGCCCTTGTCGGCCAGCGCCAGCATGAAGGGCAGCGTGGCGTTGCCAAGCGCGATGGTCGAGGTGCGCGGCGTGGCGCCGGGCATGTTGGCCACGCAGTAATGCACGATGCCGTCCACGACGTAGATCGGATCGTCATGCGTGGTGGGGCGCGAGGTCTCGAAGCACCCGCCCTGGTCGATGGCCACGTCCACGATCGCCGCGCCGGGCTTCATCCCGGCCAGCTGCGCGCGCGACACCAGCTTGGGCGCGGCGGCGCCGGGCACCAGCACGGCGCCGATGACCATGTCGGCCTGGGCGACCAGCTCTTCGGTCGCGGCGCGCGAGGCGTAGCGGGTGGCGAAATGGCCGCGGAAGGCCTCGTCCAGATGGCGCAGCCGCGGGATCGAGCGGTCAAGCACCGTCACCTGCGCGCCCATGCCGGCGGCGACCCGCGCCGCGTTGGTCCCCACCACGCCGCCGCCGATCACCACGACCTGCGCCGGGCCGACGCCGGGCACGCCGCCCAGCAGCACGCCGCGCCCGCCATTGGCCTTCTGCAGCGCCCAGGCGCCCATCTGCGGCGCCAGGCGCCCCGCCACCTCGGACATCGGCGCCAGCAGCGGCAGGCCGCCATGTGCGTCGGTGACGGTTTCGTAGGCGATGGCGGTCACGCCGCTGGCCATGAGGTCGCGCGTCTGCTCGGGGTCGGGGGCGAGGTGCAGATAGGTGAACAGGACCTGGCCCTTGCGCAGCATGCGCCGCTCTTCGGGCTGGGGCTCCTTGACCTTGACGATCAGCTCGGCCTCGGCGAAGACCGTGGCGGCGTCGGGCGCGATGCGCGCCCCGGCCTCGACGTAGTCCTTGTCGGCGAAGCCGGCGCCCAGCCCCGCGCCGGTCTCGATCAGCACCTCGTGACCGTGGGCGACGGCCTCGCGCGCGGCGGCGGGGGTGACGCCGACGCGGTGCTCCTGGTTCTTGATCTCGCGTGGGCAACCGATCTTCATGACTCGCATCTCGCATATGTGGCGTTTCGCGCGCGGCCGGGCGGCCCCGCGTCGGAGTCATGTTGACGCACCGCGCGCGAAATGTGCATGCAAAGATCGTGTGTGCGGCGCCGAAGCGGCGCAATTTTCGGCGGCGGAGGGGCCATGACGTCGAAGGATGTTCAGCTCGACGCCCGGGACCGGGCGATTCTTGCGATTCTGCAGCGCGAGGGGCGCATCCCCAACGCCGAGCTGGCGGCGCGGGTGAACCTGTCGGCCTCGGCCTGCCATCGGCGCGTGGCGCGGCTCGAGGCGGCGGGGGTCATCCGCCGCTACGCCGCGCTGGTCGATCCGCGCGCGGTGGGGCGGCGCTCGACCGTCTTCGTGGAGATCACGCTGCGCGGGCAGAGCGACGAGCTTCTGCGCCAGTTCGAGGCCGCGGTGGCGCGCATTCCCGACGTGCTCGAATGCCACCTGATGGCCGGCGCGGCCGACTATCTGCTGAAGGTCGCCGCGCGCGATCCCGAGGACTTCGCGCGCATCCACCGCCAGCACCTGTCGCGCCTGCCGGGGGTCAGCCAGATGCAGTCCAGCTTCGCGCTGCGCCGCGTGGTCAGCACCACGGCGCTGCCGCTGGACTGAGGCGGCGGGCTCAGCCCATCAGCGCCTGCGCGGCGTAAAGCGCGCCCATCCCCGCGACCACGGCGCCCAGCATGCGCCCGCTGAACGCGCCCACCATCAGCGCGGCGGCCGCGCCGGCAAGGCGCGCGGGGTCGATCTGCCCGCCCGCGGCGGCCGGCCAGGCGATCAGCGGCGCGACCAGCGCCGGCAGCACCGCCGTGGGCACGTAGCGCAGCAGCCGCATGGCCCAGCCCGGCATGGGGCGCCCGCCGATCAGGCCCAGGAACGAGAAGCGGATCAGGAAGGTGCCGAGGCCAAGCGCCAGGGTCGCGCTCCAGAACACGGAATCGGGAATGGGGGTCATGCGGCGTTCCTCCGCTCGTCCTGCGCCTCGGGGGCCGGGCGGCGGCGTTCGAGCGCCAGCTCGACCGCCGCGCCGGCGCCCATGCCCGCCGCCGAGGCCAGCAGCAGCCCCGAGCCGTAGGGCGCCCAGGCCAGCGCCAGCGCCGCCGCGCTGGCGACGAAGGCCGCCGCCAGGTTGGGCAGGCTGCGCAGCATGGGCGCGACGATGGCCACGAAGGTGATCGGCACGGCGAAGTCGAGCGCGTATTCGGGCGGGATGCGCGCGCCCAGCGTCGCCCCCGCCAGCGTGCCCAGGAACCAGACGGGCACGACCGGCAGCAGCACGCCGAAATAGAACGCGATCTTGCGCGGCAGGGGCTCGTCCGGGCGGCGCGAATAGCGCGCGATGGCGGCGGCGTAGGCCTGATCCACAAGGAAATACGCCGCCAGCGCCCGCACCCACAGCGGCGCCTTGCCCAGATGCGGCGTCAGCGAGGCCGAATACATCGCCATGCGCAGGTTGACCGCCAGCGCGGTCAGCACCGCCAGCGCCGCGGGCGCGCCGTCGGACAGCATCTGCACCAGCGCGAATTGCGACGCGCCCGCGATCACCAGCGAGGTCAGCGCGAAGGTCTGCATGAGGTCCAGCCCCGCCTCGGTCGCCACCACCCCGAACAGCGCCCCGAAGGGCAGGATCACGAGAAGAAAGGGCGCGCCGGCGGCAACGCCCTCGACGAACGCGCCTCGGGTGCGCATGCGCGGAACTCCTCTTGCCGTATCGTTGCCTTGCCGCGTTCGCAGACGCGCCGCCTTGCGCGCGCGGCGGCTCAGGCATAGCCTGCCCGCGCCGCGAAGGCCAATGAAGGTTCGTGCCCCATGTCAGAAGAATTCCTGATCGCCCCCGATCCCGCCGCGCCCGGCCTCTCGCGCGAGGTCGAGGGCGTGGACCACGAGGGCGCGCGCCGCCGCATCCGCGTGGTCGAGGAGCGTCCGCTGACCATCTTCCTCAACGCGCAGGAGATCGTCACCGCCATGACCATCGGCGACTATCCGCGCCATCTGGCGGTGGGCTATCTGCGCAACCAGGGCATGCTGCGCCCCGACGACGAGATCACCGCCGTCGATCACGACGAGGAGCTGGGCGTGGTCGTGGTGCGCACCCGCCGCGCCACCGATTACGAAGAGAAGCTGCGCCGCAAGACGCGCACCTCGGGCTGCGCGGTGGGCACGGTGTTCGGCGACATGATGGAGGGGCTCGAGGGGCTGACCCTGCCGCCGGCCGAGCTGCGCGCCTCGTGGCTCTACGCGCTGGCGCGCAAGATCAACACCGCCCCGAGCCTGTATCTCGAGGCCGGCGCCATCCACGGCACGGTGCTGTGCCGGCAGGACCAGCCGCTGGTCTACATGGAGGATGTCGGCCGCCACAACGCGGTGGACAAGATCGCCGGGTGGATGACGCTGGAAGGCGAGGGCGGCGCGGACAAGATCCTTTACACCACCGGGCGGCTGACCTCGGAGATGGTCATCAAGACCGCGCTCATGGGCATTCCGGCGCTGGCCTCGCGCTCGGGCTTCACCGCCTGGGGGGTCGAGATCGCGCGCCAGGTCGGGCTGACGCTGATCGGGCGCATGCGCGGGCGGCGTTTCGTGTGCCTGAGCGGCGAAGAGCGGCTGATCTTCGACGCCGATCCCGCCGCCGTGGCCGACGAGCCCGAGGCGCTGCGCCGCAAGGGCGCGCGCGAATGAGCGCGCGGCCCCCCGCCCCGGACCTGCGCCCGCCCGGCGTGATCCTCGCCGGCGGGCGCGCGACGCGCATGGGCGGCGGCGACAAGGGGCTGCGGCTGGTGGCCGGGCGCTCGCTGATGGCGCGCGCGATCGAGCGGCTGCGCCCGCAATGCGGCCCGCTTGCGCTCAACGCCAACGGCGATCCGGCGCGGCTGGCGGGCTTCGGCCTGCCGGTGCTGCCCGACGGCGCGCCCGGCTTTCCGGGGCCGCTGGCCGGCGCGCTGGCGGCGATGGACTGGGCGGCGGGGCTGGGGGCCTCGCATGTGGTCACCGCGGCGGCGGACACGCCCTTCTTCCCCGCCGATCTGGTGCGGCGCCTGGCCGAGGCCGCGCACGCGGCGGGCGCGCCCATGGCCATGGCCGCCACCCCCGATCCCGAGCGCCCCGGCCGTCTGTGGCGGCACCCGACCTTCGCCCTCTGGCCCACGGCGCTGCGCGAGGACCTGCGCGCCGCGCTGGCTTCGGGCGTGCGCAAGGTGGTGCTGTGGACCGACGCCCATGGCTGCGTCGATGCGCCCTTCCCGGCGGGGCCGTTCGATCCGTTCTTCAACGTCAACGCCCCCGATGATATCGACGAGGCCGAGCGCATCGTGCGCGCCAACCCGGAGCTGAGATGACCCAACGCGTTTACGGAATCGTCGGCTGGAAGAACTCGGGCAAGACGACGCTGATGGAGCGGGTCGTGGCGCGGATCGTGGCGCGGGGCTTCAGCGTCTCGACCGTCAAGCATGCGCATCACGAGGTGGACGTGGACCGCCCCGGCAAGGACAGCCGCCGCCATCGCGACGCCGGCGCGCGCGAGGTGATGCTGGCCTCGTCGCGGCGCTGGGCCTTGATGCACGAGCTGCGCGGCGCCCCCGAGCCCTCGCTCGAGGCGCTGCTGGCGCGCATGTCGCCGGTCGATCTGGTGCTGGTCGAGGGTTACAAGCGCGACTCCCACCCCAAGGTCGAGGCGCACCGCGTGGGGCGGGGCGCCCCGCTGATCGCGAACGAGGACCCCACCGTGCGGGCCGTGGCCTCGGACGCGCCGCTGGCGGGGCTGCACGTGCCCAATCTGCCGCTCGACGACGCCGACGCCGTGGCCGATTTCATCTTGGCCGAGCTGGGGCTGATCCCGGCGCGGGAGGGCGCGCGATGACCGCGGGCGACGGCGCGGGCGAGGGCGTGGACGAGGGCGCGGGCGGGCTGCCGCCGCGGCTGCGCGACGATTGCTTCGCCCTGCCGCCGGGCGTGAGCTGGACCCCGGCGGCCGAGGCGCTCGAGCGTCTGCGCGAGGCCTGCGTTCCCGTGTGCGAGGCGCGCTCCGTCCCGCTCGAGCGGGCGCTCGGCGCCATCCTGGCCGAGCCGGTGCGCGCGGCGCGCGACAACCCTCCGCAGGCCAACTCGGCGGTGGATGGCTATGCCTTCGCCCATGCCTCGCTGCGCGGCGCCGATCCCGAGACGCTGACCCTGCTGCCCGGCCGCGCCGCCGCGGGCCGCCCCTTCGCCGGGCGCGTGCCGCCGGGCGCGGCGCTGCGCGTGCTGACCGGCGCGGTCATTCCCGAGGGTTGCGACACCGTTGTCATGCAGGAGGACGCGGCGGCCGAGGGCGGCGTTCTGCGGCTGCGGCCGGGGCTGAAGAAGGGCGCCAATCTGCGCCGTGCGGCCGAGGATTTCGCCGCCGGCGAAGCGATCCTGCCCCAGGGCCGGCGCCTGGCGCCGCAGGATCTGGCGCTGGCCGCGGCGGCGGGGCTGGCCGAGCTGCCCGTGCGCCGCCCGTTGCGCGTGGCGGTCCTGTCCACAGGCGACGAGCTGCGCCCCCCCGGCGCGCCCCTGGCGCCGGGGCAGCTGCACGACGCCAACCGCCCCATGCTGCTCGGGCTGGCGCGGGCCTGGGGTTTCGAGGCGCGCGACCTTGGCTGCGCCCCCGACGACCGCGACGCGCTGCGCGCCGCGCTTGACGCGGGCGCGGCCGAGGCCGATGCGATCCTGACCACGGGCGGCGCCTCGGCGGGCGACGAGGATCACGTCTCGGCCATCCTGCGCGCCGAGGGGGCGCTGAACCTGTGGCGCGTGGCCATCAAGCCGGGCCGGCCGCTGGCGCTGGCGACGTGGCGCGGCGCGGCGGTGTTCGGCCTGCCAGGCAATCCGGTGGCGGCCTTCGTGTGCGCGCTGATCTTCGCGCGCCCGGCGCTGTTGCGCCTGGCCGGCGCGCGCTGGGAGCTGCCGCGCGGCCGCGCCTTGCCCGCCGCCTTCGCCAAGCGCCGCAAGCCGGGCCGGCGCGAGTATCTGCGCGCGCGCCTTGACGCCGAGGGGCGGGTCGAGGTCTTCCGCTCCGAGGGGTCGGGGCTTGTCTCGGGGCTGAGCTGGGCCGAGGGGCTGTGCGAGCTGCCCGAGGACGGGGCCGAGATCCGGCCGGGCGATCCGGTGCGCTTCATGCCCTTTTCCGAGTTCGGGCTTTGAGCGCGCGCCCGCGGGGCGGGCGCGCGGTCCTGCCCGCATTTCGCACCGGCGCCTTCTATGCCGCCGTTTTCGCGGCGCTGGGGGTGCATCTGCCCTTCTGGCCGCTCTGGCTCGAGGATCGGGGGCTGAGCGCGGCGCAGATCGGGATCTATTCGGCGCTGGCGGTGGCGGCCAAGGTGGCGGTCGGCCTGGCGGCGCCGGCGCTGGCCGACCGTTTCGAGGCGCGCCGCGCCATGCTGGCGGGGGCGGGGCTGTTCGGCGCGGCGGCCTTTGCGGCGCATCTGCTGGCCGCCGAGGCGGCGGCGCTGGTGGCGCTGAGCGTCGCGGCGGCCGCGACCTTTTCGGCCATGATGCCGGTGGGCGAGGCGTTGGGCGCCGCGGCGGCGCGCGATTTCGGCTTCGACTACGCGCGCGTGCGGGCGGTCGGCTCGGCGGGGTTTCTGGCGGCTAGCCTGCTCATGGGCGCGGCGGTGGCGCAGGCGGGGCCCGGGGCGGCGCTATGGGCGATCGTGGCCTGCCTTCTGGCGGCGGCGGCGCTGGGGCGCACGCATCCGGGCGGCGGGCGGGCGCGCGCGCTGGGGCGGCCCGATTTCGGCCAGATGCGGCGCCTGTTCTCGGACGGGCGCTTTGCGCTGTTCCTGCTGGCCATCGGCATGGCGCAGGGCGCGCATGGGGTGATCTACGCCTTCGGCTCGCTGCATTGGCGTGCGCTGGGGTTGGACGAGGGGCGCATCGGCGCGCTGTGGGCCTTCGGCGTGGCGGCCGAGATCGCGCTCATGGCGCTGGCGGGGCGGGCGCTGGTGCGAAGGCTGGGCGCGGCGGGGGCGATCGCGCTGTCGGGCGCGGCGGGGGCGGTGCGCTGGGCGGCGATGGCCTTCGACCCGGTCGGCGCGGCGCTGTGGGCGCTGCAGGGGCTGCACGCGCTGACCTTCGCGGCGGGGCATCTGGGCGCCATCGCCTTCGTCTCGGCCGCCGCGCCCGAGCGCCTTGCCGGCGCGGCGCAGGGCGCGCTGGGCGCGCTGGCGAGCGGCGCGCTGATGGCGGCGGCGACGGCGCTGGCGGCGGAGATCTATGGCTGGGCGGGCGGCGGGGTCTACTGGATCCCGGCGCTGATGTCGGCGGCGGGCGCGGCGGCGGCGCTGCGCCTCGGGCGCGTCTGGCGCGGCGAGCGGATCATGGATTGAGACGCCCGCCCGGCGCGTCCGTCCGGCGCGTATGGCGGCTGGCGCGGCGATGATGGGACCGGGCGTCGGGACCCGCCGCGTGCCGGGCCGGTGCGCGGCGCTGCGCCTTGGGCGGGCGGGGCGTTCGGGCGGCGCGGTCAGTCCTCGACGGGCACGTTGTCGATCAGCCGCGCGTCGCCGATGCGGATGGCGCCGAAGACCCGCCCCGGCCGGGCGCGGTCATGCGCGGTCTGCTCGGCCAGCGTGTCGGGGTCGCGCAGGTCCAGATACTCGACCTCGGCGCCGGCGTCGGCCAGCGCGTCGGCGGCGGCGTCAAGGGTCTGGTCCACGTCGGCGCCGGCGCCGATGGCGCGCGCGGCGCGCGTCAGCTCGCGATGCAGGCGGCGGGCCACGGCGCGGTCGGCGTCGTTCATCGCAAGGGCCGCGGCGCTCAGGGCGACGTCGTCCTGGTCGCGCTCGGTGGGCGCGGGCAGGATGCGCGCGCTCAGCCCCAGATCCTGCGCCGCGCGCCGCAGCAGCGCCAGCTTCTGCCAGTCGCGCTCGCCCACCATCGTCACGTCGGGCTGGGCGATGATCATCAGGCGCAGCATCGCGCACAGGAAATCGTCGAAGGCGGCGGGGTCCTCTTCGCCGCACAGCACCTCGCTCAGGCCGGGGACGGCGATGCGGGTGCGCCGGTCGGGGGGCAGGCACTCGTCCGGCGGGGGGATGTAGAGCGCGTCGGCCCCTTCCTGATCCAGAAGGTCGGCGTCGCGCTGCAGGCGGGCGGCGTCGGCGGCGGCGTCCTCGTCGCCCTCGGGCAGCAGAACGGCCAGCACGCGGTCCGCCTCGCGCTGGGCCTCGCGCACCAGGCTCAGATGTCCGTCATGCAGCCCCGGGCGCATCGCGGCCAGCGCCACGGTTTCGCCGAAGGCGCGCCAGGATTTGACGCGCGAGCGAAGCTGGGCGGCGGAGCGGAGCGTCGGCAGGTTGTTCATGGCGTCCAAGGCGTGCTGCGCGCCCCATGGGCGCGGGAAGGGTGTGCGAGTCGATGAAGCGGACGGGCGGCCGCGCTCAATTCGCGACTGCCGGGCGAACCTATGGCGTCGCGCTCGCCTTTTCAAGCAGCCGCACGCCCAGCGCCCCTTCGAGCCGCTCGGCGAGGGCGCGGCGCGGCGCGTCCCAGGGCGCGGCGCGCGAGACGCACAGATTGGCCTGGCTACGCAGGATCAGCCCGTCGGCAAGGATCTTGAGGTGGTTGGCGCGCAGCGTCTCGCCCGACGAGGTGATGTCCACGATCGCCTCGGCCGTGCGGTTCTTGGCCACGCCCTCGGTGGCGCCCTGGCTGTCGACCAGGCGATAGTCGGCGACCCCGTGGCGGGCGAAGAAGCGCCGCGCCAGGAGGTGATACTTGGTCGCCACGCGCAGGCTGAAGCCATGGCGGGCGCGGAAATCGGCGGCGACGGCGTCGAGGTCGGACATGGTCTCGACATCGACCCAGGCGGCGGGAACGGCCACGATCAGATCCGCATGGCCAAAGCCCAGGGGCGCCGCCAGGGTCACGACGCGGCGCCAGTCGGGGATCTTCTCCTGCACAAGATCCTCGCCGGTGACGCCCAGATGCAGGCGCCCGGCGGCCAGCTCGCGCGGGATCTCGGCGGCCGACAGCAGCACCAGCTCGACCCCCTCGACGCCGCGCACGCGTCCGGCGTATTCGCGCTCGGCGCCGGCGTTCTCGATGGTCACGCCGCGCTCGGCGAACCAGGCGGCGGTCTTGTCGCGCAAGCGCCCCTTCGAGGGCAGGCCCAGGCGGATGGTCATGCGCGCGTCTCCTCGGCGGGGGCGGGGCGGGGGGCCGCGCCCTCGGGGGCGCCCGGCGGGCCGGCTTCGCCGGCGCCCTCGTCGTCGCGGGCGGCGCGGCGCGCGGCGATGAGCGCCTCGGGGCGGACCACGCCGCCCACCGCCGGCAGCGTGCGGCCGCCGCCCAGCCTGCGGGTGAGCGCATCGTAGCGCCCGCCGCCGCCCAGCGGCGGCAGGTGCGGCGCGGCGGGGGCGCGGAACTCGAACACGAAGCCGTCGTAATACTCCAGCGCCCGGCCGAACGAGGCGTCGAAGGGCAGCGCGGCGGCGTCGACGCCGCGGCGGGCCAGCGCCTCGAGCCGCGCCTCCATGCGGTCGAGCGCGGGCGTCAGCGCGGGCGCCTCGGCGGCGATGTCGCGCAGCTCGGCCAGCGCGCGCGCCGAGGGGCCGCGCACGGCCAGCGCCCGCTCGATCAGCGCGATGCGCCCGGGGTCGAGCGGCGGCAGGGCCGCGTCCTCGGCCAGCTGGCGCGCGCGCTGCATGATCTCGTCCAGCCCGCGCAGCCCGACCAGCTTGTGCCGGCGGATGTGGCGGCGCAGGGGCTCGTCGCCGGCGCGGACGGCCTCGAGCAGGGCGCGGCGCTCGGGGCCAGGTTCGGGGCGGGCGGGGCCGAAGCTTTCCAGCAGGGCGCGAAAGCGGGCCGGGCGCCAGATGTGCCGGCGCAGCGCGGCGCGGCGGCGCTCGGGGCCCTCGACCGTGTCGATCATGGCCAGCGCGACGGCCAGGTCGCCGGTCAGCGCGCTCAGCTCGGGGGCGTCGGGGCCTTCGCCCAGGGCGCGGCGGATCAGGTCGAAGGCCTCGGCGTCGGCTTCGATGGGGTCTTCGGCGCCCAGGATCTCGACGCCCGCCTGAAGGTATTCGGTGGGCCGCGACGAGCCCGGCTCCTGCCGCCGCCAGACGGGGCCGCAATAGGCGTAGCGCGCGGGCGTGGCGCCGTGGGCCATGTGCAGGCGCACCACCGGCGCGGTGAAGTCGGGCCGCAGCACCAGATCGCCGGCCACCGGGTCGTGGGTGACGAAGGCGCGCGCGCGGATGTCCTCGCCGTAGAGCTCGAGCATGATGTCGGCGGGCTGAAGGGTCTCGGGCTCGACCGCGACGGCGCCGGCGGCGGCGAACAGGGCGTTGATGCGGGCGGTCTCGGCGGCCAGCTCGGCCAGGCCCGCCCCCAGCCGCCCGCCGGGAAGATAGGCGCGCGAGGCGGCCATCAGCCCCGCTCCGCCCGCGCCAGCATGCGGCGCACCTCGGCCACCAGCTCGGCGCGGGGGACCTCGATCTGGGCGGGCTGGGCCTTCCATTCCTCGTTGGTCTCGATCTGCGCGGCCAGCCGCGCGCCCAGCGCCAGGTCCTTGAGCTGGACGACGCCGCGGGCGCGCTCGTCCTCGCCTTCGATGACGGCGACGGGGGCGGCGCGGCGGTCGGCGTATTTGAGCTGCTTGCCCATGGCGCCGCCGCCCAGGAACATCTCGGCGCGGATGCCGGCGGCGCGCAGCTCGGCGGTCATGCGCTGGTAATCGGCCAGGCGCGCGCGGTCCATGACGGTGACCACCACGGGGCCGGGCGCCTCGTCGCCGGCGCGGCCGACGGCGCGCAGCGCGGCCAGAAGCCGGTCGACGCCGACCGAGACGCCGCAGGCCGGCACGCTCTGGCCGGTGAAGCGCTTGACCAGGTCGTCGTAGCGCCCGCCGCCGGCGACCGAGCCGAACTGGCGCTTGCGCCCCTTTTCGTCGAGGATCTCGAAGGTCAGCTCGGCCTCGTAGACCGGGCCGGTGTAGTAGCCCAGGCCGCGCACCACCGAGGGGTCGATCACGACGCGGTCGGGGCCCAGCCCCTGCGCCGCCAGCAGCTCGGCGATCTGCTCGAGCTCGGCCACGCCCTCTTCGCCGACGGCGCTGCCGGCGACCAGCTCGCGCAGGCGCGCGCAGGTTGCGGCGCCGTCCTCGCGGCGCGCGTCGAGAAAGCCCATCACGATCTCGGCGGCCGCGTCGTCGAGTCCGGCGCCGGGGGTGAAGTCGCCGCTCTCGTCCTTGCGGCCGGCGCCCAGCAGGGCGCGCACGCCCTCGCGGCCCAGCCGGTCGAGCTTGTCGATCGCGCGCAGCACGATGCCGCGCCGGGCGGCGTCGCGCTCGGGGTCGGCGGGGTCGAGCACGCCCGCGCGCTCCATCACGCCGTTGAGCACCTTGCGGTCGTTGATGCGGATCACATAGTCGCCGCGCGCGATGCCCGCGGCCTCGAGCGCCTCGGCCAGCATGGCGCAGATCTCGGCGTCGGCGGCCATCGAGGCCGCGCCCACCGTGTCGGCGTCGCATTGGTAGAACTGGCGGAAGCGGCCGGGGCCGGGCTTTTCGTTGCGCCAGACGGGGCCGACGGCGTAGCGCCGGTAGGGCGTGGGCAGCTCGTTGCGGTGCTGGGCGTAGACGCGCGCGAGCGGCGCGGTCAGGTCGTAGCGCAGCGCCAGCCAGCCCTCGTCCTCGTCCTGCCAGGCGAAGACGCCTTCGTTCGGGCGGTCCACGTCGGGCAGGAACTTGCCCAGCGCCTCGACGGTCTCGACCGCCGAGCTTTCGAGCGGGTCGAAGCCGTAGCGGGCGTAGACCTCGGTGATGCGCTCGAGCATGCGGGCGCGCTCGGTGACCTCGGCGCCGAAATAGTCGCGGAAGCCGCGCGGGGTCTCGGCGCGGGGGCGCCGCGTCTTGGTGGGCTTGGTCTTGGCCATCGGCTGATCGTCCGTTTGAGGTCGCGCGCGGGTTTCCTGGCGGATCGTCCGGTTTCCTAGCGGATCGTCCGGGCCGGAGCAAGGCGGCGGGCGCGCGGGGCGGTTCGCGCGCGGGCGTGGCGCAGACCGGGCGGCGCGCGGGGCGGTTCGCGCGCGCGGGCGGGGGCGCAGGCGGGGCGGGTGCGGGCCTGCGCGCGCCTCGAGCGGCCGGGTGGGGGTCGGCGCGCCTCTTGCAGGGCGAGCGTCGCGCGCCCGCGCGCCGCCTGCGATGCCGTCGAGCGCAGGCACGTCCCGCGCGGCGGATGAGCGGCGCCGCGAGTCCTGATGCGGGGCGGGCGGGGCGCGAGGGCGCCGCAAGGCGGGGGCGAGGGGGCGCAAGGGCCGGCTGTGCAGGGTTCGCAAGGCTGGGGCGCGCGGGTGCGCAAGCTCGGGCGCGCGGGTGCGCAAGGCAGGACGCACGTGTGCGCGAGGCAAGCCATGCGTGCGCGCGAGGCAGGCCGTGTGTGCGCGCGAGGGCTGGGCGCGTGGGTGCGCAAGGGCGGACGGCGCGGATGGCAAGGGCGCTGCGCACGGGGCGCGCGAGGGTGCACCGTGCAGGGGCCGCAAGAGCGGGAGCGCAGGACGCGGCGGCGGGCGCTCAGGCGGCGCGCCAGAACCAGGCCTGGGCGCCGGCGGCGCGGGCGGCGGCGCGGGCCGGCGCCTCGTCCATCAGGCACAGGGCGGTGGACAGCGCGTCGGCCAGCGCCGCCGAGGGGGCGCGCACGCTGACCTGCGCCCAGCGCGGCCCCGCGCCCTCGGGGCGGGGGTCGAGGATGTGCCCCGGCCCGCTGGGCGCGAACAGAAGCCCCGCCGGCGCCGAGGTGGCCAGCGCCGCGTCGCGCAACGCGAAGGGCGCGCGCCGCCCCTCGGCACCCGGCGGCGGCGCAAGGCCGATGCGCCAGGGCCCGCCGTCGGGGCGCGCGCCCAGCGCCCGGTGCTCGCCCGCATCGATCAGCGCGCTGCGCAGGCCGGCGGCGCGCAGCAGCGCCGCGACGCGGTCGGCGGCCAGCCCTTGCGCCAGGCCGTTGAAGGTCAGCGCCATGCCCGGCGCGGCGAAGCGCAGCGCGCGCCCGTCGTCGATGACGCGGCCAAGCCCGATGCGCGCGCGCGCTTCGGCCAGCTCGGCCGCCGAGGGCCGCCCGCCGCTGCGCGCCATCAGCCGCCAGAGCGGCTGCACGGTGGGATCGAAGGCGCCGCCGGTCAGCGCATGCACGCGCCGCGCCAGCGCCAGCGCCGCGCGCAGCTCGGGCGGGGGCGCGTCCAGACGGCCCTCGCGGTTGAGGCGCGCCAGCGCGCTGTCGGGCCGGTGCAGCGAGAAGATCGCCTCGATGCGCGCCAGCTCGTCGCGGGCGGCGGCCAGCAGGGGGCCGGGTTCGGGGTGGTCGAGCAGGATCTGCGCCTCGGCGCCGAGCGCGACGCCGCGCCAGCGCGCAAGCGGCCTCGCGCCGGCGCGGCCCTCGCGCCCGGGGCCGAGAGCCGCGGCGACGGCCGCCGCGCCGGCCGCGATCAGCACGAAGCGGCGCCCGCGCGCGGGCGGCTCGGCGGCGGGCGGCATGGCGCGGGCATCCTTCGCGCCGGGCCGGGCGCGGCGTCGGGGCGGGCGGTGGGGCGTCTGGCGCTCTGGCATGGCGGCGTCCGGGTCCTGGCGCGGGCCGCGGCTGCGGCGGCGGCTGGGGGCGGCTGGGGGGCGGGCATCGCGACATGGCGCCCCGATCGGCGGCGCCGCGCAACTGGACTTTGGTCGGGTCCGGCCGGATTTGGGGCCGGAATGGGGCGAAAAGCGGGTCGTGCCGCCGCAAAACCGCCGTCTTGGGCGTGTTTTCGTCCGTTTCCGCCCATGCGCGCCCATCGGCGCGCGACGGGAAGCCGCAGGGCGCGGCAGATGTTAACATTCGCCCATGCGCCCCGGAGAATCGCTTGGGGGCGGAACAACGAGACAGGAGGGTTCGATGAAGACCACGATCACGAGATTCGCTCGCGGCGTCGCCGCGGCCGCCGGGCTGGCGGCGGGCTTCGCCGCCGGCGGCGCGCTGGCGCAGGAGAAGTTCATCACCATCGGCACCGGCGGTCAGACGGGCGTCTACTATGTGGTCGGCCAGTCGATCTGCAAGCTGGTCAACCGCGGCGCCGCCGAGCACGGCATCAAGTGCACCGCGCCGTCCACCGGCGGCTCGATCGCCAACATCAACGCCATCCGCGCCGGCGACATGGACATGGGCGTGGCCCAGTCCGACTGGCAATATCACGCCTATCACGGCACCTCGAAGTTCGAGGGCCAGCCCTTCCCCGAGCTGCGCGCCGTCTTCTCGGTGCATCCCGAGCCCTTCACCGTGGTCGCGCGCGCCGACAGCGGCATCCGCACCTTCGACGATCTGAAGGGCAAGCGCGTGAACATCGGCAACCCCGGTTCGGGTCAGCGCGGCACCATGGAGGTGCTGATGGCCGCCAAGGGCTGGACGATGGACGACTTCGCCCTGGCCTCCGAGCTGAAGGCCGCCGAGCAGAGCCAGGCTCTGTGCGACAACAAGGTGGACGCCATCATCTACACCGTCGGCCACCCGAACGGCTCGATTCAGGAGGCGACCACCTCGTGCGCCGCGGTCATCGTGCCCGTCGAGGGCCCCGAGATCGACAAGCTGGTGGCCGAGAACCCCTACTACTCGAGCGCCGTCATCCCGGGCGGCATGTATGCCGGCAACGACAAGGACGTGAAGACCTTCGGCGTGCGCGCCACCTTCGTGTCGTCCTCGAAGGTCGATCCGGACGTGGTCTATGCGGTGGTCAAGGCGGTGTTCGACAACTTCGACCGCTTCAAGCGCCTGCATCCCGCCTTCGCCCATCTGAAGGAGGAGGAGATGATCTCGGCCGGCCTGTCGGCGCCGCTGCATGAAGGCGCCGTGCGCTATTACAAGGAGCGCGGCTGGCTGAAGTGACGCCGGCGCGCCGGGGCGTGGGCCGCGCGCCCGCGCCCCGGCCCTGGCGCGCGGCCCCCGAACGGGGCGGCGCGCCTTGCCGCGGGGCCTTCGGCGCCGCGGAATGATCGCGGATCGGGCGCGGTTCCGCCTCGCCGCCTTGGGGCGTCCCGCCCCCTGCGTCCGGCCCCCCTGCGCCCGGGCGCCTCGCAGCCAAAGCCGGCGCGGCCCGCCGCGCGCGCCGGACGCGGCCCGCCGCGGGCCTGCTTCGTCCCGTCGCGGCCGGCCTCTTCCGCCGCGCATCGCGCCACACCTTGCCAGGAGACCGCCCATGACCAGAACGACGGCAAGTCCCGAGGGCCGCCCCGCGGCCGACGTCGAAGACCTGGTGGCCGCCGCCGACACCGGCGCGCGCGCGCCCGAAGGGGGCGTGGGGCGGCTGCTGATGCTGACGGCGCTGGCCTGGTCGCTGTTCCAGCTGTGGTTCGCCTCGCCGCTGCCCTTCATGCTGGGCTTCGGCGTCTTCAACGACACCGAGGCGCGCTCGATCCACCTGGCCTTCGCCATGTTCCTGGCCTTCACCGCCTTTCCGGCGGGCGAGGGGCCGGCGCGCAACGTGCTGGGCATCGTCGTGCCTCTGGCGCTGACGGGGCTGTTCATGATGGGCGCCAAGGACGAGGTTCCCGTCTGGTGGATCCCGCTGGTCGGCCTGGGCGTGGCGGGCGCGGCGGCGCTGGGTTCGCGGCGCGAGCGCATCGCGCCATGGGAATGGGCGCTGGCGCTGCTGGGCGCGGCGGCGGGGGCGTATCTGTTCGTCTTCTACAGCCAGATCTCCGAGCGCGTGGGCGCCGCCAACATGCAGGACATCGTCGTTGGCGTCGCGGGGCTGCTGCTGCTGCTCGAAGCGGCCCGGCGCGCGCTGGGTCCGGCGCTGATGGTCGTGGCGACGCTGTTCCTGGCCTACGCCTTTCTCGGGCCGCACATGCCCGAGATCATCGCGCACAAGGGCAACTCGCTGGGCGAGGTGATCAATCACCAGTGGATCACCACCGAGGGCGTGTTCGGCATCGCGCTGGGGGTCTCGACCAGCTTCGTCTTCCTGTTCGTGCTGTTCGGGGCGCTGCTCGACAAGGCGGGCGCGGGCAACTACTTCATCCAGGTCGCCTTCTCGCTGATGGGGCACCTGCGCGGCGGGCCGGCCAAGGCGGCGGTGGTCAGCTCGGCCATGACGGGGCTGATCTCGGGCTCGTCCATCGCCAATGTGGTGACCACGGGCACCTTCACCATTCCGCTGATGAAGAAGGTCGGCTTCTCGGCCGAGAAGGCCGGCGCGGTCGAGGTGGCCAGCTCGGTCAACGGGCAGATCATGCCGCCGGTCATGGGCGCGGCCGCCTTCCTGATGGTCGAGTATGTGGGCATTCCGTATTTCGACGTCGTCAAGCACGCCTTCGTGCCGGCGGTGATCAGCTACATCGCGCTGGTCTACATCGTGCATCTCGAGGCCATGAAGGCGGGGATGAAGGGCCTGCCGCGCGGCTACGAGCCCGGGCCGATCATGCGCCGCCTGGTCGGCTTCGCCTTCGGCGCCGCGCTGCTGAGCGGCCTGTCGCTGGCGGTCTATTACGGCATGGGCTGGATCCGCGCCGCCTTCCCCGACACGGCGGGCTACATCGTGTTCGCGCTGCTGACGGCGGCCTATCTGGCGCTGCTGCGCGTCTCGGCGCGCGAGGCGCCGCTGCAGCTGGACGACCCCGACGCCCCCATCGCGACGCTGCCGCGGCCCGGGCCGACGGTGCGGTCGGGGCTGCACTTCCTGCTGCCGGTGATCGTGCTGGTGTGGGCGCTGATGGTCGACCGCCTGTCGCCCGGCCTGTCGGCCTTCTGGGCGACCGCCTACATGATCTTCATCCTGCTGACGCAGCGCCCGCTGACCGCGCTGTTCCGCGGCGAGCCGCTGGGCGGGCAGCTGGCGCGCGGCGCGGCCGACCTTCTGGACGGGCTGGTCGCGGGCGCGCGCAACATGATCGGCATCGGCATCGCCACGGCGGCGGCCGGCATCATCGTCGGGGCGGTCAGCCAGACGGGCGTCGGCTCGGCGCTGGCGGACGTGGTCGAGGTGCTGTCGGGCGGCAACCTGATGGCGATCCTGTTCCTGACGGCGATCCTGTCGCTGATCCTGGGCATGGGGCTGCCGACCACGGCCAACTACATCGTGGTGCAGGCGCTGCTGGCGCCGGTGATCGTCACGCTGGGGCAGCAGAACGGGCTGATCGTGCCGCTGATCGCGGTGCATCTGTTCGTGTTCTACTTCGGCATCATGGCCGATGTGACGCCGCCCGTCGGCCTGGCCAGCTTCGCCGCCGCGGCGGTGTCGGGGGGCGACCCGATCAAGACCGGCCTCATCGCCTTCTTCTACAGCCTGCGCACGGCGGCGCTGCCCTTCCTGTTCATCTTCAACACCGACCTTCTGCTGATCGACGTCGGGCCCTTGCACGGCGCCTTCGTGTTCGTCACGGCGACGCTGGCCATGCTGCTGTTCGCGGCGGCGACGCAGGGCTGGTTCCTGACGCGCAACCGCATTCACGAGGCGGCGGCGCTTCTGCTGGTGGCGTTCACGCTGTTCCGTCCGGGCTACTGGATGGACCAGCTCTACCCCCCCTTCGAAGAGACGCCGCCCGCCGCGCTGGTCGAGGCCGCCGCCGCCACCCCCGAGGGCGAGAGCCTGCGCATCCGCGTGCGCGGGGTGGACGAGGTGGGCGATCCGATCGAGTTCGTCGCCCTGGTGCCCATGCGCGGCCCGGCCGACGGCGCCGCCCGGCTCGAGGCGGCGGGCCTTGCGGTGGTCGAGCGCGACGGGCGCGTCGTCATCGACGACGTGGCCTTCGACTCGGCGGCGCAGAAGGCGGGGCTGGACTGGGATCAGGAGGTGCTCAAGGTGCTGCGCCCGCTGCCGCAGCCCTCGAAATACCTGATGTACATTCCCGCCCTGGCGCTGCTGGCGGGCGTGGCGGCCATGCAGCGGGCGCGCGCGCGGCGCGCTTCGCCGGCGGCGCCGGCCGCGGCCTGACCGTGGCCGCGCGGGCCGGGGGGCGGGGCGCGCCGGGCCCCGACTTCTCGCTCGAGCGGGCGGCGGCCGCGCGGCTGGGCGCCGGCGCCCGCCTCGTCTGCGGCGTGGACGAGGCCGGCCGCGGCCCCTGGGCCGGGCCGGTGGTGGCGGCGGCGGCGGCCTTTCCCGACCCCGCCGCGGCCCCCGAGGGGCTGAACGATTCCAAGAAGCTGACCCCCGCGCGCCGCGCCGCGCTGCTGGCGGCGCTGCGCGAGCGGGCGCTGATCGGGGTGGGCGTCGCCTCGGTCGAGGAGATCGACCGGCTGAACATCCTGCGCGCCACCTGGCTGGCGATGCGCCGCGCGGTGGCCGCGCTGCCGCGCGCGCCCGACTTCGCCCTGATCGACGGCAAGCATGTCCCCGACGGCCTGCCCTGTCCGTCCGAGGCCGTGGTGAAGGGCGATGCGCGCTCGATCTCGATCGCCGCCGCCTCGATCGCGGCCAAGGAAACGCGCGACGAGATCATGCGCGCGCTGGCCCGCGCCCATCCCGGCTACGGCTGGGAGCGCAACATGGGATATGGAGTCCCCGCCCATCGCGAGGCCCTCAAGCGCTTGGGGGTGACGCAACATCATCGGCGCTCCTTTGCCCCCATACACAAGATATTGCTTCAAGATTGATTTCTAAATCCCTGATTCAAAAAAGAAATTGACGCCGAATCGCTGGCGCCTCATCTTGGCCCTACACAACAGGCAACGAGGGGCAAGCCAATGGCGTCCAGCATCAAGACGGGATCGGCCGGCGCATCGCGCGCCGCCGCGCGGGCCGGGGCGGGCGAGCTTCCGCTCAACCAGATCGTGGCGGGCGACTGCATCGAGGCGATGAACGCCATGCCCGCCGGCTCGGTGGATCTGATCTTCGCCGATCCGCCCTACAACCTTCAGCTCAAGGGCGAGCTGCACCGGCCCGACAACAGCCGCGTCGACGCGGTGGACGATGCCTGGGACCGTTTCGACAGCTTCGCCGCCTACGATCGCTTCACCCGCGCCTGGCTCAAGGCCGCGCGGCGCGTGCTCAAGCCCGACGGCGCGATCTGGGTGATCGGCTCGTATCACAACATCTACCGCGTGGGCGCGGCGCTGCAGGATCTGGGCTACTGGATCCTGAACGACGTGATCTGGCGCAAGTCCAACCCCATGCCCAACTTCCGCGGCAAGCGCCTGACCAACGCGCACGAGACGCTGATCTGGGCCGCGCGCGACGAGGCGGGCAAATACACCTTCAACTACGAGGCGCTCAAGGAGCTGAACGACGGCGTGCAGATGCGCTCGGACTGGGTGCTGCCGATCTGCTCGGGCGGCGAGCGCCTGCGCGACGAGAACGGCGACAAGGCCCATCCCACCCAGAAGCCCGAGGCCCTTCTGCATCGCGTGATCGTGGGCACGACCAATCCGGGCGACGTGATCCTGGACCCGTTCTTCGGCACCGGCACCACCGGCGCGGCGGCCAAGCGGCTGGGGCGCAACTGGATCGGCATCGAGCGCGAAGAGGCCTACCGCAAGGTCGCCCAGGCGCGCATCGACGCGGTCGTGCCCTATGACCTTGACGCGGTGCGCGTGACGCGCGCGCGCCGCAAGGAGCCGCGCATTCCCTTCGGTCAGCTGGTCGAGCGGCGGCTGCTCGAGCCGGGCGACCTGCTCTACTCGATCAACGGGCGCCATGTGGCCAAGGTGCGCGCCGACGGCACGCTGGTCGCGCGCGACGCGCGCGGCTCGATCCACCAGGTGGGCGCCGCGCTCGAGGGCGCGCCCAGCTGCAACGGCTGGACCTACTGGCACTTCAAGAAGGACGGCCGCCCGGCGCCCATCGACGTGCTGCGCCAGCAGCTTCGGGCCGAGCTGGGCGACGGCGCCTGACCCTTTCGCGCGCCGGCGCGGCGGCGCCCGGAGCGCAGGCTCCGGGCGTCTGCGCGTGCGCCATGGTTGCGCGCCGGGGCCGTCAGCGCCCCGGGCCGGCGGCCTCGAGCTCGGGCAAGGCCAGCTCCACCGCCTTGCGGAACACGGTCGGCAGCTCGGCGGCGCGGGCGCGCGCATCGGGCGCGAAGAAGGCGCCGCCCTCGGGCGCCGCCTCGGGGCCGAGCCGCGCGGCGCGGATCTCGAGCGTCAGGGCGAAGTGGGTGAAGACGTGCCGCGCCTCGGCCGTCAGGCGGCGCCAGTCGCCGGGGCAGGGCGGGGCCGGGTCGTCGAGCGGCTCGGCCGCCTCGCGCCACGCGCCGCCGGGCAGGCCGGTCATGCCGCCCAGCAGCCCCTCGGGCGGGCGCGTCTCGAGCAGCAGCGCGCCGTCTTCGCGCAAGCCCACGAAGACCACGCCGCGACGATGCGGGCGGGCGCGTCTGGGCGCCTTGCGCGGCAGCTCGGCGGCCAGGCCCAGGCGCCGCGCGGCGCAATCCTCGCGCCAGGGGCAGGCGGGGCAGTCGGGCTTGCGCGGCGTGCAGACCGTGGCGCCCAGGTCCATCACCGCCTGCGCATAATCGCCCGGCCGCCGCGCGGGCGTCAGCCCGGCGGCCAGCGCGCGCAGGCGGGGCTTGGCGGCGGGCAGCGGATCGGTCGCCGCGAACAGGCGCGCCATCACGCGCTCGACATTGCCGTCCACCACCGTCGCGGGGATGTCGAAGGCGATGGCCGCGATGGCCGCCGCCGTGTAGGGGCCGATGCCGGGCAGCGCGCGCAGCGCGGCCTCGTCGGCGGGAAAGCGCCCGCCCGCCGCCGCCACGATGCGCGCGCAGCGCAGCATGTTGCGCGCGCGCGCGTAGTAGCCCAGCCCCGCCCAGGCGGCCATGACCTGATCCTCGGGCGCGGCGGCCAGCTCGGCCACCGTGGGCCAGCGGCGGATGAAGGTCTGGAAATACGGAATGACCGCCGCCACGGTGGTTTGCTGCAACATGATCTCGGACAGCCAGACGGCGTAGGGATCGGGCCGCGCCGCCGCGCCCGGCGGCGTGCGCCAGGGCAGGCGCCGCGCGGCGCGGTCATACCAGGCCAGCAGCGCCGCCGGGTCGGGGCGCGGCGCGTCGGGGCAGGGCGCGTCGGGGCGCGGCTCCTGGGGCGCCTCGGCCATGGGCCCTTCCGACTCGGGGGCGGGGCGCGTATCGTGCGCGCTGGAACGGAGCGAGGTCATGACCAGCCACATTGACCATCACGACGCCGCGGGCAAGCCCCCCAGGGCCCCGCGCAAGCCGCGCGCGGCCGCCTCGGCGCCCCAGGAGCCGCCCCCGCGCAAGGCGGTGGGGTTCCTGCATGCGGCCGCCATGATGCGCAAGCCCGTCGCCGGCGCCTTCGGCAAGCGCGGCTTCGCCGAGCCCGCCGTTCTGGCTCACTGGCCCGAGATCGTGGGCGAGTCGCTGGCCGCGCATTGCCGCCCGGTGAAGATCTCGTATGCCGCCGGCGGCATGGGCGCGACGCTGATCGTGCTGGTCCCCGGCGCGCGCGCCCCCGAGGTCGAGATGCAGGCCCCCCGCATCATCCAGCGCATCAACGCCATGTATGGCTACCGCGCCGTCTCGCGCGTCAAGGTCACGCAGGTGGCGCCCGACGCGCCCGCCGGCATGGCCGAAGAGCCCGCCGCCTTCGCGCGCGCCCGCCGCCTCATGGCCGCGCGCCGGCTGCCGCCCGAGAAGGCGCGCGATCTGGCCCGAACCGTGGCGCCGGTGCAGGACGAACGCCTGCGCGCCGCGCTCGAGCTTCTGGGCCGCAACGTCAGCGCCCGCGCGCTGGGCCTCGGCGCCAAGCCCGCTTCGCCCGCCGCCGCGCCGCGCCCCGGGGCCGAGGGCCAGCGGCCGGCCGCGGCGCCCTCGCCCGGCGCGCCGGGCCCGAAGCCTGGCCCGAAGCCGGATCTGCGGTCGGGGCCGAAGCCGGCTCGCGCCGGGCGCGGCTCCGAGGGCGAGGGGCGGTTCTAGGGCGGCGCCGCCCGGCCCGGCCTTCGGCGCCGGCGCGCTCAAGCATCCGTGAGCGGCATTGCGAATCCGGCCCCGGACGGGCATCTGGAAACGGGCGGCCCATGACGCCGCCGCTTGGCATATCGCAGGAAGGAACGTCCATGAGCTTCGACACCGCCATGACCCGCCGCGGCGCGCTGCGCCTTTCGCTGGGCGTCCTGGCCGCCGCCCCGCTGATGACCGCCGCCGGCGCGCGCGCCGAACAGTCCGCGCCCGAATTCGTGCTGGGCGAGCAGGTCATGGGCGATCCCGACGCGCCGGTGACGGTGATCGAATACGCCTCGCTCACCTGCCCCCATTGCCGCCGCTTCCATGAAACCGTGTTTCCGCGGCTCAAGCGCGAATACATCGACACGGGCAAGGTGCGCCTGATCTACCGCGAGGTCTATTTCGACCGTCTGGGCCTGTGGGGCGGCATGCTGGCGCGCTGCGGCGGCAAGGACCGCTATTTCGGCTTCATCGACGCGCTGCTGCGCGGGCAGGAGAACTGGACCCGCGCCGACGACGTGATGGCCGAGTTCAAGAAGATCGGCCGCCTGGGCGGGCTGACCGACGAGCAGGTCGAGGCCTGCCTGCGCGACGAGGACAAGGCCCGCGCCCTGGTCGAGATGTATCAGGGCTACCGCGACGACCCGCGCCTGACCGGCACGCCGACCCTGATCGTCGGCGAAGAGAAGGTCGAGCAGCCCAGCTTCGAGCGCCTGTCCGCCGCGATCGACAAGGCGCTGGCGGGCTGATCCCAACATATGGGGGGTCCGGCGGCGCGCGCTTCAACATCTGCGCGCCGCGGACTTGACAGCAGCGCCGTGGCCCCGAGACTTGTCAGATCGGGAATCGACGGGGCCGCGCGTGCAGTTCGTCAGACTCAGGCTTCAGGGCTTCAAGAGCTTCGTGGACCCCACGGAGCTCGTCATCGCGCCCGGCCTGACGGGCGTGGTCGGGCCGAATGGCTGCGGCAAGTCCAACCTGCTCGAGGCGCTGCGCTGGGTGATGGGCGAAAGCTCGGCGCGCGCCATGCGCGGCGGCGCCATGGAGGACGTGATCTTCGCCGGCGCCGCCAGCCGCCCGCCGCGCAGCTTCGCCGAGGTGTCGCTGCTGATCGACAACGCCGAGCGCCGCGCGCCGCCCGGCTTCAACGATTCCGACACGATCGAGATCGTCCGCCGCATCACCCGCGAGGCCGGCTCGGCCTACAAGGCCAACGGCAAGGAGGTGCGCGCGCGCGACGTGCGCATGATGTTCGCCGACGCGGCGACGGGCGCGCACTCGCCCGCGCTGGTGCGCCAAGGGCAGATCTCCGAGCTCATCAACGCGCGGCCCAAGGCGCGGCGCGCGATCCTCGAGGACGCGGCCGGCATCGGCGGGCTCTACCAGCGCCGCCACGAGGCCGAGCTGAAGCTTGCCGCGGCCGAGGCCAACCTTGCGCGGGTGGCCGACGTGCTCGAGGGGCTCGACCAGCAGCTGGCCCAGCTGGCGCGCCAGGCGCGCCAGGCCGCGCGCTATCGCGAGCTGTCGCAGGCGCTGCGCCGGGCCGAGGCGTTGCTGCTGCTGCAACGCTGGCGCGAGGCCGACCGCGAGCGCGCCGCCGCCGAGGCCGCGCTGACCGAGGCGACCCGCGCCGCCGCCCGCGCCCAGGCCGAGGCCGCCGCCCGCGCCGCCGCCCGCATCGAGGCCGAGCAGGCGCCCCCGCCGCTGCGCGAGGAGGACGCCGTCGCGGGCGCCGTGCTCCAGCGCCTCGTGGTCGAGCGCGAGGGGCTGGACGAGAAGATCCGCGAGGCCGCCGCCGAGGTCGAGCGCCTGACCGCGCGCCTGCGCCAGCTCGACGCCGACATCGCGCGCGAATCGGCTCTCGACTCCGAGGCGGCGCAGATGATCGAGCGGCTCGCGCGCGAGGACGAGGCCCTGGCCCGCGCCGAGGCCGGCCATCCCGAGGCGCTGGCCCGCGCCGAGGAGGAAGCGCGCGCCGCCGCGCAGGAGGCCGCCGCGCGCGAGTCCGCGCTCGACGCCGCCGCCGCGGCGGCGGCCGAGCTCGAGGCGCGGTGCAAGACGGTGCGCCAGCGCCTCGAGCAGGCGCGCGCGGGGCTCGAGCGCGCGCGCAAGGCCCATGCCGAGGCCGAGGCCGGCGCGGCGGCGCTCGAGACCCGCGCCCCCGCGCTCGAGCAGGCCGCCGAGGCCGCGCGCGCCGCCGCCGCCGAAGCCCGCGCCGAGGCCGAGGCGGCCGAAGCGGGCCTTGCCGAGGCCGAGAAGGCCCGCGCCGCCGCCCAGGGCGCCGAGGCCGAGACCCGCGCGGCCCTGTCCGCCGCGCAGGGCGAGGCGCGCGCGCTCGAGGCCGAGGCGGCGGGGCTTGAGCGCGCGCTGTCGCGCGATGCGGGGCCGAAGGGCCAGGCGCTGGACGCGCTCGAGGTGACTCCGGGCTACGAGGCGGCGCTGGGCGCGGCGCTGGGCGAGGATCTGCGCGCGCCGCTGCTCGAGCCGGGGCAGCCCGGGGCGGGCTGGCAGGCCCTGCCGCCCTGCGATCCGCCCCTTGCGCCCTTGCCCGAGGGGGTCGAGCCCTTGGCCGCGCAGGTCAAGGCGCCGCCGGCGCTGGCGCGCCGCCTGGCGGCGGTCGGGGTCGCGAAGGCCGAGGACGGCGCCGCGTTGCAGGCGGCGCTGCGTCCGGGGCAGCGGCTGGTCAGCGCGAAGGGCGATCTGTGGCGCTGGGACGGCTATCGGGCGGGGGCGGGCCAGGCGCCTTCGGCGGCGGCCGAGCGTCTGCGCCAGCGCAACCGCCTGAGCGAGCTGCGCCAGGCGCTGGCGGCCGCCGCCGCCGCGCAGCAGGACGCCGCCGCGCGCCATCGCGCCGCGGCCGAGGCCGCCGCCGCCGCCGCCCGCGCCGAGGCCGAGGCGCGCGCCCGCCGCCGTCAGGCCGATCAGCGCCAGGCGGACGCGGCGCGCGCGCTGTCGCGGGCCGAAGCGGACCTCGAGGCCGCGCGCGGCCGCCTCGAGGCCCTGCGCGCCGCGCGCGACGCCCGCGCCGCCGAGCTGGCCGCCGCCCGCGCCGCCGCCGACGAGGCCGCCGCCGAGGCCGAGGGGCTGGGCGATGTGGACGAGGCGCGCGCGCGCCTGGCGGCCCTGCGCGCCGAGCTGAGCCGCGCGCGCGAAGCCCAGCTGGCCGCGCGCGCGGCCGCCGACGATCTGCGCCGCCGCGGCGAGGGGCGCGCGCGCCGCCGCGCCCAGATCGCCCGCGAGGCGCAGGACTGGACCCGCCGCGCCCAGGCCGCCGGCGCGCGCATCGCCGAGCTGACCGCCCGCCGCGCCGAGGCGGCCGCCGCGCTCGAGGCCGCCCGCGCCCACCCCGCCGCGCTCGAGGCGCGCCGCCACGAGCTGGTCGGCGCCATCGCCCGCGCCGAGGCGCGCGCCAAGGCCGCCGCCGATGCGCTGGCCGCCGCCGAGGAGGCGCTGCGCGCCGCCGAACAGGCCGAGCGCGCCGCCGAGCGCGCGGCCGCCGAGGCGCGCGAGGCGCGCGCGCGCCTCGAGGCCCGCGCCGAAGCCGCGGTCGAGCGCGCCCGCGCCGCCGCCGCGCAGCTCGAGGAAAGGCTGTCGATGCCGCATGCCAAGGTCGCGGCGCATTTCGAGCTCGACCCCGAAGACGCGCCGGACCCGGCCGCGATCGAGCGCGAGATCGCCGATCTGCGCCGCAGGCGCGACGCGCTGGGCGCGGTCAACCTGCGCGCCGAGGAGGACGCGCGCGAGATCCGCGCCGAGCGCGACTCGCTGGCGGCCGAGCGCGACGACCTTCTGGCCGCCATCGCCCGCCTTCGCCAGGGCGTGGCGGGGCTGAACGCCGAAGGGCGCGCGCGCCTTCTGGCCGCCTTCGAAGAGGTGAACCGCAACTTCCGCGCGCTGTTCACGCATCTGTTCGGGGGCGGACGGGCCGAGCTGGTGCTGGTCGAGTCGGACGATCCGCTGGATGCGGGGCTCGAGATCATGTGCATGCCGCCGGGCAAGAAGCTGTCCTCGCTGTCGCTGCTGTCGGGGGGCGAGCAGACGCTGACGGCGCTGAGCCTGATCTTCGCGGTGTTCCTGGCCAATCCCGCCCCGATCTGCGTGCTGGACGAGGTGGACGCGCCGCTGGACGACGCGAACGTGACGCGCTTTTGCGACCTGTTGGACGAGATGCGCCGGCGCACGAGCACCCGCTTTCTCATCATCACCCACCACGCGGTCACCATGTCGCGCATGGACCGGCTGTTCGGCGTGACCATGGCAGAGAAGGGCGTCAGCCAGCTTGTCTCGGTGGATCTGACGCGCGCCGAGGCGCTGCTCGAGGGCTGAGTGCGGGCGGCGCGTTGACTTGGGCGCGCCGCTCGCCCATCAGACGGGCGAAGGCGGGCAGCGCGCCCGGCGAAGCGGAGGCGGCGATGCTGGCGATACCCTTTCCCGACATCGACCCGGCGATCTTCACGATCGAGCTGGGCGGGCTGAGCTTCAGCCTGCGCTGGTATGCCCTGGCCTACATCGCCGGGCTGGCGCTTGGCTGGCGCTACGTGACGTGGCTGGTGCGCCGCCCGCAGCTGTGGCGCGGCGCGCCGCCCATGACCCCCGAGCAGACCGAAGAGCTGCTCACCTGGATGGTGGCGGGGGTGATCCTGGGCGGGCGGCTGGGCTTCGTCCTGTTCTACCAGCCCGAATACTTCCTGCAGCATCCCTGGCAGATCCTTCAGCTCTGGAACGGCGGCATGTCGTTCCATGGCGGGTTTCTGGGGGTGGCGGTCGGGGTGATCGGCTTTTGCCGCGCGCGGGGCTTGCCGCTGGCCTCGGTGGGCGATTGCGTGGCCATGGCGGCGCCGATCGGGTTGCTGTTCGGGCGCGTGGCGAACTTCATCAACGGCGAGCTGTGGGGCCGCGTCACGGACGTGCCCTGGGCGGTGATCTTTCCGACGGGGGGCGGCGCGCCGCGCCATCCCTCGCAGCTTTACGAGGCGGCGCTCGAGGGCGCGCTTCTGTTCGCGCTCATGTGGTGGCTGGGAACGCGGCGCGGCTGGCTGCGGCGGCCCGGCGCGATGATCGGCGCGTTCCTGCTGGGTTATGGCTGCGCCCGCGCCTTCGTCGAGCTGTTCCGCCAACCCGACGCCTATTTCCAGACGCCCGACAATCCCATGGGCTACGCGCTGCGCCTCGGGGCCGAGGGCGGGCTGACCATGGGGCAGCTTCTGTCCTTGCCCATGATCGCGGCCGGGGCGGCGGTTCTGGCGCTGGCCTGGCGGCGCGCGGGGGCCGGGCGGGCCGGCGGGGGCGCGGCGTGAACGCGCTCGAGCGCCTGATCCGCCGGCGCATCGCGCTCGAGGGGCCGCTGCGCCTGTCGGACTACATGCAGATGTGCCTGGCCCATCCCGAGCACGGCTACTACGTCACCCGCGATCCCCTGGGGGCGGGGGGCGACTTCGTCACCGCCCCCGAGATCAGCCAGATGTTCGGCGAGCTGCTGGGCCTGTGGGCCGCGCAGGTCTGGATCGACATGGGCCGCCCGCAAGGCGTCGCGCTGGCCGAGCTCGGCCCCGGCCGGGGCACGCTGATGGCCGACGCGCTGCGCGCGGCCGGCCGCGTGCCCGGCTTCGCCGAGGCCGTGCGCCCCTGGCTGGTCGAGATCAGCCCCGCCCTGCGCCGACGCCAGCGCCAGGCCCTGGCCGGGCGCGGGGCGCGCTGGGTCTCGCGCCCCGAGGATCTGCCCGAGGGGCCGCTGATCGTGCTGGCGAACGAGTTCTTCGACGCCCTGCCCATCCGTCAGTTCGAGCGCCGCGGCGGCGTGTGGCGCGAGCGCGTGGTGACCGAGCGCGCGGGGCGGCTTGCGCTCGCCCTCGGCCCGGCGGTTCCGTGGGACGAGGACGCGCCCGAGGGCGCGCTGCGCGAGGATTGCCCCGAGGGGCGGCGCGTGGCGGCGCTGCTGGGCGCGCGGCTGCGGGACCATGGCGGGGCGGCGCTGATCGTGGATTACGGCTATCTGAGCGTGCCGCCCATGGGCGGCGACACCTTCCAGGCCCTGCGCGGCGGGCGCCATGCCGATCCCTTCGCCGCCCCCGGCGAGGCGGATCTGACCGCGCATGTGGACTTGGGGGCGCTGGCGCAGGCCGCGGTCGGGGCCGGCGCCGTGGCCTGGCCGGCGGCGACGCAGGGCGTGCTGCTCGAGCGGCTGGGCGTCACCGAGCGCGCCCGCGCCCTGGCCCGCGCGGCGGCGTCGCGCGCGCAAGGGGGCGAAGGGGGCGGCGGCGATGCGGTCGAGGCCATCGTCGCCGCGCATCGGCGCTTGACCCACCCGGACGAGATGGGAAGCCTGTTCAAGGCGCTGGCCCTGACCGGGCCGGGCCAGCCCGCGCCGCCGGGCTTCGCGCCCGAGGCGGGCCGAAACGGATGAGGAAAGTCGCATGCCGCTTGAAGCCCTGCGCGCCGACGAGCTGAACTTCGGCCCCGACGGCCCCCGTCACGCCTTCTTCACCCGCAGGGGCGGGGTCTCGGGCGGGATCTGGGCCGAGTTCAACGGCGGCGCCGGTTCGAAGGACGACCCCGCCGCCGTCGCGCGCAACCGCGCCCTGGCCGCCGAAAGCATGGGCGTCGCGCCCGAGCGGCTCTTGTTCCTGCGCCAGGCGCACACCGCGCGGGCCGTCGCTGCCGAAGGCCCGTGGCCGGGCGATCCGCCCGAGGCCGACGCGCTGGTCGCCGACCGCCCCGGCCTTGCGCTGGCGGTGATGACGGCCGATTGCGCGCCGGTGCTGCTGGCCGACCCCGAGGCGGGCGTGATCGGCGCCGCCCATGCGGGCTGGCGCGGCGCGCTCGAGGGCGTGCTGGAGGCGACGCTCGACCTGATGGAGCGCATGGGCGCTGAGCGCGCCCGCATCGCCGCCGCGATCGGGCCGTGCATCAGCGTGCACGCCTACGAGGTGGGCGAGGAGTTCATGGAGCGCTTCATGGACGAGGACCCCGCCAATGGCCGCTTCTTCTCGGGCGGGCCGTCGGGCAGGCCGCATTTCGACCTGCCGCGCTTCTGCCTCGAGCGGCTGCGCGCCGCGGGGATCTCGCGCTGCGGCTGGATCAGGCGCTGCACCTTCTCCGAACCCGATCGTTTCCACTCCTACCGCCGCGCGACGCGCGAGGGGGCCGAGGATTACGGGCGCCTCGTCTCGGCCATCGCGCTGGGCGGCGAGGGATGAGCGCCCGCCGCCTGGGCGCCGCGGCGCTGGCGGCGTCGGCGGCGCTGGCCGCGGCGGGATGCGGCGCGGACATGCCGGCGCGCGATGCGGCGGCGCCGTCTTCGCCCCGCGCCGCGGCCGGGGTCGAGGCGCCCTTCATCGCCGCCGCCGCGCCCTCGGCGCGGGTGCGCATCGAGGTGGCGGCGCCCGCGGGCATGGCCCCGGCCGAGGGCGCGCGGCTGGCGCTGGCGACGGCGCGGCGGCTGGGGCCCGAACCGGCGCCCGGGGCGCGCCCCGCGCGGCGCCTGCGCGCCGAGGCGGCGCTGCATCCCGCCGCCGGCGGGGTCTTGCGTCTCGACTGGGTCGTGCGGGACGAGAGCGGGGCGGCGATCGGCGCATTCTCGGTCGCCGCGCCCGCCGACGCCGCGGCGCTTGCGCCCCGTCTTCTTGCGCCCCGTCTTCTCGCGCCCCGTCTTGCGGCGGCGTCGGCGGCGCGCATCCGGCGGCTGCCGCCGGTGCGCGCGGCGATCGAGGGCGCGCCGGGGTTCTGAGGCGGCGGGCCGCGCGGGCCGCCGCGCCGTCGGCCGGGCTGCGGGCGATCCGGGCCGGGCGCGCGCCGTCTCCGGCGCCGGTCCTGGTCGCGGCGCGCGCGTTCCGCCGGCGGCGCCTGCGGCTTGGCGGTCAAGCCTTGCCGGGGGCGCGCCGGGCGGCGGCGGATGGGGCGGCGCTCAGTCGGCTTGCGCGGCGCGCGCCTCGAGCACGTCGAAGGGAACGCCCGGCTCGTTCTTGGCGCAGCGGATCACCAGCGAGGTCTTGACGCTGGCCACGTTCGGGGCGGCGGTCAGCTCGCCGGTCAGGAAGCTCTGGAACGAGGACAGGTCCGGCGCCACGCATTTGAGGATGAAGTCGATCTCGCCGTTGAGCATGTGGCACTCGCGCACCAGGGGCCAGGCGCGGGCGCGCTCTTCGAACGCGACCAGGTCGGCCTCGGCCTGGCTGCGCAGGCTGACCATGGCGAAGACGGTGACCTCGAAGCCCAGCTCGCGGGCGTTGACGCGGGCGTGATATCCCTGGATGAAGCCCGTCTCCTCCAGCGTGCGCACGCGGCGCAGGCAAGGGGGCGCCGAGATCCCGACCCGGCGCGACAGCTCGACATTCGTCATGCGGCCGTCGGCCTGCAGTTCGGCCAGGATCTTGCGGTCGATCGGATCGAGCTTGACGTGAGGCATGGCGCGTCGTTCGTCCCCTGTGCGGCGCGTCGCCGGGCGCGGCGCGCGGAGTGATCTTTTTCTAATTGCCCCGCTGGGGCGACGCAAGGCAATAATATTGCGCGAGCGCGCAAGAAATGGAAACGGGCGGGCATGAGCGGCGCGGCGGATCATGGCGAGGGCGGCGGCAAGGACCCGGGCGAAGGCGCCGGGCGCCCGAGCATCTGGACGCTGACCGACGGGCGCCCGGGCAATGAGAATCCCGCCCTGGCCCTGGCCGAGGCCCTGGCGCGCAGGCCGGGCGGCGCGTTCGAGGGCGCGCGCATCGAGACGCGGCGCATCGCCCTGCGCCGCTGGGCCGCGGCGCTGCCGCCGGCGCTGTGGGCGCTGGGCGGGGCGCGGCGCGGGGGCTGGCCGTTCTCGGGCCTCGAGGATGGCGGCGCGGCGCTGGATCGGCCCTGGCCCGATCTGCTCGTGGGCGCAGGCCGCCGCGCCGCGCCCGTGGCTGCGGCCATGCGGCGCCTGTCGGGCGGGCGCACGCGCGCGGTGCAGATCCTGGACCCGCGGATGCCGCTGGCGATGTTCGACGCCGTGGCGGCGCCGCGTCATGACGGCCTGCGCGGCGCGAATGTGGTGACGACGACGGGGTCGCTGACGCGCATCACGCCGCAACGCCTGGCGCAGGCCGCGGCCGCCGCGCCGCCCGCCTTGCGCGCGGCGGGCGCGCCGCGTCTGGCGGTTCTGCTCGGCGGGCCCAGCCGCGCGGCGCGGATGGGGCCGGGCGCTTTCGGTCGCCTCGGCGCATGGCTGGCCGCGCGCGCGGGCGAGGGCGCGGCGGTGTGGGTCACGCCCTCGCGGCGCACGCCGCCCGAGGGGCTTGCGGCGCTGCGCGAGGCGCTGGGCGGGGCGGGCTGGATCTGGGACGGGCGCGGCCCCAATCCCTACGAGGCCATGCTGGCCCTGGCCGACGAGATCGTGGTGACGGCCGACTCGGTCAACATGGCCAGCGAGGCCGCCGCGGCGGGCAAGCCCGTGCGCGTGGCGCCGGCCGATCGGCTGGCGCCGAAGCTGACGGCCTTTCACGCCGCGCTGCGCGAGGCGGGGGCGGCCTTCGCGCTCGAGACCCCGGCCGAGGAGGCCCGCGCGCGCATTCGCCCCCTGCGCGAGACCGACGCCGCCGCCGCCCGCGTCGAGGCGCTGCTCGCGCGGCGGTGAGCGCGGGGCGCTTTCCTTGCCGGCCGCGCGCGCTTATATGGGGCCGGACCGCGCTTGCCGCGCCCATGCCGACGCCCTTTTCCGCGCCCCGAATGCAGGAGCTCCGCCATGTCCGACACCCGCCGCGTCAAGGTTCTGATCATCGGCTCGGGCCCCGCCGGCTGCACCGCCGCCATCTACGCCGCGCGCGCGATGCTGTCGCCGGTGATGATCCAGGGCGTGCAGCCGGGCGGCCAGCTGACCATCACCACCGAGGTCGAGAACTGGCCCGGCGACCAGGAGGTTCAGGGCCCCGCGCTGATGGAGCGCATGGAGGCCCACGCCCGCGCCGTGGGAACCGAGATCGTCGCCGATCACGTCAATCGCCTGGACCTGTCGTCCCGCCCCTTCCGCGCCGAGTGCGACTCGGGCCGGGTGTGGCTGGCCGACGCGGTGATCCTGGCCACCGGCGCGCAGGCCAAGTGGCTGGGCCTGCCCAGCGAAGAGAAGTTCAAGGGCTTTGGCGTGTCGGCCTGCGCCACCTGCGACGGCTTCTTCTATCGCGGCAAGGAGGTGGTGGTGATCGGCGGCGGCAACACCGCGGTCGAGGAGGCGCTGTTCCTGACCAACTTCGCCTCGAAGGTGACGCTGATCCACCGCCGCGATTCGCTGCGCGCCGAAAAGATCCTGCAGCAGCGGCTTTTCGCCAATCCCAAGGTCGAGGTGCTGTGGAACCATCAGCTTGACGAGGTGCTGGGCGAGGACGAGCCCAAGGGCGTGACCGGCGTGCGCGTGCGCGACGTGCAATCGGGCGCGACGCGCGAGATCCCCTGCGCCGGCGTCTTCATCGCCATCGGCCACGCGCCGGCCTCCGAGCTGGTGCGCGATCAGCTCGAGACGCATCACGGCGGCTATGTGAAGGTGCGGCCGGGCACGGCCTCGACCGAGATCCCGGGCGTGTTCGCCGCCGGCGACGTGACCGACCATGTGTATCGGCAGGCGGTGACCTCGGCGGGCATGGGCTGCATGGCCGCGCTCGAGGCCGAGCGCTTCCTGGCCGAGCAGGCGGCGCTGGAGCCGGCGGCCGAGTAAGGCCGCCCGCCGCGCCCGTCGCGCCCGTCGCCCGGCCGCCCCTTCGGCGCGCGGCGCCCGCCGCGCCCGTTTCGCGCCCGTTTCGCGCCCGCCCCGCGTCCGACCCGGGCGGGGCCTGCGCCGGACCTGCGCCTGTCCTGCGTCCCGCCGCGCGCCGCCCCGAAGGTTGCGTTCGCGTCCGCCCCCGCGCACACTGGCCCTCTTCGGGGGAACGCGCGCATGGGCAAGATCGTCAGCCTGCAGATCCTGCGCGGCGTCGCCGCGACGCTGGTGGCGGGGTTTCACCTGTTCGCCGCGGCCGAGGCCGAAGGCGCCGATCCGGGGCTGTTCTGGCTGTTCTCGGGCGGAGAGATCGGCGTCGACGTCTTCTTCGTCATCAGCGGCTTCATCATCTTCCACATCTCGCGCAACCGGCCCGGCATGACCAGGTCGGCCTTCCTGCAGTCGCGCTTCTGGCGGATCCTGCCGCCCTACTGGGCGATCCTTTCGCTCTACATCCTGGCCGCCCTTGGCCTTGCAATGCTTTTGGGCGATCGCGGCAAGCTGCCGGACGGGTCGAGCCTGCTGATTTCCTACCTGCTGCTGCCTCACCCGGATCAGGTGATCGTGATCGCCTGGACCCTGTCGCTGGAGCTGCTTTTCTACGCGCTCTTCGCCGCCACCTTCTTCGGGGGCGGCGCGCGGCGGCTGATCGCGGCGATGGTCCTTTGGGCGGCGGCCGCGCAGGCCTTCGCGTTTCTGGTCGAGGACAAGCCCGTCTGGCTGCTGATTCCGCTTCAGACCGCCGTGCTCGAATTCCTGTTCGGCATCCTGATCGCCATCGGCCACGGCGCGCTGAACGGGCGCCGGCCGCCCTGGCGCCTGCCGGCCTTCGTCGCGGGGGCGGCGGGCGTTCTGCTGGGTTCGGCGACGGGGGGGCTCCATGTCGAGGGGCTGGGGCGCGAGATCGCCTCGGGCGTCTTCGCCGCGCTGCTGGTCTATGGGGCGCTGGGATTTTCGCTGCGCGACATGCCGCTTCTCGAGACCTGGGGCGAGAGCTCCTACATCCTCTACCTTCTCCACATCCTGTGGTTCTCGGTCGTCGGAAAGGCGGTCGAGGTGCTGGCCGGCGTCAACGTCTACGCCTCGCAGGCGTGGATGCTGGCGCTGCTGGTCTCGGTCGTCGCCGCCTCGTGCGCGGGCGTCGTCTGGATCGAGCGGCCCTACCAGCGATGGTATCGCCGGCGGATCGCGCGCCCGGCCCTCGCCCGGGCGGCGTGACGGCGCGGGCGCGGGGGGCGCGCAAGGCGGGCGCCTGACGTCGCGGCCGTCTTGCCCGGGCTGGGGCGCGCATGCTTCGCTTCGCGCCGGCAAGGGAGGGACGCCATGGACAAGCTGCTTTACGAGACCGACGGGCGCATCGCGCGGTTGACGCTGAACCGGCCCGAGCGGCTCAACGCCATCGACGACGAGCTGCCGCTGCTGATCGAACAGGCCGTGGCGCGCGCCAACGACGACCCGCAGGTGCGCGTGCTGGTGCTGTCGGGGGCCGGGCGCGCCTTCTGCGCGGGCTACGACCTGACCTATTACGCCGAGGGAAACCCCGGCAAGGTCACGCAGGACATGCCCTGGGACCCGATGAAGGACTTCGCCTTCATGTGGCGCAACACGCAGCGCTTCATGTCGCTGTTCCGCTCGCTCAAGCCGGTGATCTGCAAGGTGCACGGCGCGGCGGTGGCGGGCGGGTCGGACATCGCGCTGTGCTGCGACCTGCTGATCATGGCCGAGGACGCGCGGATCGGCTACATGCCCGCCCGCGTCTGGGGCTGTCCGACCACGGCGATGTGGGTCTACCGCGTGGGCATGGAGAAGGCCAAGCGCATGCTGCTGACCGGCGACGTGATCGACGGGGCCGAGGCGGCGCGCATGGGGCTGGCGCTCAAGGCCGTGCCGGCGGCCGAGCTCGACGCCGAGGTCGAGCGCCTGGCCGAGCGCATGGCCACGATTCCGGCCAACCAGCTGATCATGCAGAAGATGATGATCAACCAGGCGATCGAGGCCATGGGCCTGAACGAGACCCAGCGCCTGGCGACGCTGTTCGACGGAATCACGCGCCACTCGCCCGAGGGGCTGGCCTTCAAGCGCCGCGCCGAGAAGGTGGGCTGGAAGCGCGCCGTGGCCGAGCGCGACCAGGGCCTGTGGGACTGGACCGAGGATCGGCCGACCAACGGGGCGCCGGATCCGCTTGACGGACGGGGCGGGGCGGAATAAACAGCGTCCTCGCTGGCCGAAGGGGTGTAGCTCAGTTGGTAGAGCATCGGTCTCCAAAACCGAGGGCCGGGGGTTCGAGTCCCTCCACCCCTGCCAGCGTCGGGACCGGCCGCGGTCCCATCGGGCTCCAGGGAAGGAAAGCGCAATGGCTCGGGTGAACCCCGCTCAGTTCGTGCAGCAGGTCCGCGCCGAGGCCGCCAAGGTCGTCTGGCCGACCCGCAAGGAGACCCTCATCACCACCGTCATGGTGTTCGTGATGGCCACGATCGCCGCCACGTTCTTCTTCACGGTGGACCAGATCATCGCCTACGGGGTCGAGCAGATTCTTCTGCTGGGCCGCTGAGGGCGACCGCCGGGGTTGCATTCTCCGCAGCGGTGGAGTAGTGCCCTTCGGCTCAGGACATGCTCAGCGCGCGCGCCGATTCGGGCCGCGCGCTTGATGTTTCGGGCTGCGTCGCGACGGCGCGATCATGACGGGGCGCAGGCCTCGCGGCATTGAGGTGACGAGCGGGATGGCCAAGCGCTGGTACACGGTTCACGTGCTCTCGAATTTCGAGAAGAAGGTGGCCGAGGCGATCAAGGACGCGGCGCGCCAGAACGGTCTCGAGGACGAGATCGAAGAGGTGCTCGTGCCCACCGAAGAGGTGGTCGAGGTCCGGCGCGGCAAGAAGGTGCAGACCGAGCGCCGCTTCATGCCGGGCTACGTCCTCGTGAAGATGGAGATGACCGACCGCGCCTATCACCTGGTGATGGACACGCCGCGGGTCACGGGCTTTCTCGGGCCGCAGGGCCGCCCGAGCCCGCTGCGCGATTCCGAGGTCGCGCATCTGCTCAACCAGGTCGAGGAGGGCGTCGAGCGTCCGCGTCCCGCCATCACCTTCGAGGTGGGCGAGCAGGTCAAGGTCGTGGACGGCCCGTTCGAGAGCTTCACCGGGATGGTCGAGGAGGTGGACGAGGAGAACGCCCGCCTCAAGGTGTCCGTCTCGATCTTCGGCCGCGCGACGCCGGTCGAGCTGGAATACGCGCAGGTGCAGAAGGTCGCCTGAGCGTTCGTTCGCGGGAGGCGAGGGCGGCGCGCCGCCCGGACCGGACCGCTAACCGGGTGCCCGGCGGACGCGTCCGCGCGGGCGGGATGAAGAGGAGGCCGACATGGCCAAGAAGATCGTCGGGACCCTGAAGCTTCAGGTCCCCGCCGGCAAGGCGAACCCCTCGCCGCCGATCGGTCCTGCGCTGGGTCAGCGCGGGATCAACATCATGGAGTTCTGCAAGGCGTTCAACGCCGCCACGCAGGGCATCGAGCCGGGCGCGCCGTGCCCGACCATCATCACCTACTACCAGGACAAGAGCTTCACCTTCGTGATCAAGACGCCGCCGGCGTCCTATCTGCTCAAGAAGGCGGCGAAGGTCCAGTCGGGGTCCAAGACCCCGGGCCGCGCGACGGCGGGCACGGTGACGGTCAAGCAGGTGCGCGAGATCGCCGAGGCCAAGATGAAGGATCTGAACGCGAACGACATCGAGGCCGCGATGAAGATCATTCTCGGCTCGGCGCGTTCGATGGGCATCGAGGTCAAGGGGTAAGGTCATGGCGAAGATTTCCAAGCGCATGGCCGCCGCCCGCAAGGCGCTGAACGGCAAGCACGATCTGCCCGTGGACGAGGCCGTCAAGCTGGTCAAGCAGCTGGCGACCGCCAAGTTCGACGAGACGATCGAGATCGCGGTCAATCTGGGCGTCGATCCGCGTCACGCCGACCAGATGGTGCGCGGCGTGGTGACGCTGCCCCACGGCACCGGCAAGACGGTGCGCGTGGCGGTGTTCGCGCGCGGCCCCAAGGCCGACGAGGCCCGCGAGGCCGGCGCCGACATCGTGGGCGCCGAGGATCTGATGGAGACGATCCAGTCGGGCAAGATCGAGTTCGACCGCTGCATCGCCACCCCGGACATGATGCCGATCGTCGGCCGTCTGGGCAAGATCCTGGGTCCGCGCAACCTGATGCCGAACCCCAAGGTCGGCACCGTGACCATGGACGTCGCGCAGGCGGTCAAGAACGCCAAGGGCGGCGAGGTCCAGTTCAAGGTCGAGAAGGCGGGCGTGGTCCATGCCGGCGTCGGCAAGGCCTCGTTCGACGAGAAGGCCCTGGCCGAGAACGTCAAGGCCTTCGTCGACGCGGTCAACCGCGCCAAGCCCTCGGGCGCGAAGGGGACCTACCTGAAGAAGATTTCGCTGGCCTCGACCATGGGGCCGGGCGTCTCGGTGGACGTGTCGAGCGTCGCCGGGTGACCGGATTCCCCCGGCCGCGGCCGGGGGGATGACCGCCGTTCCCGCCCAGGCGGGGCGGCGCCTGTCCAAGACGGCGGGTGGCGGGGCGCAAGCCTTGCCTTAAAGATCCCGCTCAGACGGGGAACGAATTCGAAGACGCCATTTTCTCGCGGCGATCTTGGTTCGGGACCCGGACGGGACTGAATGGCCGAAGGGGCGCGCGCCCCGACGGCATGTGTGAGCCGGCAGGGGCGCGCCCCTGCCAAGGACTTGGAGAAGACCGTGGATAGAGCACAGAAAAAGGCCATTGTCGCTGAACTCGACAAGGTCTTCGCTGACTCTGGCGCCGTCGTGGTTTGCCGCTACGCCGGGCTCTCGGTCGCTGAGATGACGGCCTTCCGCAACCAGATGCGTGCAGCTGGGGCGAAGGTCAAAGTCGCCAAGAACAAGCTCGCCAAGATCGCCCTGGAGGGCAAGCCCTGCGAAGGTATGTCGAAATACCTGACGGGCCAGACCGTGCTCGCCTACGCCGAGGATCCCGTGACCCCGGCCAAGATCGTGGAGGCCTTCAACAAGACGAACGACAAGCTCGTCATCGTTGGCGGCGCCATGGGCGAGACCATTCTGGACGAGGCCGGCGTTCGCGCGCTGGCCAAGATGCCCTCCCGCGAAGAGGTTCTGGCCAGCATCGTCGGCGCGCTCGTCGGCCCGGCCAGCAACCTCATCAACGCGATCACGGCGCCCGCGACCAACATCGCGGGCATCCTCAAGGCTCGCGCCGAAGAGGAAGCCTGAACTTGCAGCGAACGTGAGACGGCGGGGACGACCCCGACCGCCCAAACCCTGTGAACGAACGGAATCGAGAAAATGGCTGATCTGAAGAAACTCGCCGAAGAGCTCGTCAACCTGACCCTCATCGAGGCCAACGAGCTGAAGAACATCCTCAAGGAAGAGTACGGCATCGAGCCCGCCGCCGGCGGCGCGGTCGTGATGGCCGGCCCCGCGGGCGACGCCGGCGGCGCCGCCGAGGAGGAGAAGACCGAATTCGACGTGATCCTCGTCTCCGCCGGCGACAAGAAGATCAACGTCATCAAGGAAGTGCGCGCCATCACGGGCCTGGGCCTGAAGGAGGCCAAGGAGCTGGTCGAGGCCGGCGGCAAGGCCGTGAAGGAAGGCGTCTCCAAGGACGAGGCCGAGGAGATCAAGAAGAAGCTCGAAGAGGCCGGCGCCAAGGTCGAGCTGAAGTGATGCGGCGCGCGGCGCCCCTTGCGGGCGCCGCAAGCATGCGATGATCAAGGCTGGCTCCGCCCCCCGGAAGGGGTTCGGCGGAGCCGGCCCGCGTCGTCTAGGACGCCCCCGGCCGGAAGGGCCGCATATGGGGGGCGTCCCAGAGGGCGCGACGGATCCGGGAGCGACGGCGGTGGGACGCCGACGCAGCATGGGATCCGCAAACCTGAGGCGGAGCTTCGCGGCCGTTCCCCGGCGGCGCGCGGGCGTCAGCAGAGGTACATGACGAGCATGGCTCAGACTCATTCCGGTCGCAAACGCATTCGCAGGCACTACGGCAAGATCCGCGAAGTCGCGCAGATGCCGAACCTGATCGAGGTTCAGAAGTCCAGCTACGACCTGTTCCTGAAATCCGGGGACGGCGACGCGCCCATGGACGGCGAGGGGATCCAGGGCGTCTTCCAGTCGGTCTTCCCGATCAAGGACTTCAACGAGACGGCGATCCTCGAATTCGTGAAATACGAGCTCGAGCCGCCGAAATTCGACGTCGAGGAGTGCCAGCAGCGCGACATGACCTACGCCGCGCCGCTGAAGGTGACGCTGCGCCTGATCGTGTTCGAGGTGGACGAGGAAACGGGCGCCAAGTCGGTCAAGGACATCAAGGAGCAGGACGTGTTCATGGGCGACATGCCGCTCATGACCGAACACGGCACCTTCATCGTCAACGGCACCGAGCGCGTCATCGTCAGCCAGATGCACCGCAGCCCGGGCGTGTTCTTCGACCACGACAAGGGCAAGACGCACTCGTCGGGCAAGCTGCTCTTCGCCTCGCGCATCATTCCCTATCGCGGCTCGTGGCTGGATTTCGAGTTCGACGCCAAGGACATCGTCTACGCGCGCATCGACCGCCGCCGCAAGCTGCCGGTGACGACGCTGCTCTATGCCCTGGGCCTGGACCAGGACCAGATCATGGAGCACTTCTACAACACCATCGTCTATCGCCGGACCAAGGACGGCTGGGCGGCGCCCTTCGACCCCGAGCGGCTGAAGGCGACCAAGCCCGCCCATGACATCGTCGACGCCGCCACCGGCGAGGTGCTGTTCCCCGCGGGCAAGAAGATCACGCCGCGCGCGATCAACAAGCTGGACAAGGAGAAGGTCAAGGAGATCCTCCTGCCCTTCGAGACGATCTACTCGCGCTTCGCCGCGCGCGACATGATCGACGAGAACACCGGCGAGATCTTCGTCGAGGCGGGCGACGAGCTGACCGAGGAGGTCGTGCAGCGCCTTCTGGACGCCGGCTTCGAGGAAATCCCGACCCTCGACATCGACAACGTCAACTACGGCCCGTGGATCCGCAACACCATGGCCGTGGACAAGAACATGAACCGCGAGCAGGCGCTGCTGGACATCTACCGCGTCATGCGCCCGGGCGAGCCGCCGACCGTCGAGGCGGCCGAGGCCATGTTCGAGTCGCTGTTCTTCGATCCCGAGCGCTACGACCTGTCGGCCGTGGGCCGCGTGAAGATGAACATGCGCCTCGACCTTGACGCCGATCCGCAGCAGCGCACGCTGCGCCGCGAGGACATCATCGCCGTCATCAAGGCGCTGGTCGAGCTGCGCGACGGCCGCGGCGAGGTGGACGACATCGACCATCTGGGCAACCGACGCGTGCGCTCGGTGGGCGAGCTGATGGAGAACCAGTATCGCGTCGGCCTGCTGCGCATGGAGCGCGCGATCAAGGAGCGCATGTCGTCGGTCGAGATCGACAACGTCATGCCGCAGGACCTGATCAACGCCAAGCCCGCGGCCGCGGCGGTGCGCGAGTTCTTCGGCTCGTCGCAGCTGAGCCAGTTCATGGACCAGACCAACCCGCTTTCCGAGGTGACGCACAAGCGCCGCCTGTCGGCGCTTGGTCCGGGCGGCCTGACGCGCGAGCGCGCGGGCTTCGAGGTGCGCGACGTGCACCCGACCCATTACGGGCGCATGTGCCCGATCGAGACGCCCGAAGGTCCGAACATCGGCCTCATCAACTCGCTGGCGACCTTCGCGCGGGTCAACCGCTACGGCTTCATCGAGACGCCCTACCGCAAGGTGGTCGACGGGCAGGTGACCGACGAGGTCGTCTACATGTCCGCCACCGAGGAGATGCGCCACACCATCGCCCAGGCCAACGCCGAGCTGGACGAGGAAGGCCGCTTCGTCAACGAGCTGGTCTCGTGCCGGCGCGCGGGCGAGCACACCATCGCGCGGCGCGAAGACATCGACATGATGGACGTCAGCCCCAAGCAGCTGGTGTCGGTCGCCGCGGCGCTGATCCCGTTCCTCGAGAACGACGACGCGAACCGCGCGCTCATGGGCTCGAACATGCAGCGCCAGGCGGTACCGCTGATCAAGGCCGAGGCGCCCTTCGTCGGCACCGGCATCGAAGAGGTGGTGGCGCGCGACTCGGGCGCGGCGATCGTGGCGCGGCGCGGGGGCGTCATCGACCAGGTGGACGCGACGCGCATCGTCGTGCGCGTGACCGACCCGATCGCGCCGGGCGATCCGGGCGTCGACATCTACCGCCTGCGCAAGTTCCAGCGCTCGAACCAGAACACCTGCATCAACCAGCGTCCGCTGGTGAAGGTGGGCGACGTGGTGCGCGCGGGCGACGTGGTCGCCGACGGGCCCTCGACCGATCTGGGCGAGCTGGCGCTGGGCAAGAACGTGCTGGTCGCGTTCATGCCCTGGAACGGCTACAACTACGAGGACTCGATCCTCATCTCCGAGCGCATCGTCAAGGACGACGTGTTCACCTCGATCCACATCGAGGAATACGAGATCTCGGCCCGCGACACCAAGCTTGGCCCCGAGGAGATCACGCGCGACATCCCGAATGTGGGCGAAGAGGCGCTGCGCAACCTTGACGAGGCGGGCATCGTCTACATCGGCGCCCATGTCGGGCCGGGCGACATCCTGGTGGGCAAGATCACGCCCAAGGGCGAAAGCCCGATGACCCCCGAAGAGAAGCTGCTGCGCGCCATCTTCGGCGAAAAGGCGTCGGACGTGCGCGACACCTCGCTGCGCCTGCCGCCGGGCGACTACGGCACCGTGGTCGAGGTGCGCGTGTTCAACCGCCACGGCGTCGAGAAGGACGAGCGCGCGCTGCAGATCGAGCGCGAGGAGATCGAGCGCCTGAACCGCGACCGCTCGGACGAGCTGGCGATCCTCGAGCGCAACACCTATGCGCGCCTCAAGGCCCTGCTTCTGGGCAAGACGGCGGTCAAGGGCCCGCGCGGCGTCAAGGCCGGGACCGAGATCACCGAAGAGCTGCTCTCGACGCTCAGCCGCGGCCAGTGGTGGCAGCTGGCCCTGCCCGAAGAGGCCGACGCCTCGGCCATGGAGGCGCTGCACGCCCAGTTCGAGGCGCAGAAGAAGACGCTCGACCGCCGCTTCGACGAGAAGATCGAGAAGGTCCGCCGCGGCGACGATCTGCCGCCGGGCGTGATGAAGACGGTCAAGGTCTTCGTCGCCGTCAAGCGCAAGCTGCAGCCGGGCGACAAGATGGCCGGCCGCCACGGCAACAAGGGCGTCATCAGCCGCGTGGTCCCCGAAGAGGACATGCCCTTCCTCGAGGACGGCACGCCGGTCGATTTCGTGCTGAACCCGCTGGGCGTGCCCTCGCGCATGAATGTCGGGCAGATCCTCGAGACGCATATGGGCTGGGCGGCGCGCGGCCTGGGCCGCCAGATCGGTGAGGCGCTCGACGCCTATCGCCGCTCGGGCGAGCTCGATCGGGTGCGCGAGGCCATGCGCAACGCCTATGGCGACGCGCTGTTCGACGAGGCCCTCGCGCCCATGAGCGACGAGGAGCTGGTCGAGGCGGCCGAGACGGTGCGCGCCGGCGTGCCGATCGCGACCCCGGTCTTCGACGGCGCCAAGGAGGCCGACGTCAACGACGCGCTGCGCCGCGCCGGGCTGGACGAGAGCGGGCAGGTCACCCTCTATGACGGGCGCACGGGCGAGCCCTTCGCGCGGCCGGTCACGGTGGGCATGAAGTATCTGCTCAAGCTGCACCACCTGGTGGACGACAAGATCCACGCGCGCTCGACCGGCCCCTACAGCCTGGTCACCCAGCAGCCGCTGGGCGGCAAGGCCCAGTTCGGCGGCCAGCGTTTCGGCGAGATGGAGGTCTGGGCGCTGGAAGCCTACGGCGCGGCCTATACCTTGCAGGAGATGCTGACGGTCAAGTCCGACGACGTGGCCGGGCGCACGAAGGTCTACGAGGCGATCGTCAAGGGCGAGGACAATTTCGAGGCGGGCGTGCCCGAGTCGTTCAACGTTCTCGTCAAGGAGATCCGCTCGCTGGGTCTGAACATGGAGCTGCTGAGCAGCGAGGAAGAATAAGCGCCCCGACGATCTGCGCGCGGCCCCTTCCCCCGGGGGCCGCGGCGCGCGGGACGCCACGCAACAGGGTCATTCAAGGACACGGGAATGAACCAGGAACTCAGCAACGTCTTCAATCCGAACCAGCCGCCGAAGACCTTCGACGAGATCAAGATCACCCTCGCCTCGCCGGAGCGGATCCTCAGCTGGTCGTATGGCGAGATCAAGAAGCCCGAGACGATCAACTACCGCACCTTCAAGCCCGAGAAGGACGGGCTGTTCTGCGCGCGCATCTTCGGTCCGATCAAGGACTACGAGTGCCTTTGCGGCAAATACAAGCGCATGAAGTATCGCGGGGTGACCTGCGAGAAGTGCGGCGTCGAGGTCACGCTGCAGAAGGTCCGGCGCGAGCGCATGGGCCATATCGAGCTGGCCGCGCCGGTGGCGCACATCTGGTTCCTCAAGTCGCTGCCCTCGCGCATCGGCCTGATGCTGGACATGACGCTGCGCGATCTTGAGCGCATCCTCTACTTCGAACAGTATGTGGTCATCGAGCCCGGCCTGACCGACCTCAAGCACGGCCAGCTGCTGACCGAGGAGGAGTATCTCGACGCGCAGGACACCTACGGCGAAGACGCCTTCACCGCCGGCATCGGCGCCGAGGCGATCCGCGAGATGCTGGCCGCCATCGACCTCGAGGCCGAGCGCGACCAGCTGCGCGCCGAGCTGGCCGAGGCCACCGGCGAGCTCAAGCCCAAGAAGATCATCAAGCGGCTGAAGCTGGTCGAAAGCTTCATCGAGTCGGGCAACCGCCCCGAATGGATGATCATGACCGTGATCCCGGTCATTCCGCCCGAGCTGCGCCCGCTGGTGCCGCTGGACGGCGGCCGCTTCGCGACCTCGGACCTGAACGACCTGTATCGCCGGGTCATCAACCGCAACAACCGCCTCAAGCGGCTGATCGAGCTGCGCGCGCCCGACATCATCATCCGCAACGAGAAGCGGATGCTGCAGGAGTCGGTGGACGCGCTGTTCGACAACGGCCGCCGCGGCCGCGTCATCACCGGCGCGAACAAGCGTCCGCTCAAGTCGCTCTCCGACATGCTCAAGGGCAAGCAGGGCCGCTTCCGCCAGAACCTGCTCGGCAAGCGCGTCGACTTCTCGGGCCGCTCGGTGATCGTGACCGGCCCCGAGCTGAAGCTGCACCAGTGCGGCCTGCCCAAGAAGATGGCGCTCGAGCTGTTCAAGCCCTTCATCTACGCGCGCCTCGACGCCAAGGGGCTGAGCTCGACGGTCAAGCAGTCGAAGAAGCTGGTCGAGAAGGAGCGCCCCGAGGTCTGGGACATTCTCGACGAGGTGATCCGCGAGCACCCGGTTCTGCTGAACCGCGCGCCGACGCTGCACCGTCTGGGCATCCAGGCCTTCGAGCCGGTGCTGATCGAGGGCAAGGCGATCCAGCTGCACCCGCTGGTCTGCGCCGCGTTCAACGCCGACTTCGACGGCGACCAGATGGCCGTGCACGTTCCGCTGAGCCTCGAGGCGCAGCTGGAGGCGCGCGTGCTGATGATGAGCACGAACAACGTGCTCTCGCCCGCCAACGGCAAGCCGATCATCGTGCCCTCGCAGGACATGGTGCTGGGCCTTTACTACATCACCCTCGAGCGTGAGGGGATGCCGGGCGAGGGCATGGCCTTCGCCTCGGTCGAAGAGGTCGAGCACGCGCTGCACGCCGGGCTGGTGCACCTGCACTCGAAGATCAAGTGCCGCGTCAGGCAGCTTGACGAGAACGGCGAAGAGATCTTCAAGCGCTACGACACCACGCCGGGCCGCCTGCGGCTGGGCCAGCTGCTGCCGCTCAACCCCAAGACGCCGTTCGACCTGGTCAACCGCCTTCTGCGCAAGAAGGAGGTGGGCGAGGTCATCGACACCGTCTACCGCCATTGCGGGCAGAAGGAGTCGGTCATCTTCTGCGACCGGATCATGTCGCTGGGCTTCACCGAGGCGTTCAAGGCCGGCATCAGCTTCGGCAAGGACGACATGGTGATCCCCGACTCCAAGTGGGAGATCGTCGAGGAGACGCGCAAGCAGGTCGCCGAGTTCGAGCAGCAGTATCTGGACGGCCTCATCACCCAGGGCGAGAAATACAACAAGGTCGTCGACATCTGGGCCAAGTGCACCGACCGCGTGGCCGAAGAGATGATGAAGGCGATCTCGGCCGTGCAGGTGGACGAGGAAGGCCGCCAGAAAGAGCCCAACTCGGTCTACATGATGTCGCATTCGGGCGCGCGCGGCTCGCCGACCCAGATGCGCCAGCTGGCCGCCATGCGCGGCCTGATGGCCAAGCCCTCGGGCGAGATCATCGAGACGCCGATCACCTCCAACTTCAAGGAGGGTCTGACGGTGCTCGAATACTTCAACTCGACCCACGGCGCGCGCAAGGGTCTGGCGGACACCGCGCTCAAGACCGCCAACTCGGGCTATCTGACCCGTCGTCTGGTGGACGTGGCGCAGGACTGCATCATCCGCGCCGACGATTGCGGCACCGACAAGGGCATCACCGCCCGCGCGGTGATCGACGGCGGCGTGGTCATCGCCACGCTGGGCGAGCGCGTGCTGGGGCGCGTGCCGCTCGAGGACGTGGTCGATCCGGCCACCGAGAAGGTGCTGGTCAAGGCCGGCCGCCTGATCGACGAGCGCGACGTCGAGGCCATCGAGGCCGCCCAGATCCAGGAGATCCGCATCCGCAGCCCGCTGACCTGCGAGCTGCAGGACGGCGTCTGCGCCCAGTGCTACGGGCGCGACCTGGCGCGCGGCGCGAAGGTGAACCCCGGCGAGGCGGTGGGCATCATCGCCGCCCAGTCGATCGGTGAGCCGGGCACGCAGCTGACCATGCGCACCTTCCACATCGGCGGCGCGGCGAACGTGACCGACAACTCGTTCATCGAGGCCAGCCAGGAAGGCGAGCTCGAGATCCGCAACCGCAACCTGATCCGCAACGCGGACGGCGAGACCATCGTGATGGGCCGCAACGTCACGCTGGCCATCGTCGACAAGCGCGGCCCCAAGCCCGTCGAGCGCGCGACCTACAAGCTGGCCTACGGCTCGAAGCTGCTGGTCGAGGAGGGGCAGGAGATCAAGCGCGGCCAGAAGCTGGCCGAGTGGGATCCCTACACCCTGCCGATCATCGCCGAGAAGGCCGGCCGCGCCAAGTTCGTCGACCTGATCCCGGGCGTCTCGGTGCGCGAGGACACCGACGACGCGACGGGCATCTCGCAGCGGATCGTGTCCGACTGGCGCACCGCGCCCAAGGGCAACGAGCTCAAGCCCGCGATCATCATCGAGGACCCCGAGACCGGCGATCCCGTGCGCCTCGACAACAACAACCCGGCGCATTACGCCATGTCGGTGGACGCGGTGCTGTCGGTCGAGGACGGGCAGGAGGTGCGCGTGGGCGACGTTCTGGCGCGCATCCCGCGCGAGGGCGCCAAGACCAAGGACATCACCGGCGGTCTGCCCCGCGTGGCCGAGCTGTTCGAGGCGCGCCGTCCGAAGGATCACGCCATCATCGCCGAGGTGACCGGCTACGTCCGCTTCGGGAAGGACTTCAAGAACAAGCGGCGCATCACCATCGAGCCGCTCGACGAAAGCCAGGATCCCGTCGAGTATCTGGTGCCCAAGGGCAAGCACATCGCGGTGCAGGAGGGCGACCTGATCCAGAAGGGCGAATACCTGATGGACGGCAACCCGGCGCCGCACGACATCCTGCGCATCCAGGGCATCGAGGCGCTGGCCGACTACCTGATCAACGAGGTGCAGGAGGTCTACCGGCTGCAGGGCGTGAAGATCAACGACAAGCACATCGAGGTGATCATTCGCCAGATGCTGCAGAAGGTCGAGATCACCGAGTCCGGCGGCACCACCTTCCTGCCCGGCGAGCAGGTGGACAAGGTCGAGTTCGAGGAGGTCAACGCCAAGGCCGAGGCCCAGGGGCTGGAGCCCGCCAAGGGCGAGCCCGTCCTTCTGGGCATCACCAAGGCGTCGCTGCAGACGCGCAGCTTCATCTCGGCGGCCTCGTTCCAGGAGACGACCCGCGTGCTCACCGAAGCCTCGACGCAGGGCAAGGTGGACAAGCTGGTGGGCCTGAAGGAGAACGTGATCGTCGGGCGCCTGATCCCGGCGGGCACGGGCGGCGCGACGCAGCGGCTCAAGCGCATCGCGCAAGAGCGCGACGCCAAGGTGATCGCCGAGCGCCGCGCGGCGGCCGAGGCGGCCGCGGCCGAAGCCGCGCGGCTGGCGCCGCCGGCCGAGCCTTCGGACCCCGACGCCCCGCAGCCCGACGCCCCGCAGCCCGACGCCTGAGCCGGCGCGGCATCGATGCGAATGGCGGCCCGCGGCCCCTTCTCGAGGGGGGCCGCGGGCCTTCTTCCTTCGGGCGGCCGGCCTGGCGCCGCAGTTCGCGTGAATTCGCAAGCATTGGACAACCCAGGCGACATCCGTTAGCCTTTTTCGACCCTTATGCAGGAGGCGCCACGATGGCAGACGATCGACTTGCCGCGGTCATCGACGCCGAAGGGCCGCTGTCCGACGTGGAGCGCTGCGCGGCGCTGGCCGTGGCGGCGGTGGCGGGGCTGCGCGATCTGGCGGCCGCCTCGCGCCCCATCGATCCCGCGCTGGCCGAAGCGTTGGCGGCGGCGCTGCACCAGATCGACGCCGCGCTGGGCGAAGCGGTGCGCGCGCTGCACGCGCCGCCCGAAGACTGAGCGACGCCGCGGCCGCTGTTGACAGCGGCCCGGCGCATGCGTAGGTTCCGCGCACTCGTAGCGCGGCGAGTCGTCGTGTTGCGCCCGACAACCTGATTCTGGCGGTCAAGATCCGGGCTTCGGCTCCGATCCTCTGGAATTTCGCCGCAGGATGCGCTTCGGCGCAATCCTCGCGGCAATTCGCGTTGCGCGATCCGCGCGCGGCGCGGCCAACGAACAACGTGTTGAGAAGGGTATCCGCCCTATGCCGACGATCCAGCAGCTGATCCGCAAGCCGCGGCAGCCCAAAGTGAAGCGACAGAAGTCGATGCATCTGCAGGCCTGCCCGCAGAAGCGCGGCGTCTGCACCCGTGTCTACACCACGACGCCGAAGAAGCCGAACTCGGCGCTTCGCAAGGTCGCCAAGGTGCGCCTGACGAACGGGTATGAGGTCATCTCCTACATTCCGGGCGAGGGGCACAACCTGCAGGAGCACTCGGTCGTGCTCATCCGCGGCGGCCGCGTGAAGGACCTTCCCGGCGTGCGCTACCACATCCTGCGCGGCGTCCTCGACACCCAGGGCGTCAAGGATCGTCGTCAGCGCCGGTCGAAATACGGCGCCAAGCGGCCCAAGTAAGGAGAGAGCGCGATGTCTCGACGTCACAGCGCCGAAAAGCGCGAGGTCCTGCCCGACGCGAAGTATGGCGACCGCGTGCTGACCAAGTTCATGAACAACCTGATGTATGACGGCAAGAAGTCCGTGGCCGAGAAGATCGTCTACGGCGCGATGGAGCGGGTCGAGGCCCGTCTCAAGCGCTCGCCGATCGAGGCGTTCCACGAGGCGCTCGACAACATCAAGCCGTCCGTCGAGGTGCGCTCCCGCCGCGTCGGCGGCGCGACCTACCAGGTGCCCGTCGAGGTCCGCCCCGAGCGCCGCGAGGCGCTGGCGATCCGCTGGCTGATCAACGCCGCGCGCGCTCGGAACGAGAACACCATGGAAGAGCGGCTGGCCAACGAGCTGCTCGATGCGGTCAACGGCCGCGGCGCCGCGGTGAAGAAGCGGGAAGACACCCACAAGATGGCCGACGCCAACAAGGCGTTCAGCCACTACCGCTGGTAACCCCACAGCAGGACGAAGCCCATGCCCCGCCAATACCCGCTCGAGCGCTACCGCAACTTCGGCATCATGGCGCATATCGACGCCGGCAAGACGACGACGACCGAGCGCATCCTCTACTACACCGGCAAGTCCCACAAGATCGGCGAGGTGCACGACGGCGCCGCGACGATGGACTGGATGGAGCAGGAGCAGGAGCGCGGCATCACGATCACGTCGGCCGCGACGACCACCTTCTGGTTCCACACCGAGGACGGCAAGACCCCCTCGCCCGAGTGGGGCTCCGATCCCGAGAAGGCGAAGTTCCGGTTCAACATCATCGACACCCCCGGCCACGTCGACTTCACCATCGAGGTCGAGCGCTCGCTGGCGGTGCTGGACGGGGCGGTGTGCGTGCTTGACGCCAACGCCGGCGTCGAGCCGCAGACCGAGACGGTCTGGCGCCAGGCCGACCGCTACAAGGTGCCGCGCATCGTGTTCGTCAACAAGATGGACAAGATCGGCGCCGACTTCTTCAACTGCGTGCGCATGATCAAGGACCGCACCGGCGCCACGCCGCTGCCGATCCAGTGCCCGATCGGCGCCGAGAACGACCTCGAGGGCCTGGTCGATCTCATCACCATGAAGGAGTGGGTCTGGGCCGGCGACGACCTTGGCGCGTCCTGGGAGCTGCGCGACGTGCGCCCCGAGCTGCGCGACAAGTGCGAAGAGATGCGCGCCGAGATGATCGAGATCGCCGTCGAGCAGGACGACGAGGTGATGGAGGCGTATCTCGAGGGCAACGAGCCCGACGCCGCCACCCTGCGCCGCCTGATCCGCAAGGGCACGCTCAGCATGTCGTTCGTGCCGGTGCTGTGCGGCTCGGCGTTCAAGAACAAGGGCGTCCAGCCCATGCTCAACGCCGTGATCGACTACCTGCCCGGGCCGCTCGACGTGCCCGCCTACATGGGCTTCCGCCCCGGCGACGAGACCGAGACCCGCAACGTCGCCCGCCATCCGAGCGACGATGAGCCCTTCGCGGGCCTGGCCTTCAAGATCATGAACGACCCCTTCGTGGGCTCGCTCACCTTCACCCGCATCTATTCGGGCAAGATCAAGAAGGGCGACTCGGTTCTCAACTCGACCAAGGGCAAGCGCGAGCGCATCGGCCGCATGATGATGATGCACTCGAACAACCGCGAGGAGATCGAGGAGGCCTTCGCCGGCGACATCATCGCCCTGGCCGGTCTGAAGGAGACCACCACCGGCGACACGCTGTGCGATCCGGCCGATCCCGTGGTGCTCGAGACGATGACCTTCCCCGATCCGGTGATCGAGATCGCCATCGAGCCCAAGACCAAGGCCGACCAGGAGAAGATGTCGCAGGGCCTGGCGCGCCTGGCCGCCGAGGACCCGTCCTTCCGCGTCGAGACCGACCTCGAGTCGGGCCAGACGATCATGAAGGGCATGGGCGAGCTTCACCTCGACATCCTGGTCGATCGCCTGAAGCGCGAGTTCAAGGTCGAGGCGAACATCGGCGCCCCGCAGGTGGCCTATCGCGAGACCATCTCGAAGGAAGCCGAGATCGACTACACCCACAAGAAGCAGTCGGGCGGCTCGGGCCAGTTCGCGCGCGTCAAGCTGATCCTGACCCCGACCGAGCCGGGCGAGGGCTTCAGCTTCGAGTCCCGCATCGTCGGCGGCGCGGTGCCGAAGGAATACATCCCCGGCGTCGAGAAGGGCATCAAGTCGGTGCTCGACTCGGGTCCGCTGGCGGGCTTCCCGGTCATCGACGTCAAGGTGGCCTTGGTCGACGGCGCCTATCACGACGTGGACAGCTCGGTCCTGGCCTTCGAGATCGCCTCGCGCGCCGCCATGCGCGAAGGCATCAAGAAGGGCGCGCCCAAGCTGCTCGAGCCGATCATGAAGGTCGAGGTGGTCACCCCCGAGGAATACACGGGCGGCATCATCGGCGACCTGACCAGCCGCCGCGGCCAGGTCACCGGCCAGGAGATGCGCGGCAACGCGACGGTGATCAACGCCTTCGTGCCGCTGGCCAACATGTTCGGCTACATCAACACGCTGCGCTCGATGTCCTCGGGCCGCGCGCAGTTCACGATGCTCTTCGACCACTACGAGCCGGTGCCGCAGAACATCAGCGAAGAGATCCAGGCGAAATACGCCTGATCCACGGAACAACCAATCGGCCGGAGCGGTCCGCGACGCGGCGCTCCGGCGACCAAAGGAATGGAGGCCTCTCATGGCGAAGGCAAAGTTCGAGCGCACGAAACCGCATGTGAACGTCGGCACGATCGGCCACGTTGACCACGGGAAGACGACGCTGACGGCTGCGATCACGAAGTATTTCGGCGAGTTCAAGGACTACAGCCAGATCGACGCGGCTCCCGAGGAGCGCGCGCGCGGCATCACGATCTCGACGGCGCATGTCGAGTACGAGACCGAGAAGCGCCACTACGCGCATGTCGACTGCCCGGGCCACGCGGACTACGTGAAGAACATGATCACGGGCGCGGCGCAGATGGACGGCGCGATCCTGGTGGTTTCGGCGGCCGACGGCCCGATGCCGCAGACGCGCGAGCACATCCTGCTGGCGCGCCAGGTGGGCGTTCCGGCGCTGGTGGTGTTCCTGAACAAGGTGGACCAGGTCGACGATCCCGAGCTGCTCGAGCTGGTCGAGATGGAGGTGCGCGAGCTGCTGTCCTCCTACGACTTCCCGGGCGACGA
>NZ_FOHL01000008.1:0-178596 GCF_900111545.1 Oceanicella actignis
GACGCGGCGGGCTACGAGCGGATGTATGCGCGCTCGATCTCGGATCCCGAGGGTTTCTGGGGCGAGCATGGCCGTCGGCTGGACTGGATCCGGCCGTATGCGAAGGTGAAGAACACGTCCTTCGCGTATCCCGACGTGTCGATCCGCTGGTTCGAGGACGGGACGCTGAACGTGTGCGCGAACTGCGTGGACCGTCACCTGAAGGAGCGGGCGGACCAGACGGCGATCATCTGGGAATCGGACGATCCGGGGGTGAGCGAACACATCACCTACGCCGAGCTTCACCGCCAGGTGTGCCGCTTTGCGAACGTTCTGCGGGCGATGGGGGTGTCGAAGGGCGACCGGGTGGTGCTGTATCTGCCGATGATCCCGGCGGCGGCCTATGCGATGCTGGCCTGCGCGCGGATCGGGGCGATCCACTCGGTGGTGTTCGCGGGCTTCAGCCCCGACGCGCTGGCCGACCGGATCAACGATTGCGGCGCGAAGCTGGTGGTGACGGCGGACGAGGGCCCGCGGGGCGGGCGCGCGACGCCGCTCAAGGCGAATGTGGACAAGGCGCTGGCCAAATGCGGCGGCGACGTGCGCACGCTGGTGGTGCGGCGCACGGGGGCCGAGGTTCCGTTCGATCCGGCGCGCGACGCCTGGTACGAGGACGAGGCGGCGCGGGTTTCGGACGACTGCCCGATCGAGGAGATGAACGCCGAGGACCCGCTGTTCATCCTCTACACCTCGGGCTCGACGGGCAAGCCCAAGGGGGTGCTGCACACGTCGGGCGGCTACCTGGTCTACGCGTCGATGACGCACCAGTACGTGTTCGACTATCACGATGGCGACATCTACTGGTGCACGGCGGATGTGGGCTGGGTGACGGGGCACAGCTACATCGTCTACGGGCCGCTGGCGAACGGGGCGACGACGCTGATGTTCGAGGGCGTGCCGACCTGGCCCGATCCGGGGCGGTTCTGGCAGGTGTGCGAGAAGCACAAGGTGAACATCTTCTACACGGCGCCGACGGCGATCCGGGCGCTGATGGCCAAGGGCCCCGAATGGGTCGAGAAGCACGACCTGTCGAGCCTGCGGATCCTGGGCTCGGTGGGCGAGCCGATCAACCCCGAGGCGTGGGAGTGGTATCACCGCCATGTCGGCAAGGGGCGCTGCCCGATCGTGGACACGTGGTGGCAGACCGAGACGGGCGGGATCATGATCGCGCCGCTGCCCGGGGCGATCCCGGCCAAGCCGGGCTCGGCGACGAAGCCGTTCTTCGGGGTGCGCCCGGTGGTTCTGAACGAGAAGGGCGAGGAGATCGCGCAGACCGAGTGCGAGGGCGTGCTGGCGATCGCCGACAGCTGGCCGGGGCAGATGCGCACGGTCTACGGCGATCACGCGCGCTTCGTGCAGACCTATTTCGAGATGTTCAAGGGCTACTACTTCACCGGCGACGGGTGCCGGCGCGACAAGGACGGGTATTACTGGATCACGGGCCGGGTGGACGACGTGATCAACGTGTCGGGGCACCGTCTGGGCACGGCCGAGATCGAGAGCGCGCTGGTGGCGCATCCCAAGGTGGCCGAGGCGGCGGTGGTGGGCTTCCCGCATGACGTGAAGGGGCAGGGGATCTATTGCTACGTCACGCTGATGGAGGGCGAGGCCTATGACGACGCGCTCAAGGCCGAGCTGCGCAACTGGGTGCGTCAGGAGATCGGCCCGATCGCGACGCCGGACGTGATCCAGTGGGCGCCGGGTCTGCCCAAGACGCGCTCGGGCAAGATCATGCGGCGCATCCTGCGCAAGATCGCCGAGAACGAGACCGGCGCGCTGGGCGACACCTCGACGCTGGCCGATCCGTCGGTGGTCGAGGAGCTGATCCGCAACCGCGCCGCAACCTGACCGCCCGCCGCCCCGCGCGGCGAACCCGCCGGGGCGCGCCGCCCGGGGCCGCGCGCATCCGCGCGCCGGCCCCCCGCAACAGGCCCCGCGCCGCCCGACCGGCGCGCGGGCGAAACGAACCGCATCCCGCGCCGCGTGCGGCGCGCGCATGACAGAGGGAGGAAGTCATGTCCGACGACAACAACGCCTATTGGCGAGCCAACATACGGCTCGTGACCTGGTGCCTGATCATCTGGGCCCTTGTCAGCTTCGGCTTCGGCATCGTGCTGCGGCCCCTGCTTTCGGGGATCCGCGTCGGCGGCGCCGATCTGGGCTTCTGGTTCGCCCAGCAAGGCTCGATCCTGGTGTTTCTTGCGCTGATCTTCTTCTACGCCTGGCGCATGAACGCGCTCGACCGGCAGCACGGCGTGGACGAGGAGTGAGGAGGCGACCATGGACCAATACACCCTGAACCTGCTTGTCGTCGGCGCGACCTTCGCGCTTTACATGGGCATCGCGGTCTGGGCCCGGGCGGGCTCGACCTCGGAATTCTACGCCGCCGGGCGCGGCGTTCACCCGATCACCAACGGCATGGCCACGGCGGCGGACTGGATGTCGGCGGCCTCGTTCATCTCGATGGCCGGCCTGATCGCCTTCGTGGGGTATGACAACTCGACCTTCCTGATGGGCTGGACCGGCGGCTACGTGCTGCTGGCGCTGCTGCTGGCGCCTTACCTGCGCAAGTTCGGCAAGTTCACCGTGCCCGAGTTCATCGGCGACCGCTTCTACAGCCCCACGGCGCGCATGGTCGCGGTGGCGTGCCTGATCATCGCCTCGGTGACCTACGTCATCGGGCAGATGACGGGCGTGGGCGTGGCCTTCTCGCGCTTTCTCGAGGTGGACAAGGACACGGGCCTGTTCATCGGCGCGGGCATCGTCTTCTTCTACGCCGTTCTGGGCGGGATGAAGGGGGTGACCTACACGCAGGTGGCGCAGTATTGCGTGCTGATCCTGGCCTACACGATTCCGGCGGTGTTCATCTCGCTGCAGCTGACGGGCAATGCGCTGCCGCCGCTGGGGCTGTTCGGCACGCATGTGGAATCGGGCATGCCGCTCTTGGCCAAGCTGGACCAGCTGGTGACCGAGCTGGGCTTCAACTCCTACACCGGCCACCACACCAACACCTTCAACATGGTGCTGTTCACGCTGTCGCTGATGATCGGCACGGCGGGGCTGCCGCATGTGATCATCCGCTTCTTCACCGTGCCGCGGGTTGCGGATGCGCGCTGGTCGGCGGGCTGGGCGCTGGTGTTCATCGCCCTGCTTTACCTGACCGCGCCGGCGGTGGGCGCGATGGCGCGTCTGAACCTGATCACCACCGTCTACAAGGGCGGCGATCTGACCCAGCCCATCGACTACGACGCCCGCCCCGAATGGATGCGCAACTGGGAGGTCACCGGCCTGCTCAAGTTCGAGGACCGCAACGGCGACGGCAAGATCCAGTGGTACAACGACAAGAACGCCGATTTCGCCGCCAAGGCCGAGGCGATGGGCTGGAAGGGCTCGGAGCTGAGCGTGAACCGCGACATCCTGGTGCTGGCCAACCCCGAGATCGCGCAGCTGCCCGGCTGGGTCATCGCGCTGGTGGCGGCGGGCGGTCTGGCGGCGGCGCTGTCGACGGCGGCGGGGCTGTTGCTGGCGATCTCGTCGGCGGTCTCGCATGACCTGATCAAGGGCGCGATCAACCCCGACATCTCGGAAAAGGGCGAGCTGCTTTCGGCGCGCGTCGCCATGGCGGTGTCGATCGGCGTGGCGACGTGGCTCGGGCTCAACCCGCCGGGCTTCGCGGCGCAGACCGTGGCGCTGGCCTTCGGCATCGCGGCGGCCTCGCTGTTCCCGGCGCTGATGATGGGGATCTTCTCCAAGCGCGTGAACAACAAGGGCGCGGTGTGGGGCATGCTCTCGGGGCTGGTCTTCACGCTGGTCTACATCTTCGCCTACAAGGGGTGGCTGTTCATCCCCGGCACGGCGATGCTGCCCGACACGCCCGAGGGCTGGATCCTCGGCATCTCGCCGCTCAGCATCGGCGCGGTGGGCGCGATGCTGAACTTCGCGGTGGCGATCCTGGTCTCGAACGCGACCGAGGAGCCGCCGGCCGAGATCCGCGAGCTGGTCGAGAGCGTGCGCGTGCCCCGCGGGGCGGGCGCGGCGACGGCCCACCACTGAGCAAGGCCGCGCGCGGCTCCGTTCCGGGGCCGCGCGACGGCGCCGCCGTTCCCGAAGGCAGGGGCGCGGCGGCGCGCGATCCGGGCCGCGCGAAGCGGTCCGGGCCGCGAGGCAAGGGAGCCGAGCCATGACCGACCGCACGGACGACGCCGCGCCCGAGGCGCGCCCCGACGAGGTCGCGCGCATCCTGGCGCATCTGTCCGCGCGCCATCCCTACGATGCGCTCGACCCCGACGAGCGCGCGCGCCTGGCCGAGCTGTGCGCCCTGCGCCGGGTCGAGGCCGATCAGATCATCTGCCGCCCCGGCGACGCGCTGCCGGGGCTTTTCCTCATCGAGGCGGGGCGGGTCGAGATCACCGACCCCGCAGGCGCGCCGGTTTCGGTGCTGGGGCCGGGCAACGCCTTCGGCGAGCGCGGCCTTCTGCGCGACGGCCGCGCGGCGACGGGCGCGCGCGCGCTGACGCCCGCGACGCTGATCGTGCTGCCCGCGGACGCCTTCGCCCGCCTGCTGCGCGACAGCCCCGCCTTCGCCCGCTTCTACGACCGTGGCGCGCCGCGCCGCGGGGCGCAGGCCGCCGAGGCGGGCGATCTGGCCGCGCTGCGGGTGGCCGAGCTGATGACCCCAGAGCCCGCCTGCGTCGGCCCCGACGACGCCGTGCGCGAGGCGGCGCGGATCATGCGCGCGCGCGGCGTCTCGTGCCTGCTGGTCGAGGATGCGGGCCGGCTGGTCGGCATCCTCACCGCCCGCGACATGACCGCGCGCGTGGTGGCCGAGGGGCTGGGCCCCGAGGCGCCCGTGCGCGCGGCCATGACGCCCGACCCCGTTTCCATGGGCCCCGACGAGCCTGCGCTGGCCGCGCTCCTGCTCATGGCCGAGCGGCGCGTGGGCCATCTGCCCGTGACGCGCCATGGGCGGATCCTGGGGATTCTCACCCAGACCGACCTTGTGCGCTGGCAGGCGGTGAGCGCGCCCTCGATGGTGGCCGAGATCGCCGGGCGCGACGACGTCGACGCCATCGCGCGGGTGGTGGCGCGCACGCCGCGCCTGCTGGCGCAGCTGGTGGGGGCGGGCGCGCGCCACCAGGTCGTCACGCGCCTGGTCACCGACGTCGCCGACGCGGCCGCGCGCCAGCTGCTGCTGCTGGCGGAAAAGCGGCTGGGCCCGCCGCCGGTTCCGTATCTGTGGCTGGCCTGCGGCTCGCAGGGCCGGCGCGAGCAGACGGGCGTGTCCGATCAGGACAACTGCCTGATCCTTCACGACGACGCGCGCCCCGAGCACGATGCGTATTTCTCGCGCCTGGCGCGTTTCGTCTGCGACGGGCTGGCCGCCTGCGGCTACGTCCTGTGCCCGGGCGAGATGATGGCCGTCAACCCGCGCTGGCGTCAGCCCCTGGCGACGTGGCGGCGCTATTTCGACGGCTGGATCGCGCGCCCCGACCCCGAGGCGCAGATGCTGGCCTCGGTCATGTTCGACCTGCGCCCCATCGGCGGCGATTTCTCGTTGTTCGAGGGGCTGCACGCGCGCACGCTCAAGGCCGCGCGCGCGAACTCGATCTTCATCGCGCACATGGTCTCGAACGCGCTCAAGCACTCGGTCCCTCTGGGCATGTTCCGCGGCCTGGCGCTGATCCGCTCGGGCGAGCATCGCAACCGCATCGACCTGAAGCTGAACGGCGTCGTTCCGGTGGTCGATCTGGGCCGCATCTACGCCCTGCGCGCCGAGATCGAGGCGGTCAACACGCGCGAGCGGCTGGAAGAGGCGCGCGCGCGCGGCGCGGTCTCGGCCGCGGGCGGGGCGGACCTGCTCGACGCCTACGACCTGATCGCCGAGACCCGCCTGCGCCATCAGGCCGAGCAGGTGCGCGCGGGCGAGAAGCCCGACAACTTTCTCGACCCCTCGCGCCTGTCCGAGCTGGAACGCAGCCATCTGCGCGACGCCTTCGTGGTCGTGCGCACCATGCAGTCCGCGCTCGGGCAGGGCGCGGCGACGCTGAGCTGAGGAGCCGCCATGCTGATCGAATTCATCGCCATCGTGACCGCGGGGCTGGGCGCGGCGGGCGTGGTCATGGCGCTGCGCCGCGCGCTGGGCCTGCCGGGCTGGGCGACGCCGGCGGCGGCGGGGCTGGCGATGATCGGCGCGCAGATCTGGTGGGACTACGACTGGCGCGCGCGCGCGCTGGCCGCGCTGCCGCCCGGCGCCGTGGTGCTGAGCGAGGTGCGCGAGGGGCGCTGGTGGAAGCCCTGGACGCTGCTCGCTCCGCCCGTGGCGCGGATCGTCGCCGTGGACGCGGCGGGGGCGCGCACGCGCCCCGACGCGCCGGGCCTCAAGCTGGCGCAGGGCTATCTGATGGGGCGGGCCATGCCGACCGTGGCGCTGCCCTTGATCGTCGATTGCCCCGGCGCGCGCCGCGCCGATCTGGCCGACACGCCGTTCGGCCCGGACGGGATGCCGCTCGATCCGCCCTGGCGGCCGGCGGATCCGTCCGATCCGCTCATGCGCGCGCTGTGCGCGCCCGCCGGCGGCTGAGCCTGCCGGCCGCGACGCAGGAGGAACGCCATGTCCGCCCATGTTCTGATCGTCGAGGACGAGGACAGCATCGCGCTCGCGCTGGAATTCCTTCTGAGCGAGGCGGGTTTCGAGGTGACCCGCGCCGCGACCGGCCCCGCGGCGCTCGAGGCCGCCGCCGCCCGCCGCCCCGACCTGGTGCTGCTCGACGTCATGCTGCCCGGGCGCACGGGCTACGACGTGTGCCAGGCCCTGCGCGCCGATCCGGCCATGGCGGGGGTGAAGATCGTGATCCTGACCGCCAAGGGCGGCGCGCATGAGGCCGAGAAAAGCCGCGAGCTGGGCGCCGACGACTTCTTCGAAAAGCCGTTCTCGACCCGTGAGCTGATGGAGCGGGTGCGCGCGCTGACGGGCCGCGGGGGCGGTGCGCCCGACGCGGGGCCGGGCGCGCATCCCGCCCCAGGCCCGAGCCTCGGCATGGACGCCGACGAGGGCCCCGGCGCCGCGGGCCCGGACGACCCCGACCCCGCCCCGAACCCAGACCCGAACCCGGACCCGAACCCGGACCCGAACCCGGCCCAGCGCCCCGGCGCGGGCCCGGGCGGGGATCACGGCGCGCTCAAGCCCGGCGCGAACGGCGCCGCCAAACCCGGCGCCCCAGTCCCCGGCGCCCCAGACCCCGGCGCCGCGAGTCCCGACCTCGCCAGCCCCGCCCCGGGCCCCGCCGCAAAGGCGCCCGAGGGAGCCGCCCGGGATCGCGCCCCGGACGGCCCGCGCGAAGGCGCGCGCGCGCCGCGGCCGAGCGCCGGCGATGGCTGAGCGCCCGCGCCTGCCCGACCCGCGGCGCTGGAGCCTCAGGCTGCGGGTGTTCCTGTTCTTCGCCCTTCTGGCCGCGGCGGCGGCCGGGGCGCTGGCGGCGGGGGGCGCTCTGGCCTGGCGGCGCCTGCCCGAGGCGGCGCGCGACGCGGCGGCGCTCTCGGCCCTGGCGGCGGGCGGCGTGGCGGCGCTGTCGCTGATGTGGGCGGCGCTCGCCTGGACCTGGCTGCGCTTTGACGAGCATGTGGCCCGCCCGCTGCAAGAGCTCGCCTCGGCGCTGCGCCGCCGCGCGCATGCCCCCGTCGCGACCCCCGTCGACCCCGAAGCGGCGCGCTGGCTGGGCGAGCTGGCCCCCGCCGCGGCCGAGCTGACCGAGGCGCTGGGCAGGCTGCGCGGCGACGTGTCCGAAGAGGTGGCGCGCCGCACGCGCGAGCTGGATGCGCGCCGCGAGCAGCTCGAGCTGGTGCTGGCGAACCTGCCCGAGGCGGTGCTCATCTGCACGCTCGACCATCGGGTGATGCTCTACAACCGGCGCGCGCTGGCGCTCTTGCCCGATGTCGAGGAGGTCGGCCTCGGCCGCAGCCTGGCGCGGATGGTGCGCATCGAACCCATCGAGCACGCGCTGGCCGCCCTGCGCGCCCGCCCCGAGGCCGACGGCGCCCCGGTGCTGTGCGAGACGGCGCGCGGCGGCGCGCTGTTGCAGGGGCGGGCGGCGCTGGCGCGGGGGCCCGACGGGGCGCCGCGCGGCTACATCCTGACCTTGCGCGACGTCACCGCCCAGATGGCCGCCGAGCTTGCGCGCGAACGCCTTCTGGGCGAGGCCCTCGAGGGGGTGCGCCGGGCGGCGGCGAATGTCGAGGCGCTGTCCGAGGCCGTCGCCGGCGCGCGCGACGAGGGGGCGCGCGCGCGTCTGACGGCCGAGCTGCGCGCCCAGGCCGCGACGCTGGCCGAACGTCTGCGCGCCCTCAGCCGCGAAAGCCGCGAGGCGATGAGCGCGCATTGGCCCGTGGCGCCCGTCGCCGTCGCGGACCTGTTCGAGGCGCTGCGCCGGCGCATCCAGGACCGTCCCGCGCCCGAGCGCCCCGAGATCGAGATCGCCGCCGCCGAGGGCGTGGTCAGCTGCGATGCGCTGGCCATCGTGCGCGTGCTCGAGCTGGCGCTGCGCCGGCTGGCGCTGCGCGGCGTGGGGCGGGTGCGGCTGGGCGCCCGGCCGGGGCGCGCATGGCTGCGGCTCGAGGTCCGCTGGAGCGGCCCGCCGCTGACCGATTCTGACCTGGCCGAGCTCCTGGCCGAGCCGATCGACCTGGGCGCCGGGGCGCTGACGGGGGCCGAGGCGCTCGATCGGCTGCGCACGCAGATGTGGCCCGCGCGCGAGGGCGGCGAATGGGCGCTGCGCCTGCCCCTGCCCGTGGCGGCGCCGACCGGGACCGCGCGCGACGCGCTCGACCGGCCCGAGTTCTACGACTTCGACCTCATGGCCCGCGCCGCCCCCGCGCCGCAGGACGACACGCCCCTGCGCCGGCTCGACTGCGTCGTGTTCGACACCGAGACCACGGGCCTGAACCCGGCGCGGGACGAGATCGTGCAGATCGCGGGGGTGCGCATCGTCAACGGGCGGCTCCTGCGCGGCGAGACGTTCGAGCGCCTGGCGCGCCCCTCGCGCCCCATCCCGGCGGCCGCGACGCGCATCCACGGCATCGACGACGCGATGGTGGCCGACGCCCCGCCCGTCGAGGAGGTGGCGCTGCGCTTTCACGACTGGGTCGAGGACGCGGCGCTGGTCGCGCACAACGCGCCCTTCGACATCGCCTTCCTGCGCGCGGTCGAGCCGCGCATCGGCCGGCGCTTCGACAATCCGGCCATCGACACGGTGCTGATCTCGACCATTCTCGACCCGCACAGCGCCCTGCACACGCTCGACGCCCTGGCCGAGCGTTTCGACGTGCGGATCCCGCCCGAAAGGCGCCACACTGCGCTCGGCGACGCCATGGCCACGGCCGAGATCTATCTGCGCGCGATCCCGCTGCTGGAGAAGGCGGGCGTGCGCACGCTGGGCGACTTGCGCGCCGCCTCGCAGCGCATCGCCGACATCCGCCGCGCCCAGGCGGCCTATGCGCCGAAGAACGCAGAAAGAACCAACCCTTAACTCCCCTTCGCGACACTGCCCGCCGGGCGAGTGCCGTCACGGGGTGATTCGATGTTGGCGAAAAGGATGCGCAAGGCATGGCTGCGGTTGCTGATCGCGGCGCTGCGCGGGCCCACCGTCCAGGACGTGCGCAGCGTGCTCGACGCCTCGCCCTTCGGCGCGGCGGCGGCGGGCTTCATGGCGCTGACCTTCGCCCTGGCCTCGATCGGCAAGGCGCCCGGACCCGAACTCGCCGCCTGGACCGTCGCCGTCTGCGTTCTCTGCGCCTGGCTCTGGGCCCATTCCCGGCGCGAGCGCCGCTTGTGGGCGAACGCGCCGGCGAACCGGCGCATCAGCCGGCGCGGGGTGCGCAAGCTGGCGGCGATGGCGGTGCTCTTCGCCGCCCCCTGGACCATGCTCGTGACGCTGGCGGTGGGGCGCGGCCTTCCCCGGCCGGTCGAGACGCTGGCCCTGGTCCTGGCCGCGGGCGCGGCGGCGGGCGGCGGCTTGATGCTGCACCGGATCCCCATCAGCGTGCTGTGCTATACGGGGCTCGTTCTGGGCGCCATCGCCGCCGCCTCGCTGGGGCGCGAGCCCGCGGTGCTCTGGCCGCTCGCCCTGCTGGCGCCGCCGTTCTGGGCCTATCTCATCCAGACCTCGCGCTACATGGCCCGGACCGCGCGCGCGATGGAGAGGTCGGTCGCGGCCATGCGCCGAAGCCTGGCCGAGCTGGGCCGCGCGCATGAGCGCATCCGCCGTCTGGCCTTCGACGACCAGGTGACGGGCCTGCCCAACCGCACCGCCTTCGAGATGCGCCTGCGCGCGGCGCTGCGCCGCGCCGACGGGCCCGCCAGCCTTCTGCTGGTCAATCTGGACCGCTTTCGTCTGGTCAACGAGCTTCACGGGCATCGCGCCGGCGACGCGGCGCTTCGCGAGGCGGCCGCGCGAATCGCGCATGCCTGCGAGGACGGCGCGCTGGTCGCGCGTCTGGGGGGCGACGAGTTCGCCGTTCTGTTGCGCACGGGCGACGCCGCGGCGGCGTCGCGCCTGGCGGGGCGCCTTGCGCAGGACCTGGCCAGGCCGCTGCGCATCGGTCCCGATGCGGTGGCCCATCTGGCCGCAAGCGTGGGAATCGCGCGCTTTCCCGCCGATGCCGCCGATGCCGAGGAGCTGATGGCCAGCGCCGAGATGGCGCTGCACGAGGCGAAGAGCACGGCGCGCGGCCGGGCCTGCATCTACGCCCATGCGCTGCGCGAACGCGCGGCCCGCGACGAACGCATGGAGCGCGCTCTGCGCCGCGCCCTGGCCGAGGGCGGCCTGCGCATGGTCTACCAGCCCAAATGCGACCTGCGCACGGGGCGGCTCGTGGGCGCCGAGGCGCTTTTGCGCTGGACGGATCCCGAGCTTGGCCCCGTCGGGCCCGACGTTCTTCTGTCGGTCGCGTCGCGCCGGGGCCTGCTCGAGCGCGTTTCCGATTTCGTGTTCGACCGGGTCGCGCGCGATCTGCGCGCGTGGCGCGCCCAGGGGATCGCGACCGGGCCGATCGCCGTGAACCTTCACCCCGACGATCTCGCCGCGCCCGAGGCGCTCGTCGGCCGGCTCGAGCGTCTGGCCTCGAGCGGGATCGCGCCGCGCGATCTGGTTCTGGAAATCACCGAAGGCTGCGCCCTGGGGGCGGGGGCCGACCTGGCGGCGATGACGCTGGACGCGCTGGTCGAGATGGGCTTCGAGCTGGCGCTGGACGATTTCGGCACGGGGCATGCGGCGCTCAGTCACCTCAAGCGCCTTCCGGTGTCCGAGATCAAGATCGACCGCGGCTTCGTCCAGGGCGTCACCGAACCCGGGGCGGATCGCGCCATCGTCGCCGCCTCGCTCGAGATCGCGCGCGAAATGGGGCTGCGCTGCGTCGCCGAAGGGGTCGAGACGCCGGCGCAGGCCGCCGCGCTGCTGCGCATGGGCGCGCGGGTGGGGCAGGGCTATCTGTGGTCGCCCCCGCTCGAGGCCGGCGACTTCGCGGCCTTCGCCGGCGCGGCCGCGGCGAACGGAACCGGCGCCGCGGGGGGCGGTTCGGCGCCCGAGGAAGCTTGACATCCCGAAAAATAGTGGAACGATGTTCCGCACAATCAAGAGCGGTTCAAGCCGCCTTAACCATCGGGAGGAATTCGCTCATGCGCAGCTTCATGCGTCAAGCCGCCTTCGCGGCTTTCGCCGGCCTTGCCGCCGGCGCGGCGACGGCGGCCGACAATGTCCGCATCGCCTTCATCGATCCGCTGTCGGGCCCCTTCGCCTCGACCGGAACCAACGGCCTGCACCAGTTCGAGTTCGCAGCCGAAAAGCTCGTCAACGAGAAGGGCGGCGTCCTTGGCGGGCGCAAGTTCGAGATCGTGCCCTTCGACAACAAGATCAGCCCCAAGGAATCGCTGATCCAGCTGCAGGTGGCGATCGACCAGGGCATCCGCTACATCGCGCAGGGCAACTCGTCCGGCGTGGCCAACGCGCTCACCGAGGCGATCGAGAAGCACAACAAGCGCAACCCCGACAAGCGGGTGCTGTTCCTCAACTACTCGGCGGTCGATCCGGCGCTGACGAACGACAAGTGCAACTTCTGGCACTTCCGCTTCGACGCCAACGCCGACATCAAGATGGACGCGCTGACCGACGTCATCAAGCAGAGCGACGCCATCAAGAAGGTCTATGTGATCGGTCAGGACTACAGCTTCGGCAAGGCCGTGGCCGCCGCCGCCCAGCGCTTCCTGGCCGAAAAGCGCCCCGACATCGAGATCGTGGGCAACGAGCTGCACCCGATCGGCAAGGTGAAGGACTTCACGCCCTATGCGCGCAAGATCATCGCCTCGGGCGCAGACGCGGTGATCACCGGCAACTGGGGCGCGGACATGCTGGGCCTTGGCAAGGCGATCATCGAGGCCGGCTTCAAGGGGCCGATCTACACCTATTACGCCGCGGCCGACGGCATCACCGCCGCCTTCGGCGAAAGCGGCAAGGGCATCCTGCGGCTTGTGTCCGAAGGCCAGCTGAACCCGCCGCCGAGCGATCGGGTCGTGGAATACGCCCGCGCCTTCAAGGAGAAGTATCCCGACGGCAACCTCTCGCAGACCCGCATCGCCAACGTGATCGAGATGCTGGCCAGGGCGATCGAGCAGGCCGGCTCGGCCGAGGACGTGGTCGCCGTGGGCAAGGCGCTCGAGGGCATGGAGCATGACAGCCTGTGGGGCGGCAAGCTGTTCATGCGCCCGCAGGATCATCAGCTGATCCAGGACGTGCACATCCTTGTCCACACCAACGAGGGCGTGACCTTCGACTTCGACAATTCCGGCTACGGCCTGGTCGTCGAAAGCACGGTGAAGATGGCGTCGATGGACGCGCCGACCACCTGCAAGATGAAGCGTCCGTGACGCTTGCGCCGCCGGTCCGCGTCGTCGGGCCGGCGGATCGCGCCGGGCGCCGCGCGCGCCGGGCGCGGCGCGCGCGCCCTCCTTCAAACGACGCCGGGAAAGCCGACCGATGGATCTGATCCTCGTCACGATGATCGACGGGCTCGTCACGGGCCTGCTGCTGTTCATGCTCTCGAGCGGGTTGACGCTCATCTTCTCGATGATGGGCGTTCTGAACTTCGCTCACGCCAGCTTCTACATGCTGGGCGCCTATTTCGCCTATCAGATCAGCCGCTACATCGGCTTCTGGCCGGCGCTGTTCATCGCTCCGGTCCTGGTCGGGCTGGTGGGCGCGGCGGTCGAGCGCTACGGCCTGCGGCGGGTGCACAAATACGGCCATGTGGCCGAGCTGATCTTCACCTTCGGCCTGGCGCTGCTGATCGAGGAGGTCGTGCAGTTCGTCTGGGGCAAGGGGCATGTGGAATACAACGCGCCCGAATCGCTGCAGTTCGCCCTGTTCTCGATCGCCGACTACGAGATCGCGGCCTACAAGATCTTCATGATCGCGGTGGCGGCGGCGATCTTCATCGCGCTCTTGCTGATCCTGACGCGCACGCGGGTGGGCATGGTGATCCAGGCGGCGCTGACGCATCCCGACACGGTCGAGGCGCTGGGCCACAACGTGCCGCTGGTGTTCATGGGCGTGTTCGGCGTCGGCTCGGCGCTGGCGGGCGTGGCCGGGGTGATCGCGGGGCCGGTGCTGGGCACCTTCCCCGGCATGGCGGTCGTGCTGGGCTCGATCGTGTTCGTGACCATCGTCGTCGGCGGGCTGGGCAGCCTGTGGGGCGCGCTGGTCGCGTCGCTTCTGATCGGGTGGATGACCACCTTCGCCGCCTCCTACAACATCGGCATGGCCGACCTGCTCGGCGCGCTCGGGATCGAGCCGCCCGCCGATCTTTCGGAAAGCCTTCTGCGAGACATCTGGACCCTGTCGCTGCCGCAGGTCGGGCCGATCCTGCCCTATCTGCTGATGGTGCTGGTCCTGGTTTTCCGCCCCTACGGCCTGTTCGGGAATCGTGACGCATGACCAGCTTGAGCAACACCGACCGTTCCGTCGCCGGCCGCGGGGCGCTGGGCGCCGCGGGCCCGTGGATCCTGGCCGCGCTGCTTCTGGGCGTGTTGCCGATGCTTTTTGGCTCGCCCTCCTCGGTCACCATCATGAACCAGATGGCGATCACGATCGTCTTCGCGCTCAGCTACAACATGCTGCTGGGGCAGGCGGGGATGCTGAGCTTCGGCCATGCGGTCTACATGGGCCTTGGCGGCTTCTTCGCCATGCATGTGCTCAACTGGATCGAGGAATACGAGCTGACGCTGCCGCTGCCCTTCCTGCCGCTCATCGCGGGGCTGTTCGCGATGCTGATGGCGGCGCTGATCGGGCTGTTCTCGACGCGCCGGGCGGGCACGGTCTTCGCCATGATCTCGCTGGGCGTGGGCGAGCTGGTGGCGGCGTGCTCGGTCATCATCGTCGCCTTCTTCGGAGGCGAGGAGGGCGTGAGCGGCGACCGCACCGTGGCGCCCTTTCTGGGCATGGAGTTCCTGCACCCCGAGGACGTCTACTACCTGATCGCCTTCTGGCTGCTGCTTTCGGCGCTGGGGATGTATCTGTTCTCGCTCACCCCGCTGGGGCGCATGGCGAACGCGGTGCGCGACAATCCCGAGCGGGCCGAGTTCCTGGGCTATTCGGCGCGCTGGGTGCGCTACGGCAGCTTCGTGGCCTCGGGCTTCTTCGCCGGCGTGGCGGGCGGGTTGTTCGCGATCAACTACGAGATCCTGACCGAAGAGAACCTGAACCTGGCCACCTCGGGCATGATCCTGCTGGTCACCTTCCTGGGCGGCACGGGGTATTTCGTCGGGCCGGTGGTCGGCGCGGTCGTGTTCACGCTGCTGCAATCGGTGCTGAGCCTTCAGACCGAGATCTGGCAGCTTTACGTCGGCATCCTGTTCGTGGCGACGGTGATGTTCTTCCCGCAGGGGCTTGCGGGGCTGATCGCCATGCACGGGCCGGCCATGCGCGCGGGGCGGCTGGGCAGCCTGGCGGGGCCCTATGCGCGCGTGCTGATCCCCGGCGCGATCGGCGCGGCGGGCGTCGCGGCGCTGTTCGAGATGTTCCACCATCTGCGCACCGCAGCCCCGGGCGACGAGGCGATGACCTTGTTCTGGATCACCTTCGACACCCACTCGGCCGCGCCATGGATCGCGGCGGCCGCCGCGGCGGCCGGGGGGCTGTTCCTTGCCGCCCGGGGCGCGCCGGCCATGCGCGCGGCCTGGGACGAGGCGAACCGCATTGCCCAAGGAGGCGCGAAATGAGCGTTCCCGCACTCGAGATCAGCGGCCTGACCAAGAATTTCGGCGCCGCAAAGATCATCCGCGGCATCGATCTGACGGTCGCGCGCGGCGAGCGGCACGCGATCATCGGGCCGAACGGCGCGGGCAAGTCCACGCTGTTCAACCTGATCACCGGCCGCTTCGCGCCCAGCTCGGGCTCGATCCGGCTGCACGGCGAAGAGATCGGCGGCCTCGCGCCCTACGAGATCAACCGCCGCGGGCTGAGCCGCTCGTTCCAGATCACGAACATCTTCCCGCGCATGACGGTGTTCGAGAACCTGCGCTGCGCGCTGCTCTGGGCGCAGGGCTATCGCTACTCGTTCTGGCACATGGTCGGGCGGCAACGCGCGCTCAACGAGGGCGCCGAGCGCATCATGGAAGAGATCAACCTGGCCGCCCGGCGCGACGTGCCGGCGGGGCTTCTGTCCTATGCCGAGCAGCGCGCGCTCGAGATCGGGGTGACGATCGGCGGCGGCGCCGACGTCATCATGCTGGACGAGCCGACCGCCGGCATGAGCCATTCCGAGACCGACTACATCGTCGATCTGATCCGCAAGGTGACCGAGGGGCGCTCGCTGGTGATGGTCGAGCATGACATGGGCGTGGTGTTCGGCCTGGCCGACCGCATCTCGGTGCTGGTCTACGGGCAGATCATCGCCACCGGCCGCCCCGAGGAGGTGCGCGGCAATCCCGAGGTGCAGCGGGCCTATCTGGGCGCCGTGCTCGAGAAAGAGGAGGCGGCGGGCTGATGCTGCAGATCCGCGATCTTCACGCCTATTACGGCAAGAGCCACGTCCTTCACGGCGTGAACATGGACATCGCCAGGGGCGAGATCGTCGCCCTTCTGGGGCGCAACGGGGTCGGGCGCTCGACCACCTGCAAGGCGGTGATGGGGCAGGTCGCCCTCGAGGGGTCGATCCGCTTCAAGGATCAGGAGCTGGCGGGGCGGCGCTCGTTCGAGATCGCGCGCATGGGCGTGGGCTATGTCCCCGAGAACCGCGACATCTTCGCCGGGCTGACCACGCGGCAGAACCTGAATCTTGGCGTCAAGCCGGGGCAGAAGGGCGGCCGCTGGACCATGGAGGACATGTTCGAGCTGTTCCCCAACCTGCGCAACCGCGCCGACGTGGACGCGGCGGTTCTGTCGGGCGGCGAGCAGCAGATGCTGACCATGTGCCGCACGCTGATGGGCGATCCCGAGGTCATCATGATCGACGAGCCGACCGAGGGTCTGTCGCCGCAGATGACGCAGCGCGTGGCCGATCTCTTGAACGAGATCTCGCGCCGCGGCGTCTCGATCCTGCTGGTCGAGCAGAAGCTGGCCATCGCGCTCGACATCGCCGACCGGGTCTATGTGATGGGGCATGGTCAGGTGGTGTTCGAGGGCACGCCGGACGATCTGCGCGCGCGCGCCGACGTGCGCAAGGAGTGGCTCGAGGTCTGACGCCCGCGGCCCGACGCGGCCCGCGCGAGGCGTGCCGGTTGCCCGCGCGGGCCGAGCGGCGCCTGACGGTTTCCGGCTTGGGCCGAGCGGCGCCTGACGGTTCCCCACCCTCCGACCGAGCGGCGCTTGACGGCTCCCGGCGCGGCGGCCGGGCGCTTGCGCCGGTCGCGGGCGCGCATGGGGCGGGGCCGGGCCATGGCGCGGCGTCCCGGGCGCGCGGGCGGTCAGGCGGCGCCGCTCGCCGGAGGGCGCCGCGTCGCCCGTCGCCGCCGCATCCGCGCGGCCGCTGCAGCGCCTGGCCCGCGCCGCCCGCAAAGCCGCGCCCTGCGGCGCGGCCAGCCTCGCCAGCGTCATGGGGTCCGCGCCTTCGCGCCCATCCGCGCAAGGCCGATGGCCGGGCGCGGCGGCGTCAGCCCTGGGCAAGGCGGCGGGCCGCGGCGGCGGCGCGTTCGCTCAGCGCGCGCTCGTCGACGCGGGTCAGGCGGCCGTCGCGCACCACCTCGCGCCCTTCCACGATCAGGTCGCGCACGCGCCGCGGCGGGCACAGCGCCAGCGCCGCCGTCGGATCCCAGGCGCCAGCGCATTCCAGGCCCGACATGTCCCACACGGCGACGTCGGCGCGCATTCCCGGCGCCAGGGCGCCCAGCTCGGCCGCGCGGCCCAGCGCCCGCGCGCCGCCCAGCGTCGCCATTTCAAGCGCGGCGCGCGCGCTCAGCGCGTCGGGGCCGCCGGCGGCGCGCTGCAGCAGCATCGCCTGCCGCGCCTCGGCCAGCAGCGCGCCGGCGTCGTTGCTGGCCGAGCCGTCGACCCCCAGCCCCACCGTCACGCCCGCCGCCAGCATCGCCCGCACCGGCGCGATTCCCGCCCCCAGCCGGCAGTTCGAGCACGGGCAATGCGCCACCGCCGTTCCGGTGCGGGCGAAGAGCGCGATCTCGTCCGCGTCGAGGCGCACGCAATGGGCGTGCCAGACGTCCTCGCCCGTCCAGCCCAGCGATTCGGCCCAGGGGCCCGGCCGCAGCCCGAAGCGTTCCAGCGAAAAGGCCACGTCCTGCGCGTTCTCGGCCAGGTGGGTGTGCAGCCGCACGCCCTTTTCCCGCGCCAGGATCGCGGCGTCGCGCATCAGCCCCTCCGAGACCGAGAAGGGCGAGCACGGCGCCAGCGCGACCCGCGTCATGGCGCCCGGCGCGGGGTCGTGGAAGGCGGCGACGACGCGCTCGAAATCCTTGAGGATGTCGCGCTCGCGCTCGACCAGCGCGTCGGGCGGCAGGCCGCCGGCGCTTTCGCCCAGGCTCATGGCGCCGCGCGCGGCGTGCAGGCGCAGGCCGATCATGCCGGCGGCCTCGATCACGTCTTCAAGGCGCACGCCGTCGGGAAACAGGTAGTGATGATCGGCGCAGGTTCCGCAGCCGCTCAGCGCCAGCTCGGCCAGGCCGACGGCGGCGGCCAGGGTCACGTCCTCGGGGCGCATGCGGCCCCAGATCGGGTAAAGCGCCCGCAGCCATCCGAACAGCGTCGCATCCTGCGCCGCGGGAACGGCGCGCGTCAGCGTCTGGAACAGGTGGTGATGGGTGTTGACCAGCGCCGGCGTGACCACGCAGCCCGAGGCGTCCAGCGTGCGCGCGGCGGCGGGCGCCGGCCCCTGGCCGATGGCGGCGACGACGCCGTCCTCGATCAGGAGCCAGGCGTCGGGCAGCTCGCGCCGGGCGGCGTCCATGCACACAAGGCGCAGCGCGCCGCGGATCAGCAGCGCGCTCATGCCTCGTCCCCCTGCGGCGCCTCCAGCGGGCGGGCGCGCCCTTCGGCCAGCATCCGGCGCAGCTCGGTCTTGAGCACCTTGCCGTAGTTGTTCTTGGGCAGCTCTGGCAGCGCGAACCAGGCGCGCGGGCGCTTGTAGCGGGCGATGCGCGACAGGCACAGCGCCTCGAGCTCGGCGGGGTCGGGGGCGGCGCCCGGGGCGGGGCAGACGAAGGCGACCAGCTCTTCGCCCCATTCGGGGTGGGGGCGGCCGACGCAGGCGGCCTCGTGCACGGCGGGGTGCTGCAGCAGCACCTCTTCGACCTCGCGCGGGTAGATGTTGCTGCCGCCCGAGATCACCACGTCCTTCGAGCGGTCGTGCAGCGTCAGGAAGCCCTCTTCGTCCAGCGCGCCCACGTCGCCCGTGCGCAGCCAGCCGTCGCGCAGCGCGCGGGCGGTGGCCTCGGGGGCGTTCCAGTAGCCGCGCATCACCGCCGGGCCGCGCACCTCGATCTCGCCGACGCGGCCGGGGGGCAGGGGCGCGCCGTCGGGGCCGGCGATGCGGATCTCGGTCGCGCTCTGCGCCCGCCCGACCGAGGCCAGCCGCGCGCGCCAGCGCGGATGCGCGCGGTCGGCCACATGCCGGCGCGACAGGGCCGTGATGCACATGGGGCACTCGCCCTGGCCGTAGATCTGCACGAATCGCGGGCCCATCACGGCGACGGCCTCTTCGATGTCGGCCAGATACATGGGGCCGCCGCCATAGACCACGGTGCGCAGCCCCTCGCCGCGCAGGCCGCGCGCGCGGGCGCGGTCGACCAGGCGGCGGACCATGGTCGGGGCGGCGAACATGTGCACGTCGCCAAGCCGCGGCGCGAGGTCCAGGATCTCGTCCGCGTCGAACCCGCCCGAGGGCGGCACGACATGGCGCGCCCCCCGGATCACGTGCATGAAGTTGTAGAGCCCCGCGCCGTGCGACATGGGCGCGGCGTAGAGCGCGGCGTCGCCGGGGCGCACCTCGTCCACGTCGGCGAAGTAGCTCAGCGTCATGGCCATGAGGGCGCCGGCGTGGATGACGACCCCCTTGGGCCGGCCGGTGGTGCCCGAGGTGTAGAAAAGCCAGGCGGGGTCCTCGGCGGTCATGGGCGCGGGCGCGGGCAGGGGCGGCGCCTTGCGCATGGCGGCGAAGGCGTCCTCGGCGACGTCGACGATCTCGGGGCCGCCGGGGCCGATCGCCTCGCGCAGCGCGGCGGCGGTCTGCGGCGCGGCGAAGACCAGCCGCGCGCCGCAATGCTCCAGGATCCACGCCGCCTCGCGCGGGTGAAGGCGCGCGTTGATCGGGGCGGCGACGGCGCCGGCGAACCAGATGCCGTAGAGCGCCTCGAGGAACTCGACCCGGTTGGGCATGAACAGCGCCGCCCGCTCGCCCGGCGCGACGCCCCTTGCGCGCAGGGCCGCGCCGATGCCGGCCGCGGCGCGGGCGAAGGCGGCGTAGTCGCCGCGCGGCGTCTCGTCGATCATCAGGGCGGGCGCTTCGGGCGCGATCTGCGCGGTGCGGACAAGCCAGTTGGCTGGGTTCATGGCGATCTCCGGCGGGTTCCCTGCGGCGGCGCGGCGCAGGTTAGCCCCCGGCGCCCGGGCGCGAAAGAGGGCGCGGCGCCCGGGCTTGACCTGGCCGGGCGCCGGCCTTAGGAAGGCGCCCGTGGGCCCGTAGCTCAGTTGGTAGAGCAACTGACTTTTAATCAGTGGGTCGCAGGTTCGAATCCTGCCGGGCTCACCACCTTCCCGGACATTGCCTTCGAGATCGCGGCGCGCATGATCGCCGCGCACGGCCTTTCGCGCGCTGCGCGGCGGCGATGCGATGTCGGAAGGGAAGGGAGAGTGGAGCGGGCGATCGGGATCGAACCGACGACATTCAGCTTGGGAAGCTGACGTTCTACCACTGAACTACGCCCGCGTCTGGGGCTTCGGATAGCGCCCCGCGCGCCCCTCGTCAAGGGGGCGCCGCGCCGCGCTGGCGCCGGGCGCGGCGGCGTGTATGCTGCGCCCGCGCCGCGCCCGGCGCGCCCTGGCCATGGGAGCCGACATGCGAGAGAATCGCACCTTCGAAGAGCTTGAGGTCGGCGAGAGCGCCGTCATCGAGCGCCTTTGCCGCGACGAGGATCTGATCGTCTACGCCAACGCCTCGGGCGACCACAATCCGCTCGGCCTGCCCGACGAGGACGGCGACGGCGACGGCGCGCCCGAGGCGCTGGCCCCGGCGATGTGGGTGGCCTCGGTCATCTCGGCGGTGGTCGGCAACATCCTGCCGGGGCCGGGCTCGCAGGTTCTGGCCGCGCGGCTGCGCTTCGCCGAGCGCCTGGCCGCCGGGCGCACCCTGCGCGTCGAGTTGCGCGTGGCGGGCAAGCGCGAGGGCGGCGTCGTGCTCTTGCACGCCCGCGCCGAGCGCGACGACGGCGCGCCGCTGGCCGAGGGCGAGATCGAGGCGCTGGCCCCCGCGCGCAAGATGCGCTTCGACGACGCCCATGTGCCGGGGCTGACGGTGCAGCGGCACCTGCATTTCCGCCGTTTGCTCGAGGCGGCCGAGGGGCTCGAGCCGCTGAGCGTCGCGGTCGCCGCCGCGGAATCGCCCGAGGCGCTCGAGGGCGCGCTGGCCGCCATGCGGCGGGGGCTTATCCGGCCGATCCTGACCGGCCGGCCCGAGCGCGTGGCCGGCGCCGCCCAGGCGCTGGGCGAAGACGTTTCCGCCATCGAGCTGATCGCCGCCCAGGACGAGGACGACGCAGCCCGCCGCGCCGTCGCGCTTGTGCGCGAGGGGCGCGCGCGGGCGCTGATGAAGGGGCATCTGCACACCGACGCGCTGCTGCGCGCGGCGCTTGATCGCGAGCGCGGGCTGCGCGCGGGGCGGCGGCTGAGCCATGTGTTCGTGATGGACGTGCCCGGGCTCGACCGGCTGCTGGCGGTGACGGATGCGGCGGTGAACATCGCGCCGGACCTGGCGCAAAAGCGCGACATCCTTCAGAACGCGGTCGATCTGATGCGCGCCCTCGGGGTCGAGACGCCGCGCGCGGCGGCGCTCTCGGCCGTCGAGACGGTCAACCCCGCGATGGCCTCAAGCGTCGAGGCGGCGGCGCTGGCCAAGATGGCCGAGCGCGGCCAGATCCGCGGCGCGCTGGTCGATGGTCCGCTGGCCATGGACAACGCGGTGGATCTGAGCGCGGCGCGCACCAAGGGGATCGGCGGCGAGGTGGCCGGGCGCGCCGACATCCTGCTGGCGCCCGATCTGGAGTCGGCCAACATGGCGGCCAAGGAGCTGACCTTTCTTGCGCACGCCTCGGCGGCGGGGGTGGTGGTGGGCGCGGCGGCGCCGATCATCCTGACCAGCCGCGCGGATGACGAGATGTCCCGCCTGGTCTCGTGCGCGGCGGCGGCGCTGGCGGCGCGGGCCATGGGCTCGGGCGGGGTCTGAGGGCCGCGCCCGGCGCGGCGGCCCGCGGCGCGGACCCTTGTCCAACCGGCCCGCGGCGGCGAAGAGGCGGGGCAAGGGGTCAGGGCGCCTGACTTGCAGCCGCGCCGGGCCGAGGGCGGCTGGGTCGGCAGAGGCGGGGCGCGATCGGCGCGTCGGGGCGCGGCGCCGGACGCGGCGCAGGGCGCGCCGCGGGGCCGAGGCCGGCGGCGCGCCGCGTGCTGCCTGGCGTGCCAGGGACCGCGGCCGCCGCGCGCCCGCGGCCCTGGGCGCGGCCTGACGCAGGGGCCGGGTTCCGGCAGGCGGAAACGGGTCTCGTTTTGCGTGGCGTCCGGGGGCGCGCGGGCCTAATCCTTGCCCCGAGATCCGCGCCCTTGCCGCAAGGAGTCCCCATGTCCGAGACCATCGAAGCGCTGCTCGCTCCGCATCCCGACCAGGCCCCCGCGCTCGAGGCGCCGGGGCGCGCGCCGCTGATCCATGGCGCGCTGCGCGCGCTGACCGGGCGGGTGCGCGACTCGCTGCGCCGCGCCGGGATCGGGCGCGGCGACCGGGTGGCGATCGTGCTGCCCAACGGCCCCGAGATGGCCGCCGCCTTCCTGACCGTGGCGCAAGGCGCGACCACCGCGCCGCTCAACCCGGCCTACAAGGCCGAGGAGTTCGACTTCTACCTGAGCGACCTGGACGCCAAGGCCATCATCCTGGCCGAGGACGAGAGCGGCCCCGCCCTGACGGCCGCGCGCGCCCGCGGGGTCGGGGTGATCCGCCTGCGCCCGGGCGCGGCGGCGGGCGATTTCGAGCTGATCCCCGAGGGCGGCCCGTTCGGCCAGGCCGACCCGGCCGCGCCGGGCCCCGAGGACGTGGCGCTGGTGCTGCACACCTCGGGCACCACCTCGCGGCCCAAGATCGTGCCGCTGACGCAGGCCAATCTGGCCGCCTCGGCGCGCAACATCGGCCAGGCCCTGGCGCTGGGCCCGCAGGACCGCTGCCTGAACGTGATGCCGCTGTTCCACATCCACGGGCTGGTGGCGGCGACGCTGGCCTCGGTGGCGGCGGGCGGGGCGACTTGGTGCGCCCCCGGATTCGACGCGCTGCGCTTCTTCGCCTGGCTCGAGCAGGCCGACCCGACCTGGTTCACCGCCGTGCCGACCATGCACCAGGCGATCCTGGCGCGCGCGCCGCGCAACGCCGAGATCATCGCGCGCGCGCGGCTGCGGCTGATCCGCTCGAGCTCGGCCTCGTTGCCGCCGCAGGTGATGGAGGCGCTCGAGCGCACCTTCGGCTGCCCGGTGATCGAAAGCTACGGCATGACCGAGGCGGCGCATCAGATGTGCTCGAACCCGCTTCCGCCGCGCGCGCGCAAGGCCGGCTCGGTGGGCGTGGCCGCCGGCCCCCTGGTGCGCACCGCGCACGAGACCGAGAACCGCCTTCTGCCCGACGGCGAGACGGGCGAGGTGGTGATCTCGGGGCCCAACGTCACCCCCGGCTACGAGGCCAACCCCGAGGCGAACGCCAAGGCCTTCTTCGAGGCCGAGGGGCGGCGCTGGTTCCGCACGGGCGATCAGGGGCGCTTCGACGAGGAGGGCTATCTGCGCATCACCGGCCGCCTGAAGGAGATCATCAACCGCGGCGGCGAGAAGATCAGCCCGCTCGAGGTGGACGAGGCGCTGATGGATCATCCGGCGGTGCAGCAGGTGGTGACCTTCGCCATCCCGCACCCCAAGCTGGGCGAGGAGGTGGGCGCCGCCGTGGTGCTGCGCGAGGGGGCCGAGGCGAACGAGGCCGAGCTGCGCGACTTCGCGCGCCGGCGGCTGGCCGATTTCAAGTGCCCGCGCCGCATCGTCATCCTGCCCGAGATCCCCAAGGGCGCCACGGGCAAGCTTCAGCGCATCGGCCTGGCGCAGAAGCTGGGCCTGGCCTGAGGAGGCGGCGATGGGCGATCCGATCAAGATCTGCATCTTCGGCGCCGGCGCCATCGGCGGCTTCATGGGCGCGCGCCTGGCCGCCGATCCCGAGGCGACGGGGGCCGAGGTTTCGCTGGTGGCGCGCGGCCCGCACCTTGCCGCCATCCGCGAGAAGGGCCTGACGCTGATCGAGCAGGAGCGCGAGCTGAACGTGCGCGTGCGCGCCACCGACGATCCGGCCGAGCTGGGGCCGCAGGATTATGTGGTGCTGACGCTCAAGGCGCACTCGGCGCCGGCGGTGGTCGACGCCATGCAGCCGCTGCTGGGGCCCGACACCGCGGTCGTGACCGGGGTGAACGGCGTGCCGTGGTGGTATTTCCACCGCTTCGGCGGCCCGCTCGAGGGAACGCGGCTGCAAAGCGTGGACCCGGGCGGGCGCCAGTGGGAGGGCATCGGCCCCGAGCGCGCGATCGGCTGCGTGGTCTACCCCGCCGCCGAGATCGCCGCCCCCGGCGTGGTGCGCCATGTCGAGGGCTGGCGTTTCACGCTGGGCGAGCCCTCGGGCGAGCGTTCCGAGCGCGCGCTGCGCCTGTCGCGGGCGCTGACGGCGGCGGGCTTCAAGGCGCCGGTGCGCCCGCGCATCCGCGACGAGATCTGGGTCAAGCTGTGGGGGAACCTGTCCTTCAACCCCATCTCGGCGCTGACGCTGGCGACGCTGGACGCGATCTGCGCCGATCCGGGAACGCGGGCCGTGGCGCGCAGCATGATGCTCGAGGCGCAGCGCATCGCCGAGAAGCTGGGCGTGAAGTTCCCCATCGACGTGGACCGGCGCATCGAGGGCGCGGCGGCGGTGGGAGCGCATCGGACCTCGATGCTGCAGGATCTCGAGGCCGGGCGGCCGATGGAGATCGACGCGCTGGTCACCGCCGTGCAGGAGCTGGGGCGCCTGGTGGACGAGCCGACGCCGACCATCGACGTGGTGCACGCGCTGATCTGCCTGCGCGCGCGCGTCGCGGGCCTGCGCTGAGCGCGCGCCGAGGCGCTTGCGCGGCGCCGGGGCGCGGGCTATCCTGACCGCGCCCGCTGGGAGAGATCGGACCGCGTCCGGCGCCGAAGGAGCAACCGCCCCGGAAACTCTCAGGCAAAAGGACCGGCGGGCCATGGTGACCGACTCTGGAGAGTGGCGCGCGGCGCCCGCCGAAGGGATAGCGATCTCAGGCGAAAGGACAGAGGGGGCGTCGGCGCGCGCGGCTTGACCGCGCGTTGAACGACGCCGGAACCATGCGGCCGTGCCGCCGTTTCCGGCGTGATGGCACGGAGGGCCGCATGACGGACGAAACCCGCACCCCCGGCGACGAGGCGCTGCTGCGCACGCCGCTTCACGACCTGCATCTGGCGCTGGGCGGCAAGATGGTCGCCTTCGCCGGCTACGCCCTGCCGGTGCAATATCCGGCCGGCGTGCTCAAGGAACACCTGCACACCCGCGCCGCGGCAAGCCTGTTCGACGTCAGCCATATGGGCCAGATCGCGATCCGCGCGGCCTCGGGGCTGTGGGAGGACGCGGCGCTGGCGCTCGAGACCGTCACCTGCGCCGACGTGCTGGGCCTTGCGCCGGGGCGCCAGCGCTACGGGCTGTTCACCAACGAGAATGGCGGCATCCTCGACGACTTCATGTTCGCTCGCGAGGGCGACGCGCTGGCGCTGGTGGTCAACGGCGCGTGCAAGGCGGCGGACCTGGCGCATCTGCGCGCGCGCCTCGACGGCGCCGCCTCGGTGCGGATGATCGAGGATCGCGCGCTTCTGGCGCTGCAGGGGCCCATGGCCGAAGCCGCGCTGGCCGCCCTGGGCGCGCCGGTGGGGACGATGCGCTTCATGGATGCGCGGCGCATGACCATTCTCGGCGCCGACTGCTTCGTCACGCGCTCGGGCTACACGGGCGAGGACGGGTTCGAGATCTCGGTTCCCGCCGAGGCGGCGCGCGCGCTGGCCGAGGCGCTGCTCGACCACGAGGCGGTCGAGCCCGCCGGCCTTGGCGCGCGCGACAGCCTGCGCCTCGAGGCGGGGCTTTGCCTGTATGGCGCCGACATCGACGAAACCACCACCCCCGTCGAGGCCGATCTGGCCTGGTCGATCCAGAAGACCCGCCGCGCCGGCGGCGCGCGGCAGGGCGGCTTTCCCGGCACCGAGGTCATCCTGCGCCAGCTGATCGAGGGCGCGCCGCGCCGCCGCGTCGGCCTGCGTCCCGAGGGGCGCGCGCCCGTGCGCGCGGGCGCGCCGCTCTTCGCCGACGAGGACGTCGCCGCCCCCGTCGGGCACGTCACCTCGGGCGGCTTCTCGCCCACGCTCCAGGCGCCGGCGGCGATGGGCTACGTGCCCGCCGCGCTGGCCGAGCCGGGACGGCGCCTGTTCGCCGAGCTGCGCGGGCGCCGCGTGCCGGCGCTGGTCGCGCCCCTTCCCCTCGTTCCCACCTCCTACAAGCGCTGAGGTTCCCCGATGATCCGTTTCACCGAAGACCACGAATGGCTCGAGCTCGACGGCGACGTCGTCACCGTCGGCATCACCGAGCACGCCGCCGAGCAGCTGGGCGACATCGTCTTCATCGAGCTGCCCGAGGTGGGCCAGAAGATCGCGCCGGGCGACGAGGTGGTCACGATCGAATCCGTCAAGGCCGCGTCGGACATCGCCGCCCCGCTCGAGGGCGTGGTGACCGAGATCAACGAGCAGATCGTCGAGAACCCCGCCCTGGTGAACGAGGACCCCATGAACGCCTGGTTCTTCCGCATGAAGGCCGACGATCCCTCGGCGATCGAGGAGTTCATGGACGAGGACGCCTACAAGGACATGATCGCCTGAGGAGGGCGCGCCGATGACCGCCCGCAGCCAGTCCCGCCCCTTCACCGACTACGACCCCTACGACTTCGCCAACCGGCGCCATATCGGCCCCTCGCCGGCCGAGATGGAGGCCATGCTCGAGGCCGTGGGCGCGCCCAGCCTCGACGCGCTGATCGACCAGACGGTGCCGCGCTCGATCCGCCAGGAAGAGCCGCTCGACTGGGGCCCGGCCCTGTCCGAGCGCGACGTGATCTTCCGCCTGCGCGAGGTGGCGGCGCGCAACAAGCCGCTGACCTCGCTGATCGGCATGGGCTATCACGGCACGGTGACGCCGCCGGTGATCCAGCGCAACATCCTCGAGAACCCGGCCTGGTATACCGCCTACACGCCCTACCAGCCCGAGATCAGCCAGGGCCGGCTCGAGGCGCTGCTCAACTTCCAGACCATGGTCGCCGACCTGACGGGGCTCGACGTGGCCAACGCCTCGCTTCTGGACGAGGCGACGGCCGCGGCCGAGGCCATGGCCCTTGCGCGGCGGGCGGGCAAGTCGCGCGCGGCGGCGTTCTTCGTGGACGCCGAGTGCCTGCCCCAGACGATCAACGTGGTGCGCACGCGCGCCGCGCCGCTGGGGATCGAGGTGATCGTCGGCGATCCCTTCCGCGACCTGAACCCCGAGGCCGTGTTCGGCGCGCTGTTCCAGAACCCCGGCGTGAACGGCGAGCTGCGCGACTTCTCCGATCCCATCGCCGCGCTGCACGAGCATGGCGCGCTGGCGGTGGTGGCGGCCGACATCCTCAGCCTGGCGCTGGTCAAGTCGCCGGGCGAGATGGGCGCCGACGTGGCCGTGGGCTCGACCCAGCGCTTCGGCGTGCCCATGGGCGCGGGCGGCCCGCACGCGGCCTACATGGCCGTGCGCGACGCGTGGAAGCGCGCCATGCCCGGCCGCATCGTCGGCGTGTCGGTCGATGCGCGCGGCAACCGCGCCTATCGCCTGGCGCTTCAGACGCGCGAGCAGCACATCCGCCGCGAGAAGGCGACCTCGAACGTGTGCACCGCCCAGGCGCTGCTGGCGGTGATGGCGTCGATGTATGCGGTCTTTCACGGCCCCGAGGGCATCAAGGCCATCGCGCAGGACGTGCACATGAAGGCCGCGCGCCTTGCGGCGGGGCTCGAGCGCGGCGGCTTCGAGACCGCGCCGCGCGCCTTCTTCGACACGGTGGTCGTGCGCGTGGGGCCGCTTCAGGGCGTGGTCATGCGCGCCGCCCTGGCCGAGGGGATCAACCTGCGCCGCGTCGGCGACGACCGCATCGCCATCGCCATGGACGAGGTCGCGCGCCCCGAAACGGTCGAGGCCGTCTGGCGCGCCTTCGGCCTCGATCTGCGCTGGGACGAGGTCGAGGCCGCCCCGCGCCTGCCCGAGGCGCTGCTGCGCCGCACGCCCTATCTGACCCACCCGGTCTTTCACATGAACCGGGCCGAGGCCGAGATGACGCGCTACATGCGCCGCCTGGCCGACCGGGACCTGGCGCTGGACCGGGCCATGATCCCGCTGGGCTCGTGCACCATGAAGCTCAACGCCACGGCCGAGATGCTGGCGCTCAGCTGGCCCGAGTTCTCGTCGCTGCATCCCTACGCCCCGGCCGATCAGCTCGAGGGCTACCGGATCATGGTCGAGGACCTGTCGCGCAAGCTGTGCGCCATCACCGGCTACGACGCCATGTCCATGCAGCCCAATTCGGGCGCGCAGGGCGAGTATGCGGGGCTTCTGACCATCCGCGCGTATCACCGCGCCCGCGGCGAAGAGGGGCGCAACGTCTGCCTCATTCCCACCTCGGCGCACGGCACCAACCCGGCCTCGGCGCAGATGGCGGGGATGAAGGTGGTGGCCGTCAAGGCCGCGGCCAACGGCGACATCGATCTCGAGGACTTCCGCGCCAAGGCCGAGAAGCACGCGCATGAGCTGGCCGCCTGCATGATCACCTATCCCTCGACCCATGGCGTGTTCGAGGAGACGGTGCGCGAGGTGTGCCGCATCACGCACGAGCATGGCGGGCAGGTCTACATGGACGGCGCCAACCTCAACGCCATGGTCGGGCTGGCGCGTCCGGGCGACATCGGATCGGATGTCAGCCATCTGAACCTGCACAAGACCTTCGCCATTCCCCATGGCGGCGGCGGCCCCGGCATGGGGCCGATCGGGGTCAAGGCGCATCTGGCGCCCTTCCTGCCGGGCGACCCGCTGGCGGGCGAGGGGGCGGTGTCGGCCGCGCCCTGGGGCTCGGCGTCGATCCTGGCCATCTCGTGGGCCTATTGCCTGCTGATGGGCGGGGCGGGGCTGACGCAGGCGACCAAGGTCGCCATCCTCAACGCCAACTACATCGCCAGCCGCCTGAAGGGGGCGTATGAGGTGCTCTACAAGGGGCCGGGCGGGCGCGTGGCGCATGAGTGCATCCTGGACCTGCGCCCGCTCGAGAAATCCGCCGGCGTCACCGTCGAGGACGTGGCCAAGCGTCTGATCGACAACGGCTTCCACGCGCCGACCATGAGCTGGCCCGTGCCGGGCACGCTGATGATCGAGCCCACCGAGAGCGAGCCCAAGGCCGAGCTCGACCGCTTCGTCGCCGCCATGCTGGCGATCCGCGACGAGATCCGCGCCATCGAGGAGGGGCGCATGGACCGCGAGGACAACCCCCTCAAGCGCGCGCCGCACACGGTCGAGGATCTGGTCGGCGAGTGGAACCGCCCCTATTCGCGCGAGCAGGCCTGCTTCCCCCCCGGCGCCTTCCGGGTGGACAAGTATTGGCCCCCGGTCAATCGCGTGGACAACGCCTATGGCGACCGCCATCTGGTGTGCACCTGCCCGCCGATGGAGGCCTATTCCGACGCGGCCGAGTAGCCGCCGCCGCGCCCCGGCGCCCGCCGCGCCGGGGCGTTTTCGTCGCGGACGGGACGGCCCCGGAGCCGCCGCAAGGGGGCGCCCGGCCCGCTGCGCCGGGAATGGCCCGCGAGCAGCGACGGGGCGCCATGACCGCCGACGCCTTGCGCCGACGCGATCGGGGCCGGGCGCCGCGCTCCGGCCCCCGCGGCGCCGGGCGTTCGGGCGGGTCCGGCCTCGGCCCGGGGCCGGGCGTCCAGGGCAAGGCGGCCGCTTCGAGCCAACCGGCGCCGGGCGTTCAGGGCGGCGCCGGTTTCGGGCCGGGCGGCGCGAAGGGAAGGGATTGCGCCGCGCCCCGGGCTCGGGGGCGATCCAGGCGCCGCTTGCGGTCGATCGGCGAGGGGTGGTTCGAGGCGGCGCATCGCCGGGGCCGGCATGGTTTCGGCGCCATCGGCGGGCGCGGCGGTCTGTCGCGGACCCTTGCCGGCGCGGGCGCGCGTCAGGCGCGGCAACCGCGGCGGTGGGGCGGCGTGCATGGCGCTTTGTCTTCCCGCCGTCTTCCCGTTCGGGATCGTTGCGGCTCGGACGGCGGCCCCGCCCCGGTCCGCCTTTCCGCGTTGCGACGCCTCCGGGACCTGCGCCCGTGTCGGGCCCGGGCGGCCGCGCGCAGCGGCGGCCGCCGCGCGCGGCCGGCGCCGCCTGGTCCTCAGCTTTGGCGCCGGGATGCGGGCGGCGCGGCGCCCGGCTCGACGTCCGATCCGGCGCCCGACCCGGTTCCGGGCTCGGGGCCGCCGTTCGGGGCCGTCGCGGCCGCGGGCGGGGGCAGCTCCAGCGTCGGGGGCGCGTCGGCGCGCAGCCAGGCGGCCAACGCGCGCGCCGTCGCGTCGATGCGCGCGCGCGTCAGGGCGCATTCCCACACCACCGCCACGCGCCAGCCCGCCGCGCGCAGCGCCGCCTGGGCGGCCTGGTCGCGCGCCTGGTTGCGGGCGAATTTCGGCAGCCAGTAGTCCAGGCGCGAGGCGGGCGTGCTGGCGCGCGGGCAGCCCGCATGCCGGTGCCAGAAGCAGCCATGCACGAACACGGCCGCCCGACGTCCGGCGAAGACGAGATCCGGGCGCCCTGGCAGCGCGCCGCCCGCCGCCGCGCCATGCAGCCGGTAGCGCAGGCCCAGCCGGTGCAGCGCGCGGCGCAGCGCCAGCTCGGGGCTGGTGTCGCGCGCCTTCACCCGCGCCATCGTGCGCGAGCGCGTCGCCCTGTCATGCACGTCCGCCATGGGCCCTCGTTCGGGACGGCGGGCCCGGCCCGGCGGGGGGCCGGGCGGGCGCGTCGCTCATTTCGTCAGGATCAGCTTGCCCTGACGCGTGATGCGCAGATTGTAGATCATGCCGTCAAGCTCGATTTCGGCTTCGCGTCCGCCGCGGGTGAGAACGCGCGCAGCATGACGCGGCCGCGTCAGCGCGCCGGGCGGGTCGGCCGCCGCGGCGCCCGGCTCGCCGGCCGTGCGGATGACGGCATGGAAGGCGCGGGGGTCCTGATGGCGGCTCATGCCAAGGCCTCCTGCGCTGCGGCGGCGCGGCCGACGGGGGTGGGATGCGCTGGCAGCGCCCGGTTCGGGCGCGCGCAGGGGCGGTGCGGATTGGGGGTGGTCATTCCGTCTCTCCTTGCATGGGGCGCGTCCGGGCGTTGCGGCGGGGCGGTGCGGTGGGCCGCGGCTGGGACGGGTTATTTCTGACGAAAACAATCGGAGAAGTCAATCGGCGCTTTCTCGCCGCAATGCAACAAAAGCGCTTGGCGCCGCGGCTTGGCCGCTGCGATAGTGCGCCCCGGCGCCCGGCCGGCGGGCGCGATGGATGATCCGCCCGCATTCGCGGGCGCGCAGGATGATCGGAGGCCGCATGCACCCCTTGGCGCGCGCAGCGATCGGCGCGGCGGCGGTTGCCGCCGCCCTTGGCGGGGCCTGGTGGTGGCGCGCCGTGCTCGAGGACGGCCCGCCGCCCGGATTCGCCCGCTCTAACGGCCGGATCGAGGTCACGCGCGTGGACGTCGCCTCGCGATTCCCGGGCCGCCTGGCCGAAGTGCTGGTCGATGAGGGCGACCGCACCGCGCCCGGCCAGGTGGTGGCGCGGCTGGACGATGCGCAGCTGCGCGCCCAGCTCAACGAGGCCGAGGCCATGCGCGCCCAGGCCGAACAGGCGCTGATCGAGGCGCAGGCCCTGGCGCGCCAGCGCGCCAGCGAGCTCGAATTCCAGAACCAGGAGCTCTTGCGCACCCTCGCGCTCAACGCGCGCGGCCACGCCAGTCAGGAGGCCGTGGACCTGGCCCGCACCCGCCGCGAGGCCGCCGCCGCGGCCGTCGATCTTGCCCGCGCCTCGGTCGGGCGGGCGCGCGCGGCCATCGACGCGGCCGCCGCGACGGTGGCGCGGATCAAGGCCGACCTGGCCGATTACGCGCTGGTCTCGCCGGTGCAGGGGCGGGTGCAGCATCGGCTGGCCGAGCCGGGCGAGGTCATCCCCGCCGGCGGGCGCGTTCTGACGCTGCTCGACCTGACGGACGTCTACATGAACGTCTATCTGCCCGCGCCGCAGGCGGCGGCGCTGCGCGTGGGCGCCGAGGCCCGGATCGTTCCCGAGGCGACCGCGCGCGTCGTGATCCCGGCCACGGTCGCCTTCGTCGATTCCCAGGCGCAGTTCACCCCCAAATACGTCGAGACCGAATCCGAGCGCGCCAAGCTGATGTTCCGCGTCAAGCTGACCGTCGCGCCCGAGATCGCCGCCCCGCGCATCGATCTGGTCAAGGCGGGGGTGCCCGCGGAGGGGTGGGTGCGGCTCGATTCCGCGGCGCCCTGGCCGCCCGAGCTGGCGCCGCGCCTGCCCGATCCGGTCCGATGAGCGCCGCGCCGCGCCCGCATGCGCCCGGCCCATCGCCAGGCGGCGCGGCGGCGCGCGTGCGCGGGCTTTCGCACCGCTACGGACGGGTCGCGGCGCTCGAGGACGTGTCGCTCGATCTGCCCGCGGGCAGGATGGTCGGCCTGATCGGCCCGGACGGCGTGGGCAAGAGCACGCTGCTTTCGCTCATCGCCGGCGCGCGCGCCATCCAGACGGGCCTCGTCGAGGCGCTGGGCGGCGACATGGCCGATCCGCGCTGGCGCCGGCGGGTGTGCGCGCGCATCGCCTACATGCCGCAGGGGCTGGGGGGCAATCTTTACCCGACGTTGTCGGTGGCCGAGAACATCGACTTCTTCGCGCGCCTCTATGGCCAGGACGCGCGCGAGCGGCGCGCGCGCATCGACGAGCTGACGCGCGCGACGGGGCTGCATCCGTTCCTCGACCGGCCTGCGGCCAAGCTGTCGGGCGGGATGAAGCAGAAGCTTTCCTTGTGCTGCGCGCTGGTGCACGATCCCGACCTTCTGATCCTGGACGAGCCGACGACCGGCGTCGATCCGCTCTCGCGCCGGCAGTTCTGGCGGCTGATCGCGCGCCTGCGCGCGCGCCGGCCGGGCATGACGGTGCTGGCGGCCACGGCCTACATGTCCGAGGCCGAGGGCTTCGACCACCTGGCGGCCATGGATGCGGGGCGGGTTCTTGCGGCGGGCGCGCCGGCCGAACTGATGGCGCGCGCGGGCGCGCCCACGCTCGAGCGGGCCTACGCGGCGCTCCTGGCGCCGGCGCGCGGCGCCGCGCCGCCGGCGCCCGTGCGTCGCCCCTTCGTCGAGCGCGACGGTCCGCCGGCCATCGAGGCGCGCGGGCTGACCATGCGCTTTGGCGATTTCACCGCGGTCGATCACGTCAGCTTCCGCATCCGCCGCGGCGAGATCTTCGGCTTTCTGGGCTCGAACGGCTGCGGCAAGACGACGACGATGAAGATGCTGACGGGCCTGCTCGACCCGACCGAGGGGCAGGCGCTGCTGTTCGGCGCGCCGGTGCGCGCGGACGATCTGGCGACGCGGCGGCGCGTGGGCTACATGTCGCAGTCCTTCTCGCTTTATGCCGAGCTGTCGGTACGCGCGAATCTCGAGCTGCACGCCGACCTGTTCGACCTGCGCGGCGCACAGGCGCGCGCCCGCGTCGAAGAGCTGCTCGACCGCTTCGAGCTGCGCGAGGTTGCGCGCGCGCGCCCGGCCGATCTGCCGCTGGGGGTGCGCCAGCGGCTGCAGCTTGCCGTCGCGGTGCTGCACCGGCCCGAGATCCTGATCCTGGACGAGCCGACCTCGGGCGTGGACCCGATCGCGCGCGATCGCTTCTGGGCGCTGCTGACCGAGCTGAGCCGCGACGAGGGGGTGACCATCTTCGTCTCGACGCATTTCATGAACGAGGCCGAGCGCTGCGACCGCGTTTCGCTGATGCATGCGGGGCGGGTGCTGGCGCAGGGTGCGCCCGACGAGCTGCGCGCGGCGCGCGGGGCGGCGACGCTCGAGGACGCCTTCGTCGCCTGGCTGGCCGAGGCCGCGGGGCTGGACGAGGCGGAGGCCGGGCTGGATGGCGCGGGGCCGGACGAGACGCGGACGGACAGGACGGACGCGGCGCAGACCGGCGCGGCGGGCGGGGCGATCGGGACGTCGCCGAACGGCGCGCGCGTCGAGCCGGGCGATGCGCGGCGGGGCGGCGGCGCAGCGGGGGCGGGCGCGGCGTCGGCCCCCGGGCGGGCTGCGGCGGCGGTCTCCGGCAAGCCGGCCGGCGCCGATCCCTTGGCCCCCGACCTTCCGGCCCCCGAAGCCCCCGGCCCCGGCGCGCGCCGCCGCGGCGCCGCCGAGCGGGACGCGGCGCGCGCGCTGTCCTTTCGGCGCATCCGCGCCTTTGCGCTGCGCGAGGCGCTGGAGCTCATCCGCGATCCCATCCGCATCGCCTTCGCGCTGGGCGGGCCGCTGATCCTGATGCTGGCCATGGGGCTGGGCATCTCGTTCGACGTCGAGAATCTGAGCTACGCCGCCCTCGATCAGGACGACAGCCCCGAAAGCCGGCTGCTGCTCGAGCAGGTCGCCGGCTCGCGCTATTTCGCGCAAAAGCCGCCGCTGACCGATTTCCCGCAGATCGACGCGCGCATGGCCCGCGGCGAGATCGGCCTTGCGCTGGTGATCCCGCCCGGCTTCGGGCGCGCGCTGAACGCCGGGCGCACGGCCGAGCTGGGCATGTGGCTCGACGGTTCGGACACGCTGCGCGCCGAGACCTCGCGCGGCTATGCCGAGGGGGCGATGGCCGATTTCCTGGCCCTGCGCGCGCGGCGGAGCGCCGACCCCGCCGCCGCCGCGGCCGCCGCGCCGCCATACGCCTTCGAGCCGCGCTTTCGCTACAACCAGGCCTTCGAGTCGCGCAAGGCCATCCCGCCGGGCGTTCTGATGATGCAGCTCATCATGGTTCCCGCCATGCTGGCGGCGCTGGGCGTGGTGCGCGAGAAGGAGACCGGCTCGATCGCCAATTTCCGCGTCGGGCCGGCCGGGCGGCTCGACTTCCTGATCGGCAAGCAGGCGCCCTACGTCGCCGTGGCCATGGTCAGCTTCCTGCTTCTGACCGCGCTGATGGCGGTCGCCTTCGGGCTGGTCCCGCGCGGCGATCCGGCCGCGCTGGCGCTGGGGGCGCTGGCCTATGTGGCGGCGGGCACGGGCTTCGGGCTGCTGATCTCGGCCTTCGTGCGCACGCAGATCGCGGCCATCTTCGCCTCGGCGATCATCGTCATGATCCCGACGGTGAACTTCTCGGGCATGCTCTACCCGGCGGCGACGCTGACCGGCGCCGCGCGCATCGTGGGGCAAGCCTTCCCGGCGCTGCATTTCCAGCGCATCAGCGCGGGGGTCTACAACAAGGCGCTGGGCATGGCGCAGCTCTGGCCCGAGATCCTTGTCCTGGCGGGGTTCGCGGCGCTTCACCTGCTGCTGGCGGCCGCGCTGTTGCGCAAGCAGGAGCGCTGAGATGCCCGCCCTCGACCTGCGAAAGATCTGGCGCATGGGCCTCAAGGAGCTGCGCAGCCTGGCGCGCGATCCGGTCCTGGTCCTGCTGATCCTCTACACCTTCACCTTCGCCATCCACGCCGTCGCCCATGGCGTGCGCACCGAGCTGCGCGACGTCGCCGTGGCGGTGGTGGACGAGGACCGCTCGGCGCTGTCGCGGCGCATCGCCGGCGCGTTCCTGCCGCCCTATTTCCAGCCGCCGCGCATGATGGACGCCCGCCAGGCCGACGCCGAGATGGACGCCGGCCGCATCACCTTCGCCCTGCGCATCCCGCCCGGCTTCGAGGCCGACCTGCTGGCCGGCCGCGTTCCCCAGGCGCAGCTTCTGGTGGACGCCACGGCCATGAGCGTCGCCGGCGCCGGCACGCGCCAGGCGGCCGCCATCCTGCGCGACGAGACCGCGGCGTTCCTTGGCCGCGGCGCCGCGGCGGGCGCGCCCGCCATCGCGGCCAGCGTGCGGGCATCGTTCAACCCCAATCTCGAATCCGCCTGGTTCGTGGCGGTCATGCAGGTGGTGAACAACGTCACCATCCTGGCCGTGATCCTGAGCGGCGCCGCCGTCATCCGCGAGCGCGAGCGCGGCACGATCGAGCATCTGATGACCCTTCCCCTGCGCCCGGCCGAGGTGATGCTGGCCAAGATCTGGGCGAACGGGCTGGTGATCGTGGCGGCGGCGGTTCTGTCGCTCGAGCTGGTGGTGCGCGGCTCGCTGGGGGTCGGGCTGGCCGGCTCGAGCGCGTTCTTCGCGCTGGGCGCGGCGGTCTATCTGTTCGCCGCCTGCGCGCTCGGGGTCATGCTGTCGACGGTGGCCACGACCATGCCGCAGTTCGGGCTTCTGGCGATCCCGGTATTCGTGGTGATGAACCTGCTGTCGGGCGGCGTGACGCCGCTCGAGGCCATGCCGCCCTTGCTGGCCGACGCGATGCGCCTGTCGCCCTCGACCCATTTCACCACCTTCGCCAAGGCGACGCTGTTCCGCGGGGCGGGGCTCGAGGCCGTCTGGCCCGAGCTTGCCGCGATGGCGGCGGCGGGGGCGATCTTCTTCGCCGCGGCGCTGGCGCGGTTCCGCAAGACGATGGCCGCGCAGCGCTGATCGGGCGCGGCGGTTACCAATTGTTAACCGTGCAGGTTTACCGCTGAGAAAGGACAACCGCGCCCCGGATCAGCCATGACCCTGCACCAAAGACGCCGCGCCTTCGAGGACGCCGCCCCCGTGCCGCCCAGCTCGCCGCCGCCCGCGGTCGCGGCGGCCGAGCTGGTCTCGGCGCTCTGGCGGCGCAAGTGGACCGTGGCCGGGGTCGCGCTGGCGACGCTGCTTTTCGCCGCGGCCGTGCTCTCGCGGCTCGAGCCGCGCTACGCCGCCATGGCCGAGGTGTTGCTCGAAAGCCGCCGCGCGCAGGTGGTCGATCTGGCCGAGGTCATGCCCGCCCTGCCGCTCGACGCGCAGGCGGTGCAGTCCGAGATCCGCCTGATCCAGTCCCAGCAGCTGCTCGAGCGCGTGGCGCGCAAGCTGCGCCTGCACGAGGATCCCGAGCTGGGCCCGGCGCGCGCGGCCGAACCCGGCGCGCTGGCGCGCCTCAAGGCGACGCTGGCCGATCTGGCCGGCTGGAGCGCGCCCGTGCGCTTCCCCGATCCCGAGCGCGAGGCGCGGCGCGCGCTGCTCGAGACCATCGCCGCCATGCGCAAGCGGCTGAGCGTCTCGCAGCAGGATCTGAGCCGCGTCATCGCCATCCGCTTCGAAAGCGCCGATCCCGACAAGGCGGCGCTGATCGCCAACGCCATCGCCGACCAGTACATCGTCGATCAGCTCGAAGCCAAGTTCGACGCCACGCGCCGCGCCTCGCAATGGCTCTCGCGCCGGCTGGACGAGCTGGCCGCGCGCCTGGCCGAGGCCGACGCCGCCGTGGCCGCGGCGCGCGCCCGCCGGGCCGAGCTTCTGGCCGGCAAGGCCGAGGACACGCGCGCGCGCATCGAGGACATGGCGCGGATGCTCGAAAGCCTGCCCGAGGGCTCGCCGCGCCGCGCGGCGCTGCACGACACGCTCGAGGATCTGCGCGCGCGCGCCGAGGCGCAGTCGCGCGCCGACGCCGAGCTGCGCCGGCTCGAGCGCGAGGCGGCCGCCATCCGCGAGCTGCACGACTCGTTCCTCGCCCGGTTGAAGGAGACCAACGCCCAGACCGGCCTGCAGCAGCCCGACGCGCGGCTGATCGGCGCGGCCGCGCCGCCGCTGCGTCCGGCCTTTCCGAACGCGCCCCTGATCCTGGGCTTCGCGCTGATGGGCGGCCTTGCCGCGGGCGGGGCGCTGGCCCTCTTGCGCGAGTCGCTGGGCGGGGTGTGGCATTCGCTCGAGGCGGCCGAGGCCGAGACCGGACTGCCCGTCCTGGCCGCGCTTCCGCGCGCGCCGGGCTGGCGCGAGGATCCGGTCGAGCATGTGCGCAAGCGCCCCGGCTCGGAGCTGGGCGAGGCGGTGCGCGAGCTGCGCGCGGCGCTGGCGCCGCCGGGCTCGGGGCCGCGGGTGATCGCGGTCGTCTCGGCCGGACCGGCCGAGGGCAAGTCGACGCTGAGCGCGCTTCTGGCCGAGAGCTGCGCGCGCATGGGGCGCTCGGCGGCGCTGGTCGATTGCGACCTGCGCCGGCCCACGCAGGCCCGCCGCTACGGGCTGTCGGCCGAGGAGGATCTGCTGGCCGTGCTCGAGGGCGAGACGCCGCTCGAGGCGGCGCTGCGCGAGGACCGGCGCACGGGGGTGTCGATCCTGCCCTCGCAGGAGGCGCCGGCGACGCGCGCCGACGCGCTTGCCGGCCCGGCCTTCGAGGCGCTGATGCGCGAGCTGCGCGGGCGCTTCGACGTGGTGGTGCTGGACACGCCGCCGCTGCTGGCGGTGAGCGACGCGCGCGTGATCGCGGCCTTCGCGGATGCGGCGGTCTTCGTGGCGCGCTGGGGCGAGACGACCCGCGCCGACGCGCGCGCCGCGCTGCGCATTCTTCTCGACGCCGGGGTCGAGACGGCGGGGCTGGCGCTGACGGGCGCCTCGCGCCGCGAGGCCGACAACATGGACGGAGGCGGACGGTATGGCCGGTTCAGCGAATATTTCGCCCAGTGAGGGGGCGGGCGTCGGCCCCGTGGTGCTCGTCGGCCAGGCGCGCAGCGGATCGACGCTGCTTGCAGCCATGCTCAATCGGGCCGGGGGGCTGATGATCAACGACGCTTACGCGTTGCAGGCGGCGGACGAGCTGGGCCTGACCCGCGCGCCGCGCCCCGACGCGGCCGAGCGCTATCGCGCCGCCTGCCTCGACATCCTGCGCCGGCGGTCGGTGAGCGCGCCGCCCGCGCCGCTGCACCGCTCGGCCGTGATCTCGCCCGAGGCGCTTGCGCGTGCGTCGCGCGTCCAGGCCGGCGGCTGGGCCGAGATCTGGGGCGGCATGCTGCGCGCCGCGGCGCAGGGGCGCGCGTTCCACGGGTGGAACACGCCCCCCGACCATCTGCGCGCGGACGAGATCCTTTCGGCCTTTCCGACCGCGCGCTTCGTCTTCCTGATGCGCGATCCCTACGCGGTGCTGCGCTCGTACAAGCACCTGCCCGAATACTGGGGCCGCGGGCGCGCGCGCTACCATCCCGCCCTGCAGGCGCGCGCATGGGCCGCTTCGGCGCGCAGCCTGCGGCGGTTGAGCGCGCGCCATCCGCAAGCCGTCCACGCGCTGCGCTACGAGGATCTTCTGGCCGATCCCGGGCGGGTCATGGCGGGGCTGGCGCGATTTCTGGGGGTTGCGCTGCCCGCGCCGACGCCGGACGAGCTGCCGCGCAACGCCTCGCGCGCGGGGGCGGGCCTGACGCGGGCCGAGCTTTGGGTCGCCCGGCGCGCCCTTGGCGCCGAGGCGGCGGCGATGGGCTACGCGCCGCCAAGCCCCGAGGGGCTGGGCCTTGGCAGCCTTCTGGGGCGCAGCCTGCTGGCCGGCGCCTATTACGCCGGGGCGGCGCTGACCTCGCGCGACATGCGCGGGCGCATGCTGAGGCTGGCGCGCGCATGACGGCGGCTTCCGTGTCCCAGACGCCCAGGCTGCGCCGCGCGGCGGCGGGGGTGGCGCTGGCGGCCGCGGGCCGGGGCGGCGCGCTCGCGGCCATGTGGGTGCTGGCGGCGGCGCTGCCGCTCGAGGCGTTCGGCGCCTTTGCGCATGCGCGCAGCCTTGTCCTCCTTCTGGCGCCGCTCGCCTCGCTGGGGTTCTCGGTGACGACGATGCGGCGGATTCCGCAGCTGCGCGCCGCGGGGCGCCCGGCCGCGGCGGCGGGGCATTTCGCGCTCGGAACGCTCGTCTCGGTCGGGATCGGGGCGCTCGGGGCGGTCCTCGGGCTGGCGGCGCCGGGGGTCGATGCGGTCAGCGGCGCGGCCTTGGCCGGGCTGCCCGCCATCGCCGTTCTGTTTCATGGCACGCAGGCGGCCCGCGCCCTGGACAGGCCGTTCTGGGCCTATGCGCCCATGGGTCTTGCAGCCGCCGCGGCGGCCGGGGCGACGGCGACGCTGGCGCTGGGCGGCGCGTCCTCGGCGCTCGAGGCGGCCTGGCTGCAGAGCGGCGCCATGACCGTCGCGGCCTTCCTGCAGACGCGGGCGCTGGCGCGGGCCCTGGGCCCGGCGCGCTTTCCCGCGCCGCTGAAGTGGTTGAGCGAGGCGGCGCCGCTTACCGCGTCGCTGATGGCGCGCGGCTGGTCGGTGCAGGGGCCTTTCCTGTTGCTGGCGTTCTGGTCGCCGGACAGCGCGTTGGGGATGTTCGGTCTTTGCATGACGATGGCGCAGGCGGCGCGCGTCGCGGCTTCGGGGGCCAATGGGGCGGCGGCGCCGGCGCTCAACGTCGCCATGCTGGCGCCCGGGCGCGGAGGCGCGCGCCGCGTCGCGCGCTGGTCGCAGCTGGTCTCGCTTGGCGCGGCGGCGGGCGTTTCGGCCGCGCTCATGGCCGTCTGGCTTGGCGTCGGGCCGCTTGTGGCCCCGCATCGCGCCGACGAGCTTGCCGCGGCCGCGCCGATGCTGGCCCTGCTGCTTGGGGCGGCCATGGTTCAGGCGCTCGAGGCCCCCCTTGGACAGGCGCTGATCGGCGCGGGCAGGGGGCGGCGCGAGCTGCGCATCCAGTGGATTTCGGCCATTGCGGCGACGGCGACCGCCGCGGCCGCGGCGCCCTCGCTTGGCGGGGCGGGAGCCGCGGCGGCGATGCTCTGCGGCGCCCTGGCGCGGCTTGGCCTGTTCCACTGGGCGCTGCGGCGCGACGGGTGGAGCGCCGAGCCCGCAGCCGCCGACGAGCTGGACGAGCTTCGCGGCCTCAGCGCGCTGCGGGCCGCCATCCGCGCCGATCACGCGCGCCTGGCGGGCGCCGGGCATTCGGCGCGGCGCATCTTGCGCGATGCGCTGATGCACAAGACCTTCCGCGTCGTCTGCTCCTATCGCTTCTACCGCGCCGCGCGGCTGGCGCGGCGCCGCTGGATCCGCGCGCTGATTCCTCTGACCGCGCTCTGGCACCGCTGGGCTTGCCTGAGCATCGGCGCCGAAATCGCCTGGCAGGCCGAGATCGGCCCCGGCTTCCGGCTGCTGCACGGTTTCGGAGTGGTGATCTTGCCCTGCGCGCGGATCGGCCGGAACGTGACCATGGCGCATGGCGCCTGCGTCGGCTATCGTGCCAAGCCCGAGCGCCCGCGCGCGCCGCTCAGTTCGGGCGTCGTCGGGGACGGATGCTTCATCGGCCCGTTCTCGTTCGTGTGGGCGAGGATGGGCGCGGGGTCGGTCCTTGCGCCGTTGTCGATCCTGCGCGACGACGCGCCGCCCGGATCCATCCTGGCGGGCGCTCCGGCGCGGCGGGTGCGGGCCCTGGCCGAAGCGGGCGGAGGGGAGGCGGATGACGCCCCAAAAGCCGACGAACGCGGTTGATCCATCGGCGGTCTGGGGCGTCGCGCTCATTCTTCTTGCGGCGACGGCGCCGCTCTATCCGCTGCTGATCCATGGCTGGTCGGAGTGGAACACCGACTACACCGCGGTTCAGCAGGCGCGCCGCATGGTCTGGGCGCTGCTTTATCTGTGCATGGCGATCCAGATCTGGCGCTGGCGCGAAGCGGCGCGGCGCGTTCTGCTGGCGCAGCCAGTGCTGCTCTTCGCCGCCGCCTGGTTCGCCGCCTCATGCCTTTGGAGCCCCTCGCCGCTCAAGGGCGGCGTCGCGCTGGTCCAGTATGCGATCATTCTTGTTTTCGGCGGCGCGGCGGCGATGCGCCTCGGCCCGCTGGGGCTGCTCGGGTCGATCCGGCTGATGGGACTTGTCGTGGTCGCGGCGTCGGCCGTCATGGCGGTCGTCGCGCCGCTTTACGCCTTCGGGCAGCATGTCAACACGGGCGCGTTGCGGGGGATCTACATCGAGAAGAACCACCTTGCGCAGGTGCTCTCCTACGCCTTCGTCGCCGCGTTGTTCGAGGCGGCGGCTGCGCCGCGCGAGGGCAGGGCGCGGCTATGGCTCGGCGTCGGAGCGATCGCGGCGGCGCTGGTGGCGGCGCGATCGTCGGTGGCGCTGGGGCAGCTGCTTCTGGGAGGCGCGCTGGCGCTGAGCGTGGTGGGGCTGGCGGGGCTGCGCTATGGCGGCTGGGCGGTGGGCGCGGCGGCGCTGGCCGGGCTTGCGGCGCTCGGGGCGACCTTGCCGGCGACGCTGGCGGCGCTGGGCGAGGACATGACGCTGAACGGCCGCACCGAGCTGTGGGCCCTGCTCTGGCCGCATGTCGAGGCGCGGCCTCTGATCGGGCACGGTTTCTTCGGGTTCTGGTCGCGGCCCGAGGCGGCCTCGATCCCCGACGTGCTGGGATGGAACGCGCGCGGCGCGCATAACGGCTGGATCACGGCGCTCTTGACGACGGGGGTGATCGGCGCGGGCCTTTGGGCGCTGCACTGGAGCTTCATCGTCGCGGCGGCGCTGCGCACGTTGCGGCCCGGCGGCGATGCGGCGCTGGCGGGATGCGGCGCCCTGGCGATCGCGCATCTGGTCTGGTCGATGTTCGAGGCGAACCAGCTCACGCAGATGAATTGGCAGGGTCTGATCGCGGGCGCGGCGATGGCGCTGCCGGTCTGGGCGCGCGCGGGCGCGGCGGCGCGCCGTTCAGCGGCGCGCGCCGTCGGCTGATTCGCCCAGCTCGATGCGCCGGGCGGCGGCCAGGCGCAGCGCGCGCATCAGGAAGACCGGGTTGCCCAGCAGATAGCGCCGGGCCAGCCGCCGGGGCTCCATGATCAGACGATGCGCCCATTCCAGCCCGGCCGCCCGCATCCAGCGGGGCGCGCGGCGGCTGCGGCCCGAAAGGAAGTCGAGGATCGCGCCGCCGCACACGATGTCGACGTCGAGCCCCGCGACGCGCGCGCGCGCGCGCAGCGTGTCGGCAAGGATCTCCTGCCGCGGCGCGCCCATGCCCAGGATCAGCAGATCCGGCGCGTCTTCGAGCATCCATTTCTCGTAATCGGCCGAGGGATGGTAGCCATGGCGCGTCGCGACGACCCGCGCGCCCAGCGCGCGAAGCGCCGAGGCGGCCTCTTCGGCCACGCCGGGCAGGGCGCCGTAAAGCGCCACGCGCCGCCCGCGCGCCGCGGCGATGCGCGGGATCAGGTCGGTGCCGTTGGCGTTGGCGCCGGGATCGAAGCCCAGCAGGCGCATCATGATCTTCACGCCGATTCCGTCGCGCAGCAAAAGGTCCGCGCCCAGGAACGCGGCCGCGGCGTCGGGGCTTGCGGCGCTCAGATTGACGGCATGGGCGTTCAGAAAGGCGATGACCCGCGGTCCCGGCCTGCGCGGCGGAAGGGCATGATCCTCGGCGCAGGGAACGGCGTGAACGCGCGCGCACAGCGCGGCGGCGACCGCATCGCCCGGATCGAGCGGGCTTGGCGCGGCGGCGCCGAGGGGGGCGGCGGAAACGTCGGTCATTGCGCCGACCCCGGAACGGGCGCCGGGCGGCCGTCGATTTCAAGCAAGGTGATGCGCCAGCACTCGGGATCGTCGGCGCGCGCGTCGCACAGCCGCGTCGCCTGTCCGTAGATGGGCGCCCCGATGGCGCCGGCGCCTGCAGCGGCGCCGTCCGCCGCGCGAAGGGCGCGCGCGCGGAAGGTGACGCGCGCGGCGTCCTCGGGCGCGACGCGGCCCAGCACCATGTCCTCGATGGCGACCAGCCCGGCCGCGGCCGCGTCGCGCCCCAGGCGCGCGCGCAGGCCGGCAAGCTCCTGCACCGCCAGCTCCAGATCCTGCGCGGACGCGCCGCGACGTCCGCTTGCGGGGCCCGAAGCCTGCGCCCAGACCGCTGCGCAGGCGGCGACGACGGTCAGGATCGTGGCTGACATGCGCATCTCTGGCCTCCTTTCCTGCTCGGTTTCCGCTCACCTGTGGTTAAGAATGGCGGCAAATTCGCGGAGAAGTCAACCTGAGATTGATAAAAATGTGTTGTTTTACAGTATATTAACCTTCGTTAAGTCTCGGTTAATGCAACCGAAGGCTGTGACGATCCCGCCTGCGCGGCGCGACGTCCGGCGCTTGCCGGCGCGCACGGGCGACGATATACCGCCCACGACCGGCCGAGCGGCGGGCGCCCCGCGCCGCGGCGAGCAGATGGAACAGAGCGATGAAGATCAACGGCAACGAAATCCGCCCGGGGAACATTATCGAGCATGACGGCGGCCTGTGGGTCGCGGTCAAGACCCAGCACGTCAAGCCGGGCAAGGGCGGCGCCTTCGCGCAGGTCGAGCTCAAGAACCTGCGCGACGGGCGCAAGCTGAACGAGCGTTTCCGCTCGGCCGACAAGGTCGAGCGCGTGCGTCTCGAGCAGAAGGATCAGCAGTTTCTTTACGAGAACGACGGCATGCTGGTCTTCATGGACGCCGAGACCTTCGAGCAGATCGAGCTGCCCGCCGACCTTCTGGGCGAGCGCCGGCCCTTCCTGCAGGACGGCATGACCGTCGTCGTCGAGTATCACGAATCCGAGGCGCTCAACGTCACGCTGCCCGAGAAGGTGGTGTGCACGGTGGCCGACACCGAGCCGGTGGTGAAGGGGCAGACGGCGGCGAACTCGTTCAAGCCGGCGGTGCTGGACAACGGCGTGCGAATCATGGTCCCGCCCTTCGTCGGCGTGGGCGAGGCCGTGGTGGTCAACACCGAGACCATGGAATACGTCGAGCGGGCCTGACCCCGCGGGCCGGCGCCGCCGGCCGTCGAATCGCGCCCCTTGCGGGGCCCTGCGCGGGTCATGACCCTTCATGGCCCGCGCGGCCGTTGAAAGGACAGGAAAGATGAGCGTCGGATCGGCCAATCTCAACGTGATGATCAAGGCCGCCCGCCGGGCCGCCCGCAGCCTGCTGCGCGATTTCGGCGAGGTCGAGAACCTTCAGGTCAGCCGCAAGGGCGCGGGCGACTTCGTGTCGCGCGCCGACCTCAAGGCCGAGGAGATCATCCGCACCGAGCTGATGACCGCGCGCCCCAATTACGGCTGGACCGCCGAGGAAAGCGACGCCGAAGAGGGCAAGGACCCCACGCGGCGCTGGATCGTCGATCCGCTGGACGGCACCACCAACTTCCTGCACGGCCTGCCGCACTGGGCGATCTCGATCGCGCTCGAGCACAAGGGCGAGATCGTCTCGGCGGTCATCCTCGACCCCGCCAAGGACGAGATGTTCGTGGCCGAGAAGGGCGCCGGCGCCTGGCTCAACGACCGGCGGCTGCGCGTCTCTGCCCGCACCGAAATGACCGAGATGCTCTTCGCCACCGGCATTCCCTTCGCCAAGAACGCGGGCGATCTGGCGCTGACCATGCAGGACCTGGCGCGGCTCATGCCGCGCTGCGCGGGCGTGCGGCGCATGGGCTCGGCGGCGCTCGACCTGGCCTATGTCGCGGCCGGCCGCTATGACGGCTATTGGGAGCGCAGCCTGAACGTGTGGGACATCGCCGCCGGCGTGCTGATCGTGCGCGAGGCGGGCGGCTTCGTGCAGGACCTGAACCATGCCGACGCCAACCCGCTGGTCACGGGCGACGTGCTGGCGGGCAACGCCGACGGCTTCGAGCGCTTCGCCAGGGTGCTGCGCGGCTGAACGGCGCGTCGCGCGGCTTTGCCCGCGCCGCGCGATCTGTTAGGCGTTTGCGGACAGGGCCCGCGCGGGTGGCGGCGCCCACCGCAGGCAGGATCGCGCATGAAGACCGAACACGGACGCCAGATCGAATTCTCGCAGCCCATCCGCCAGATCGTGATGATGGTCGTGGTCCTGGCGTTGGTCGGAACGGGCGTCTACTTCCTGCAGGGACCGATCCAGCAGGTCTTCTACGCCAATCCCTACCTCAACGGCTTCATCGCCGGCGTCTTCGCCGTGGGCGTTCTGGCCTGCTTCTGGCAGGTGACGACGCTGATCGCGGCCGTCAGCTGGCTTGAAGGCTTCGCCATCGACCGGCCGGGCCATGAATTCGTCGAACCGCCGCGCCTGCTGGTCTCGCTCAGCGCGCTGCTGCGCGACCGGCGCGCGCGCGCCGCGCTGACGGCGACCTCGGCGCGCTCGATTCTCGACACCGTGGCGACGCGGCTGGACGAGATGCGCGACATCACCCGCTACATCGCCAACCTGCTGATCCTGATCGGCCTTCTGGGCACCTTCTGGGGCCTGTCGAACGTCGTCCCCGGCATCGTGGACACGATGCGCTCGCTTTCTCCGCAAGACGGCGAGGGCTCGATGGAGGTGTTCAACAACCTCATGGCCGGCCTCAACGATCAGCTCGAGGGCATGGCCACGGCCTTCGCCTCGTCGCTGCTGGGCCTTGCGGGTTCGCTGGTGGTGGGGCTTCTGGACCTGTTCGCCGGCCATGGGCAGAACCGCTTCTACCGCGAGCTGGAAGAGTGGCTGAGCTCGATCACCCGCATCAGCCTGGCGGGCGAGGAGGGGGGCGCGGGCGCCGGCGCGCTGGCGCTGGAGCTGGCCGAGCGCAGCGCCGAGCAGGTGCAGGAGCTGGCCGCGTTGATGCGCGAGGCCGAAGAGCGCCGCGCCCAGGCCGAAAGCGGCGTCGCGCAGCTGGCCGAATCCGTGCGCCAGCTGGCCATGCGCATGGGCGAGGATCACGAGGCCCTGGCCGCCCTTGCGCGCCGCGGCGCCGACGAGGAGGGGGCGCGGCGGCTCGACCGCATCGCCGCGGCGCAGGAGCGCATCGCCCAGCTGCTCGAGCGCCGCGCCGAGGGCGAGGACGCGCTCGAGGCCGACGCCGAGGCGCGCCTGCGGCTGCGCAACATCGACATGCAGCTGATGCGCCTGCTCGAGGAGGTGTCCGCCGGCCGTCAGGACGCCGTGGCCGAGATCCGCATGGATCTTGCGCGCCTGACCCGGGCCCTGACGGGCGAAACGGGGGAGCGCTGAGATGGCGCTGCGCCGGCGCGGCGGCGGCCGCTTCGAGGCCAATGTCTGGCCCGGTTTCGTCGATGCGATGACGGCGCTGCTCCTGGTGCTGATCTTCGTCCTGTCGATCTTCATGATCATCCAGTTCGTCCTGCGCGACACCATCACCGGCCAGGATCGCGAGCTGGACATCCTGACGCAGGAGCTGGCCGAACTGGCCTCGACCCTGTCCATGGAGCAGCGCCGCGCCGAGGGGCTGAGCGCGCAGCTGGACGTGCTGCGCGCGACCCTGGCCGAGGCCGAGGCCGACCGCGCGCGGCTGGGCGAAGAGCTGGAGAAGGTCGCGCGCCAGCGTGACGACGCGCGCGCGCGCAACGACGCCTTCGAAGCCCAGGTCGCTGCGCTGAGCGCCGATCTTGAGCGCGCGCAGGGCCGCGTCGCGGCGCTGACGCGCGATCTGGACGCGGCGCGCCGGCAGGCCGGCGCCGAAGCCGGGCGCGCCGACGCCGCCGAGGCCGATCTGGCCAAGGCCCGCGCCGCCATCGACGAGCTTGAAAGGGCCAAGGCGCGCGAGATTTCCGAGAAGGAGGCGCTGCAGCTGTCCCTGGCGCGCCTGCGCGAAGAGATCGACGCCCAGGCCGAGGCCGCCCGCCTTGCCGCCGCGCGCCGCGCCGCGCTCGAGGCCATGGTCGCCGATCTGCGCAAGGACGCCAAGGACAAGGAAGCCTCGATCGCCAGCCTGCTGGCGGCGGCCGAGGCGCGCGACGCCGAGCTTGAACGCCAGCGCGCCGCCGCCGCCCGCAGCGCCGAAGAGGCGGCGCGGCTGAAGGACCGGCTCGAGGAGCGCGAAAAGGCCCTGACCGAGCTGCGCCTGACCGCCGAAGAGAAGGAGCGCGTCCTCGCCGCGCTGCAAAAGCGCATGACCGAGGCCGAGAAGGCCCGCGCCATCGAGGCCGCCGCCGCCGAGGCGCTGCGCAAGAAGCTGGCCGGCGCGCAGGACGAGCTGACCGCCGCGACGCTTGCGCTGGAGGAGCAGCGGCGCAAGGCGGAAGAGACGCTGACCCTGCTCGCCGCGGCCGAGGCGGCGCGGCGCAAGGCCGAGCAGGCCTTGCAGGATGCGCGCGGCGAGCTGGACGCCAAGGCCGAGGCGCTGTCGCGCCGCGAGGCGGCCCTGGCCCTGGCCGAGCGCCAGTTGAGCGAAGAGCGCCAGGCCTCGGCCGATCAGGCGCGGCGGGTGGCGCTGCTCAACGAACAGCTGCGCGAGCTGCGCCGCCAGCTCGCCAATCTCCAGAGCCTGCTGGACGAAGCGCGCGCCAAGGACGAGGCGCAGCAGGTGCAGATCGAGAATCTGGGCTCGCGCCTGAACGCGGCGCTGGCGCGCGAGCTGGCGCTCAAGCGGCGCGAGCAGGAGCGTCTGGCCGCCGAAGCGCGCCGCCTTGCCGAAGAGAACAAGACCCTGGCGCAGTATCGTTCCGAGTTCTTCGGCCGAATCAAGGAGGCCCTGGGCGAGCATCCGGGCGTGCGCGTGGTGGGCGACCGTTTCGTGTTCCAGTCCGAGGTGCTTTTCGCCCCCGGCTCGGCCGAGATCGGCCCGGACGGCCGCCGCCAGCTGAGCGAGTTCGCCAAGCTTTTCCGCGGCCTCATGGCCGAGCTGCCGCCGGAGCTGCCCTGGGTGCTGCGCGTGGACGGGCACACCGACGACGTGCCCATCGCGCCGGGCGGGCGCTATCGCGACAATTGGGAGCTGAGCCAGGCGCGCGCGCTGTCGGTGGTGCGGTATCTGATCGAGGTCGAGGGCTTCCCCCCCGATCGCCTCGCCGCCGCGGGCTTTGGCGAATACCAACCGATCGACCCCGCCGACACGCCCGAGGCGCGCGCGCGCAACCGCCGCATCGAGCTGAAGCTGACCGAGCGTTGATCGCGAAGGCGCTGCAAGATTTGCGCAATTCGGGCTTGCAACCTTCCGCACGCGCCGCTATCAGAGGCCCCGGAAGCGCCCTTCGTCTAGCGGTCCAGGACGCCGCCCTTTCACGGCGGAAACACGGGTTCGAGTCCCGTAGGGCGTACCACCCCCTCAGGCACGACAAGCGATCTTCGGCAAGCGCTGCCGCGACGCGCGCATGCGAAAACGGCCGCCCTTTCGGGCGGCCGCCTGCTTTCGCGCGCCGCGCGCCGCTCAGTCGGCGGTGAGCAGCGGCGGCTTCGGGTTCGGGATCTGCGCCTTGCCGTTGGGCAGGATCTCGAGATCCAGCTTGCCGTCCTTGACCCCGACGCGCACCAGCCCGCCCTTGGTCAGGCGTCCGAACAGCAGCTCTTCGGCCAGGGGCTTCTTGATGTGCTCCTGAATCACGCGGCCCAGCGGGCGCGCGCCCATGCGCTCGTCATAGCCCTTGTCGGCCAGCCATTCGGCGGCCGGGCGGGTCAGCTCGATCGACACGCCGCGGTCCATCAGCTGGCCTTCGAGCTGCAGCACGAACTTCTCGACAACCTGCAGGATGACCTCCTTGGGCAGGGGCCCGAAGCTGATGATCGCGTCGAGGCGGTTGCGGAACTCGGGGCTGAAGGTGCGCTCGATGGCGGCTTCGTCCTCGCCCTCGCGGCGCTCGCGGCCGAAGCCGATCGCGCTCTTGGCCAGCTCCGACGCGCCGGCGTTCGAGGTCATGATGAGGATGACGTTTCGGAAGTCCACCGTCTTGCCGTTGTGATCGGTCAGCTTGCCGTGGTCCATCACCTGCAAGAGGATGTTGAACACGTCCGGGTGGGCCTTCTCGATCTCGTCCAGAAGCAGCACGCAGTGCGGGTGCTGGTCGACGCCGTCGGTCAGCAGGCCGCCCTGGTCGAAGCCGACATAGCCCGGAGGCGCGCCGATCAGGCGGCTGACCGAGTGCTTCTCCATGTATTCGGACATGTCGAAGCGCAGCATCTCGACCCCCAGAGTGGCGGCCAGCTGGCGCGCGACCTCGGTCTTGCCCACGCCGGTGGGGCCGGCGAACAGGTAGTTGCCGATGGGCTTTTCGGGCTCGCGCAGGCCCGCGCGCGACAGCTTGATGGCCGAGGCCAGCGCCTCGATGGCGGCGTCCTGTCCGAAGACTACGCGCTTGAGGCTGCCTTCGAGGTCGCGCAGGTTCTGCGCGTCGTCCTTCGAGACGGTCTTGGGGGGGATGCGCGCGATCTTGGCGACCACCTCCTCGATCTCCTTGGGGGTGATGGTCTTGCGGCGCTTGCCGGCCGGCAGAAGGTGCTGGGCGGCGCCGGCCTCGTCGATCACGTCGATGGCCTTGTCGGGCAGCTTGCGGTCATGGATGTAGCGCGCCGACAGGTCCACCGCGGTCTTGATGGCGTCGGCGGTGTAGCGGATGTCGTGATGCTCTTCGAAGTAGGGCTTGAGGCCGCGCAGGATCTTGATCGTGTCCTCGACCGAGGGCTCGTAGACGTCGATCTTCTGGAAGCGCCGCGACAGGGCGCGGTCCTTCTCGAAGTGCTGGCGGTATTCCTTGTAGGTGGTCGAGCCCATGCAGCGCAGCGTGCCCGACTGCAGCGCGGGCTTGAGCAGGTTCGAGGCGTCCATCGCCCCGCCCGAGGTGGCGCCGGCGCCGATGACGGTGTGGATCTCGTCGATGAAGAGGATGGCGTCCTCGTGCTGCTCCAGCTCCTTGACCACGGCCTTGAGCCGCTCTTCGAAGTCGCCGCGATAGCGGGTGCCGGCCAGCAGCGCGCCCATGTCGAGCGAGAAGATCGTGGCGCCCGACAGGATCTCGGGCGTCTCGCCGTCGACGATCTTGCGCGCCAGCCCCTCGGCGATGGCGGTCTTGCCGACGCCGGGATCGCCGACCAGAAGCGGGTTGTTCTTGCGCCGGCGGCACAGCACCTGGATGCAGCGCTCGACCTCGGCCTCGCGCCCGATCAGCGGATCGACGCCGCCTTCGCGGGCCTTTTCGTTGAGGTTGACGCAATACTTGGCCAGGGCGCCCTCGTCGCCCTTCTCGCGCTCGGGCGCGGACTGCGAGGCGGACTCTTCGGCGCCGCGCACGGGGCGCGGTTCGCCGAAGGCGGGGTTCTTGGCCACGCCATGGGCGATGAAGTTGACCGCGTCGTAGCGGGTCATGTCCTGCTCCTGCAGGAAATAGGCGGCGTGCGATTCGCGCTCGGCGAAGATGGCGACGAGCACGTTCGCGCCGGTCACCTCGTTGCGGCCGGAGGACTGCACGTGAATCGCCGCGCGCTGGATCACGCGCTGAAAGCCCGTGGTCGGCGCGGCCTGCGAGCCGTCCACCTCGGACACCAGGGCGTCGAGCTCGTTGTCGATGAACCGGGTCAGCGAGGCGCGCAGCGCGTCCATGTCCACGCCGCAGGCCTGCATGACCCGCGCCGCGTCCGGCTCGTCCATCAGGGCGAGCAGGAGGTGTTCAAGCGTGGCGAGCTCATGCTTGCGCTCGTTCGCCAGGCTCAGAGCGTTGTGAATGGCTTCCTCAAGGGTTTTCGTGAACGAGGGCATGGGCGTCACCTTCTGCATGCGGCCGCGCAAGGTCGCGCGGCGGGAGCGACGGCGCGCCGGGGTGCGCAACCATCGTCTCCATTAGACTTCGGATTTGTAATCGAAGGGTCAAGGGCGCCAGCCGCGATCACGAAATATTTCGCGCCCTTCACTCCTTCTCCATGGTGCATTGAAGCGGGTGCTGGTGCTTGCGGGCGAAGTCCATCACCTGCATCACCTTGGTTTCGGCGACCTCGAACGAGAACACCCCGACCACCGCCACGCCCTTGCGGTGAACGGTCAGCATGATCTCGACGGCGCGCTCGTGGCCGATGCCGAAGAAGCGCTCGAGCACGTGGACGACGAACTCCATGGGCGTGTAGTCGTCGTTCAGCATCAGCACCTTGTACATGCTGGGGCGCTTGGGCCTGGGCTTGGCGGCCACGGCCAGATCGGTGGACGGCGCGCCCGGCGCGTCGTCCTTGTCGTGGTCGGCGGCCGAAAGGATGCGGGCCGCGCGCAGGTCTTCAGTCGGGGTCATGTCGGCCGATCGCTGGAGTTTCCGGCGGCACGGCGCCGCCCGGGAACATATTATAGGATGCGGTCGCCCGGGGAAAAGGGGGCGCGCGCATTCGCCTCCGCTCGCGCGCCCGAATTCGATCGCGGATTCGATCGCGTGCGCCCGGCCCGGGGCCGGACGCGCGCGGGGGCGGCGCGGGTCAGCGCCGTCCGGTCTGCGCCAGCTCGCCGGCGGCGGCGATGCGCTCGGCCACGGGCTCGACGGCCGCGCGCGCGGCGGTCAGGGCGATCTCGTTCATCTTCGTGGCGTGGCCGAGCGCGCTCTCGAAGGCGCGGCGGGCGAATTCGGCCTGCTTCTCGAGCGCGTCGAGGGGGCTGCGCGCCGCCGTCAGCTCGCGCGCGGCGGTCAGGCTCTCCTCGATCGTCTCGCGCGCCAGGGCCAGCGCTTCGGCGTTCATCTCGCCGGCGGCCTTGGCCGCGACGTTCGAGGCGGCGAGCAGCGCATCCACGTTGCCCTGCCCGTAGCGGGCGAGGGTCTCGAGCGAGCGGGCGAGCGACTCGGCCTGGCGGGCGGCGGCGGCGCGGGCCTCGTCGGCCGAGGGGATGGCGACATGGGGCTGGGCGGCGATCTTTTCGGCGGCGGTCATCATGATCTCCGGTGCTTCGGGCGGTCTGTCGGGCGCGGAAACGGCGCCTGGAACGCGATTCTTCACATCTCTTTACGCTGGGTAAATATGGTGACGATGTTGCGGTGCGTCAATGGCGTGCTGCAAGGCAAAATCGCCCATTGGTTGCGCGAATTCGGCCCGATTTCCATTTTCAGAACGTCGCGCAGCATGTTACGCTGCCTTGCGCGTGCGGAAGATGAGGAAAACTCGCGACCACCGGCACGCGCGAGGCGAAAACGTGAAGAGCAGCGTACGAGGGCAGGCATGATCAAGGCGGCGCGAAGGCTGATGCTGGGCGCATTCGTGGCGGCGGCGGCGCTGTTGGGCGCGCTGGCGCCCGAGGCGCGGGCGGCGCAATACGCGGCGCTGGTGATGGACGCCCGCACCGGCGAGGTGCTTTACGCAAGGAATGCCGACACCCCCCTGCCGCCGGCCTCGCTGACCAAGATGATGACCATCTATCTGGCCATCGAGGCGGTGAAGTCGGGCCGGCTCAAGCTGGACCAGAAGGTGCGCGTCTCGGCGCTGGCGGCGCGCCAGCCGCCGTCGCGCATCGGGCTGCGGCCGGGCCAGCTGGTGCGCGTGCGCGATCTGATCCGCGCGGCGGCGGTCAAGTCGGCGAACGACGCGGCCATGGCGCTGGCCGAGGCGGTGGGCGGCTCGAAGGAGCGTTTCGCCCAGATGATGAACCGCAAGGCCAAGGCGCTGGGCATGACCCGCACCAATTTCCGCAACCCGCACGGGCTGACCGAGGCCGGGCATCTGTCGACGGCGCGCGACATGGCCATTCTGGGCCGGCGGCTGTTCTTCGATCACCCCGAGTATTACAACATCTTCGGCCGCAAGAAGACCCGCGCCGTGGGGCGCACGATATACGCGACGAACCGGCGGCTGCTTTCCTCCTATGCCGGCGCGGACGGGATCAAGACCGGATACACCGCGGCTTCGGGCTACAACCTGGTCGCCTCGGCCCATCGCGGAGAAAAGCGGGTGATCGTGTCGGTGTTCGGCGCGCGCTCGTCGCGGCAGCGCACGCAGAAGGTGGCGCAGCTGCTCGACCTTGGCTTCAAGCGCGCGCCGCGCGACGTGGCGGTGATCCGGCCGGGCGCGCCCACGGGGCGCGTCGCCCGCGCGCCGGCGCCGGCCCTGCGGCCGACACCGCCCGCCGGTCTGCTGGCGCAGCTGGGCGAGGCCGTCGTTCCCGCGGCGGCGGCGGCCGAGCTGCGGGCGAGCCGTTCGCGCGCGGCGCCCTTGCGCGCCGAGTTCCCCCCGGACAAGCCGGGCGGCGGCGTGGCCGTGGCTTCGCAGCTGCGCATGGGCGCGGTCTCGCCCGCCGCGGCGCTGCGCGCGCCCGCGCCCAGGCCGCGGCCGCGCTGAGCGTGGCCGCTCGGTCGCCGCGGCGGGCGGGGCGCCTGGCGGCGGCGGTCCCGGTTCAGGAAGCGGCCTCGAGAATCGCGATAAGCGCGCCCGTCTCCAGCGCGACCGGCGCGCCCTTCATCGATGACGAGGCCAGCGATTCCCTGGCCAGCGGCGCGTGGTCCTCGGGGCTGAGCCCAAGCGCGCCGAGGCGCGGCAGGCCCTGGGCGTCGATCCATGCCTGCAGGGCGTCGAAGGCCTCGGGCGCCGGCGCCTCGAGCGCCGCGCCCAGCCACGCGGCGACCTCGTCCAGCCGCGCCTGCGCGCGGGCGTCGGGCCGTTCGGCCAGCGCCTCGCCCGTCGCGCGCAGCACATGAGGCAGAAGGCGGCCGCAGATGGCCCCGTGGGCGCCGCCGACGCGCCCCCCCGCCACGCCCGCCAGGCCATGCACCGCGCCAAGTCCGGCATTGGCCAGCGCCAGGCCGCCGAACAGGCTGGCCAGCGCCATGTCGGCGCGCGCGGCCGCATCGTCGGCGACCGCGCCCGGAGCCGGCTCCATCAGCGCGCGCAGCGCCCGCATGGCGCGCGGGATCGCGTCGCGGCACAGCGCATCGGTCAGCGGGTTGGCGCGGCAGGAAAGGTAGGGTTCGATGACCTGGGTCAGCGCGTCCAGCCCGCTGGCCAGCGTCACCGCGCGGGGCGCGCCGCGGGTCAGCTCGGGATCCACCACCGCCAGGCGCGGCAGCAGCCCCGGATCGCGCAGCGACACCTTGCGCCCATGCTCGGGCACGCCCAGCACGGCGTTGCGCGTGACCTCGGCGCCGGTGCCGGCGGTGGTGGGGATGGCGACCGCCGGCAGGGGCGGCGCGGTCAGGGGGCGGCCCTCGCCGACCACTTCGAGATGGGTCATGACGCCGCTCGGCTGCGGAACAAGGCCGGCGATCGCCTTGGCCGCATCCATGGCCGCCCCGCCGCCAAGGCCCGCCGTCGCCTCGACGCCGAAATCGCGCGCGCGGGCGACGGCCTCCTCGATCATCGCGACGGTGGGCTCGGCGGGAATGCTGACGGGCAGGATCTCGGCCCCCAGCGACTCGAGCGCCTCGGCCAGCCAGCGTCCGCGCCGCGGATCGGCGCCGGTGACCAGCGCCACGCGCCGTCCGAGCGCGCGGATGGCGGGCGCGGCCTGGGCGGCGGCGCCGGGGCCGAAGGCGATGCGGGCGGCGGTGGCGAAGTCGAAGCTCGGCGGGGTCATGCGCTCTCCTGCGGCGGCGCGCGGCGGGGCCGGGCGCGGAACGGGTCGGGATCGGGTCGGGGCGCGAGGATGGCGCGCCGCCCGGCCCGGCGCAAGCGCCTCTTGGCAGGCGCGGCGAGACGGGGCAGAATGAGAACATAAAAGGAACAAAAGGTTCCCCGCGCATGTCCATGATCGATTCCCCGCCCGCGCCCGACGCGCCCCATGCGCCCGCCTCGGCTGCGCCGCGCGGGCGGCGCATCCTGTCGTTGTGGCTGCCGCATATGGGGGCCGAGCGGGCCTTGCGCCGCGCCGGCCTTGACGCCGACGCGCCCTTCGCGCTGATCGCGCCCATCGGCGGCGCGGCGACGGCGGTCTCGGTCAACGCGGCGGCGCTGGCGCTGGGGCTGCGCGCGGGCATTACGCTGGCCGATGCGCGGGCGCTGCATCCCGCGCTGGCCGTGGCCTGGCGCGACCCCGCGGCCGAGGCGCGGCTGCTGGCGGCGCTGCTGCGCTGGGCGGGGCGCTTCAGCCCCTGGGCCGCGATCGAGGACGGACCGCCCGGCGAGGGCGGGCTGATCGCCGATGTGACGGGCTGCGCGCATCTGTTCGGCGGCGAGGCGGCGCTGGCGCGGCTGATGCTGCGCGAGCTGGGCGCGCGCGGACTGACGGCGCGGCTGGCGGTGGCCGATACGCGCGGGGGCGCCTGGGCGCTGGCGCGTTTCGGGGCCGCGTCGCCCGATGGCGCGGCGATCGCGCCGCCGGGAACGTTGCGCGCCGCGCTTGCGCCCTTGCCGGCGGCGGCGCTGCGTCTGCCAGAGGAAACGGTTCGGGCCCTGGCGCGCCTTGGCTTGCGCCGCGTCGGCGACATCGCGGGCATGCCGCGCGCGGCGCTGGCGCGCCGTTTCGGCGTCGAGCTGACGCGCCGCCTGGACCAGGCGTTGGGGGCCGAGCCCGAACCCGTTTCGCCCGCGCGCCCCGCGCCGGTTTTCGCCGTGCGCCTGACCTTGCCCGAGCCGATCGGCTTGCGCGCGGACATCGAGGCGGCGCTGAAGCGTCTGCTCGAGCGTCTGTGCGCCCGCCTCGAGGCCGAAGGGCGGGGCGCGCGCCGGCTGCGGCTCGAGATCCGCCGCGCCGACGGCGGCGCGCAGGCGCAGGAGCTGGGGCTGGCGCAGGCGATGCGCGATCCGGCGCGGATCCTGCCGCTGTTCGACGCCGCGCTTGCGCGGCTGGAGGCCGGTTTCGGCGTCGACGCGGTGCGGCTTGAGGCGACGATGACCGAGCCGTTGTCGGCGCGGCGGGTGCGCGGCTGCCTCGACGCGCAGGCGGCGGCGATGCGCCGCCGCCACGGCCCGCAGGCGCAGCAGGACGCGCAGGCGGCCGAGGCGGCTTTCGCCGATCTGCTGGGGCGGCTTGGCGCGCGCATCGGGATCGAGCGGCTGTTCCGCCTGCATCCGGGCGACAGCCACATCCCCGAGCGCGCCGCCCGCCTGCTCGCGGCGGCCTGGAGCGAGCCGCATGCGGGCGGCTGGCCGCCGCCCGACGCGCCCCGTCCCGCGGCGCTGCTGACGCCCGAGCCCGCGCAGCCTCTGGCGGCGGCGGAGCCGGACGCCGAGAGGGGCGGCGCGCGCCGGGCGGCCGATGGCGGCGCGGCGGGGGGCGAAGGGGGTGGCGGGGCCGAGCGCCCGCCCGTCCGGCTGCGCTGGCGCGGACGGGTTCTGGAGCTGGCGCGCGTCTCGGGCCCCGAGCGCATCGCGCCCGAATGGTGGCTGGACGACCCCGCCTGGCGGGCGGGCGCGCGCGACTACTGGCGCGTCGAGACGACGGCGGGCGCCCGGCTGTGGCTGTTTCGGGTGTTGCGCGCGCCGCCGGGGCAGGGGTGGTTCGTGCAGGGGATCATGCCCTGAGCGCGCCTTGGCGCCTATCGCCGCCAGAACGCCGCCGTCAGCAGGACATAGACCGACACCACCTCGAGCCGGCCGATCAGCATCGCGAAGGCCAGCAGCCATTTGGCCGAATCCGAGAGCGGCGCGAAATTGCCCGACGGGCCGATGATGTCGCCCAGCCCGGGCCCGATGTTGGCCAGCGCCGTCGCCGCGCCCGACACGGCGGTGACGGTGTCGTAGCCCAGCATGCCCATCGCCACCGCCAGCACGCCCAGCGTCAGGAAGAACAGGAAGAAGAACGCCATCACCGAGGAAATGACCTCTTCCTCCAGCGCGCGCTCGCCATAGCGGGCGGGGAACACGCCATGGGGCGTGTGGATGCGCTTGATCTGCGCCGAAATGGCGATCAGCACCACCTGGAAGCGGAAGATCTTGATCGAGCACGAGGTCGAGCCTGTGCATCCCCCGATCAGCCCCATGAGGAAGAACAGCGCGCTCGAGAACGCGCCCCACTGCGTGTAGTCGACGCTGGCATAGCCCGTGCCCGAGATGATCGAGATGGTGTTGAACAGCGCCTCGCGAAAGCTTTCCTCGGCCTCGTCGGGAAAGCGCGCCAGGCGGTAGAGCGTCAGCGCCAGCGTCAGCGCGGCGATGATGGCGACATAGGCGCGCGCCTGCGGGTCGGTCAGCAGCGGCCGCGCCGTGCCGCGCAGCATCTGCACGTAGCGCGCGAAGGGCAGGCTGGCCAGCAGCATGAACACGCTGGCGATGTATTCCACGTTGCGCTCGAAATGCCCCAGCGAGGCGTCGTAATTCGCGAATCCCCCGGTCGAGACGGTGGTCATCGCGTGCACGATGGCGTCGAAGGCCGACATGCCGTCCGCCGCATAGGCCAGCGCGCAGGCCCCCGTCAGCGCCACGTAGATCCACGAGATCGACGCCGCGATCTCGCCCGCGCGGGGCAGGATCTTGCCCAGCGTGTCGAAGGATTCGGAGCGGAAAAACTGCATGCCGCCCACGCGCAGCGTCGGCAGGAAGGCCAGGGCGAAGACGACGATGCCGATCCCGCCGATCCACTGCAGCAGCCCGCGCCAGAGCAGCGTGCCCCGCGGCAGCGTCTCGAGCCCCGAGAACACCGTCGATCCCGTGGTGGTGATGCCCGACATCGCCTCGAAATACGCGTCGGCGAAGCTGGCAGACGGGGCGCCCAGCATGAAGGGCAGCGCGCCGAACAGCGGCAGCATCACCCACACCCCGACCGTCAGCGCGAAGGCCTGCTGGATGCTCAGTCCCTGCGAGCGCCGCGTGCGGCACGCCGCCGCCGCCGCCAGCCCCGCCGTGACCGACAGAAAGCCCGACAGGGCGAAGGCGCGCCAGTTCCCCGCGCCGTCGGCCAGATCCAGCGCGCAGGGCAGCGCCATCGCCGCGCCCAGCGCGGCGACGAGCAGGCCGACGACGTAGATGGCGGGGCGCAGGTCGATCATCGCCGCGGAGCATTGCCCCCTTGCCCGGCGCCTGTCAACGAGGCTCGCCCGCTCGCCCGCTCGCCCGCTCGCCCGCTCGCCCGCTCGCCCGCTCGCCCGCTCGCCCGCTCGCCCGCTCGCCCGCCCGCTTGGGGCCTGCGCCGGCGTGCGGCGCCGGGGGCGTCGCTCGGGGGCGGGCGAACTCGTCAGCGCAGCGCCGCGGCGGCGGGCGCGCCGGCTCGCCCTCTGGCGCAGGTCGCCGCGGCGGGGCGGCGCCGGTCTGCGCAAGGGCCGGGCGGCCGTGCGGGCGGATCGGACCGCGCCCGCCGTTCAGGACCCGCGCGCCCTTTCGCGCGCGCCGCTCAGGCGCGCAGCGTTTCGAAGAAGCGGGGGTCGATGCTGGCTTGGGCGAAGGTCGGCCCGCTGACCAGCACCGACACGGCGTCGTGGCTGTGCAGCGACTCCTGGTGGCTGGCCGCGACGCGGAAATCGCCGATGCGCGGGTCCGCCTCGAGGGCCGCGCACAGCAGACGCGCCGCGTCCTCGACGAAGATCGGATTGGCGCCGTTGAGCTCGGCGAAGGCCTGCTCGTCCTCGCGCTTGACCATCACCTGCGTCTCGGTCGGGATGGCGCGCGCGCACATGTCGATCAGATCCTCGGGCCACAGCCGCTCTGCGCCCTCGGCCAGCGCCGCCGACACGCGCGCCAGCGAGCGCTGCGAATGCGGCGTGGCCATGCGCCCGCGCGCGGCGCGCGCATGCTCGGCCAGCTCGAGCGAGCAGGGGCAGGTCGAGGAATAGACGTAGTCAAGATGCATGGCCCGCAGCCGGCGCCCGCCCGCCTGCGCCAGCTCGAAGGCCAGGTCGTAATACTGCCAGCCCTCGAGCCCGCTGCGCAGCGCCTTGCGCCGCAGCGGCAGGCGCAGGCGCAGCATCAGGCGGGCCTCGTCGCTGTCGAGGTCATGCAGATAGGCGTCGAGGATGCGCCCGAGCGCCTCGAAGTCCATCGGCCCCTGCGCAAGGCGGTAGAAGCTGCGCATGATGCGGCTCATGTTGATGCCCTTGCGCGTGGCCTCGAGCGCGACCGAGCCGACCACCGAGGTTTCCAGCGTCGCCGTTCCCCCGTCGCGCAGCGGCCAGAGCAGCGGCAGGCGGAAGTTCGAGATTCCCACATGCTGGATCGGCCGCCGCGCGCCCCGGATCAGGCTTTCGGGGCCGTTCTGAAGGTCGGGCATGGCGGCCAGGTAGGGCGCGTCGGGGCGGAAGCCCTCGTCATAGACGCGCGCCGGCGCGGCCGCGCCGGATTCGGCCTCGAGCCGGGCGGCCAGCGCCGGATCGGCCCGGCGCAGGCGGCGCAGAACCTCGAGCGCCGCGCGCGCGGCCTCTTCCGACGGCGCGGGTTCGGCGGGCGTCATCGATCCGGGCTTGATGTTCATGCTCGACCTCGTTCCTGTAGATCGCCTACGCCGCGGCAAGCTAGCGCGCCGGCGCGCGAGGGCAAGGCCGCTCAGTCCCCGTTCCGGGCCGCCTCGAGACCCCGCGCAAGGTCGGCGATCAGATCCTCGGGGTCCTCGAGCCCGACCGAGACGCGCACCAGCCCGTCCGAGATGCCCAGCGCGGCGCGCTGCTCGGGGCTGAGCCGCTGGTGGGTGGTGGTGGCCGGATGGGTGACGATGGTCTTGGCGTCGCCCAGATTGTTCGAGATCAGCGCAATGCGCAGCGCGTTCATGAAGCGGAAGGCCGCCGCCTTGCCCCCCCGCAGCTCGAGCGCCAGCATGGTTCCGCCCGAGCTCATCTGCCGCCGCGCCAGCGCGGCCTGCGGATGATCCTCGCGCCCCGGATAGATCAGCCGCGCCAGGGCAGGCGAGCCGGCCAGCGCCTCGGCGATGCGCGCGGCCCCCTCGGCCTGGGCGCGGCAGCGCAGCTCCAGCGTCTCGAGCCCCTTGAGCAGCACCCAGGCGTTGAACGGGCTCAGCGCCGCGCCGGTGTGCTTCATGTAGGGCTCGAGCTCGTCGCGGATGAAGCGGCGCGTTCCCAGCACGACGCCGCCAAGGCAGCGGCCCTGCCCGTCGATGTGCTTGGTGGCGGAGTAGACCACGATGTCGGCCCCCAGCGCCAGCGGGCGCTGGAACATGGGCGTGGCGAAGACGTTGTCCACGATCAGCCGCGCGCCGGCCTCGTGCGCGATGCGCGCCACGGCGGCGATGTCGATCAGCTCGAGCGTCGGGTTGGCCGGGCTTTCGATGAAGCACAGCTTCGTCTCGGGCCGCATGGCGGCGCGCCAGGCGTCAAGGTCGGGGCCGTCGACCAGCGTCGCCTGGACGCCGAAGCGCGGCAGCAGCGTCTCGATGATGTAAAGGCACGAGCCGAACAGCGCGCGCGAGGCCACCACGTGGTCGCCCGCCGCGACCTGGCACATGATGGCCGCGTGAATCGCCGCCATGCCCGAGGCGGCGGCGAAGGCGTCCTCGGCGTCCTCGAGCAGGGCGATGCGCTCCTCGAACATGCGCACGGTGGGGTTGCCGTAGCGGGCGTAGACGAAGCCGGGATCCTCGCCGACGAAGCGCGCCTCGGCGGCCTCGGCGCTGGGATAGGCGAAGCCCTGGGTCAGGAACAGCGCCTCGGACATCTCGCCGAAGGGGCTGCGGACGGTTCCGCCGTGAACGAGGCGCGTGCGGGGGCGAAGCTCTGGGGGCTGGGTCATCTGCGCGTCTTCCCGAGGATACGGGCTCCGAACTGGTCCCGACCGTGCCGATCGGGACGGCGGCGCGCCTGCCCGACCTTTTAGCGGCTTGTTTAACGTGGCCCGCAATCCGGTCGTCCAAATCGCCACGAGCCACGCGCATACGCCCGCGCGCGGCCGCGGTCAAGGGCGCGGGGGCGGCGATTCACGCGATCGCAACGGCTTTGTGGTGAAGTGAAACCATCAGGACCGGAGGCGGCCGCTTTCCGGCCGCGCAATGCGGGGGCGGCGCCATGACGTTGATGCATGTGACGGCGACGAAGCGGGGGCTGGCGCTTCATGCGCCGGGGCGCCAGGACCGGGCTGCGCCCGGGCGGGCGCTGGCGGGACGGCTGGCGCGCGCGCTCGAGGCGCTGCCCCAGGGGGCGCCGGTCGCGGTCCTGGTGCATGGCTATCGCTACTCGCCCCTCGCGCCCGCCGCCGATCCGCATGCGCTCCTGTATGATCCCCGGCGCGGCGCGCGCTGGCCCGCGGCGCTGGGCTTCTCGGCAGAGGATCCGCGCGACGGGCTGTGCATCGGCTTCGGCTGGCCGGCCTCGGCGGGGCATGTGCGCTCGCTGCTGCGCCATGGGCGCAACGGATTCGCGCAGGTGTATCGACGCGCCGCCGGGGCGGGCGACCTGCTGGCCGAGCTGCTGACGCTGGTCAATGCGATCCGCCCGGATCTGCGCTGCGGGGTGTTCGCCCATTCGCTGGGCGCGCGCGTGGCGCTGCGCGCGCTGGGCGCGCCGGGCGTCGGTCCGGTGGTGCTGCTGGGGGCGGCCGAACACGCCAGCGCCGCCCGCGCCGCGCTGGGCGCGGCGGGCGCGGCGGGGCCGCAGGTGGTCAACGTGATCTCGCGCCAGAACGATCTGTTCGACGCCATGTTCGAACGCTTCGCTCCCGCGCCCGCCGGCGCTCCGGGCGGGGCGCTGGGGCGCGAGGGGCTGGGCGCCCGCCGGCCCGACTGGATCGACCTGCAGCTGGACCACCCGGCGGTCGAGGCCTGGCTGGCGGCGCGCGGGGTGCCGCTTGGCGACGCGCGCGCGCCGGTCTGCCATTGGAGCTTCTACGCCCGGCGCAACGCCATGGCCTTCTACGCATGCATCCTGCGCCGGCCCGGCGCGTGGTCGCCCGCCGCGATGCGCGCGGCCGGCGTTCCCGAGGTTCTGGCCCCGCGCTGGGCGCGCCTTGCGCCCCTGCGGGCGGCGACCGCGGGCGCCGGGTTCTCCGTCGGCGGGCTGCGGGCGCGCGCGGCGCGGGCGCTGGGCGCCGCCGGCGCGGGCCGGCCGGCCGAGGGCGGCGCGCTGGCCTGAGCGCGGTCTTGCGCGGGGGCCGGGGCAGGGGCAATCTGCGGCTGCCGGTAGCAATTCACGGAGAACCACAAGATGCCCGCGCCCATCGAGCTGCATTACTGGCCGACGCCCAATGGCTGGAAAGTCTCCATTGCGCTCGAGGAAATGGGGCTGCCCTACGAGACGCGGCTTGTGAACATCGGCGCGGGCGAGCAGTTCAGGCCCGAGTTCCTGCGCATCTCGCCCAACAACCGCATGCCCGCGATCGTGGACCCCGAGGGGCCCGACGGCGCGCCGATCTCGGTTTTCGAATCCGGCGCCATCCTGCTTTACCTGGCGCGCAAGACCGGCCTTTTCGGCGGCGGGAACGAGCGTGCGCGCGTCGAGGTCGAGCAATGGCTCATGTGGCAGATGGGCGGGCTGGGGCCGATGGCGGGGCAGGCGCATCATTTCCTGGTCTACGCGCCCGCCATGGACCCGCCGCAGACGCTGCCCTACGCGCAGGCGCGCTATCGCGACGAGGTGGCGCGGCTATACGGCGTTCTGGACCGGCGCCTGGCCGATCGCGATTACGTGGCGGGCGACTATTCCATCGCCGACATGGCGATCTGGCCATGGGCCTCGTTGTGGGAGCGGCAGGGCCAGGATCTGGAGCGCTTTCCCAACATGGCCGCCTGGCTCGAGCGGGTCGGCGCGCGCCCGGCGGTGCGCCGCGGGCGCGCGCTGGCGGCCGAGCTGCGCGGCGAGATTCAGAACGACCCCAAGGCGCGCGAGGCGCTGTTCGGCCGGCGCGGCTGAGCGGCGATCTCTTCCAGCCAGGCGGCCAGAAGGGCGTGCGCGGCGCGGGCCGAGTCGGGCTCGAGCATCATCAGATGCCCCGCCTCGGGCAGAACATGCGCGCGCCCGCCATGCCACAGCGCCGTGGCCGCGGCGTCGAGCGGCGGGGTGATGGGGTCGCGACCCCCGGCCAGCGTCAGCACCGGCGGGCGCGGCGCCCAGGGCGTCAGCCAGAAGGGCGGCGGCGCGAAGGGGCGCAGGCCCAGGGCCTGCACCATCGGCGTCCAGGGTTCGTCGCGCAGATTCGCGGCCAGCCAGGCCAGCAGCTCGGGATCGGCGCCGCGGGGCAGGAACAGCCGAATCAGCCGCTCGGCCGCGGCCGCGCGCGGCCCGTGGGCCGCCAACGCGGCGAGGGCGCGCCAGTCCTGGGGGCTGCGCAGCATCAGCTGCGCGCCCGCGCGCGCCATGCCGTAGGGCGGCGCGGGGCACATCAGCGCCAGCCCCGCCATGGGCGCGCCCATGCGCAGCGCGTTCTGCGCCGCCGCCGCGCCCAGCGAATGGGCGATGACGACCGCGGGCCGTCCTGCCGCGCGGATCGCGCGGGCGATGCGGCGCGCGTAAAGGTCCAGCCCGCCGCGTCTTTGCGCGCGCTCCTGCGCCGAGGCCAGATCCGGCGCCCAGCAGCGATAGCCCTGGGCGACGAAGTGGGGGATGGTCGCGCGCTCCCAGATCCAGGCGCCCGCGCCCATGCCGTGCACGAAGATCAGGTCCAGCGGGCGGCGCGCATGGGCGGGGCCTGCGTAGAGGATGGGCGGGGCGCTCATTTGCGCATGGCCCGCACCAGTTCCGACGCGCCCCAGCCCGCCGCCAGGGCCAGCGCCAGGGACAGCGCGCCGTACAGCGCCGGCCGCTCGCGCGACAGCGTCTCGACCCAGCGCTCGAGCCCCACCTTGCGCACGCTGATCGCGGCCTTGCGCACATCGGTCACGCGCCGGTCGCGCAGCAGGAACACGCGCGCCTCGTAATTGCCCTCGACGATGTCGGGGGGCAGCCCGATATGGGCGGTGAAGAGCGTGTCCTCGAGCAGGCGCACCCCGCCCGGCGCCTCGACGTAGAAGCCCGCCTCGCGGCGCAGGCGGATGACGGCGCGGCGGAAGGCCTGGGGGTCGTCGACGGGGCCGGCGTCGATCATGCGCACCTTGTGGTTGATGCCGATGCGGTGGCGCAGATCGTCGGTGTAGGAGAGCACCTCTTCGAGCGGGCCGGTCGAGGCCAGGGCGTAGAAGCTGGGCGCCTCGTCGACGCGCACGGCGGCGCGGTTCATCCACACGCCCATCACGCGCTCCTTGCGGCGCACGGTCAGCGCCTCGGGCGGGCCGGCGATCTCGACGATGACGTCGAGCTTGCCGGGGGGCGGCGGCGCCTCGCGGCGGATGGCGCCGAAGACGAAGATCTCGGAGCCCGAGAAATCGGCGGTGATGGCGACCCGGTTCTGGCTGAGCGCGGCGACCACGCGCTCGACCTGGCGCGTCCAGGGCTGGGCCGAGACCAGCGCCGGGGCGGCCGCGGCGAGCAGCGCCCAGGGGGCGAGACGGCGGCGGGGCGCGGCGGCCGGGGCGAAGGGGCGCGGGATCATGGCGCGACCGGGGCGATCGAGAACAGCTCTTCGGGCGTGGCGACCAGGTCGTAGCCCACTCGCGCGCACACGGCCAGCACCAGCGCGGCCAGCAGCACGCGCATCTGTTCGGCGCGCAGGCGCGTTCCGATCCGCGCGCCAAGCTGCGCGCCGAACACCCCGCCCACCAGCAGCATCACCGCCAGCAGCGCATCGACGCTGCGGTTCTCGACCGCGTGCATGATGGTGGTCGCGCCGGCGACGAACATGATCTGGAACAGCGAGGTGCCCACCACCACGTTCGTCGGCATGCCGATCAGGTAGATCATCGCCGGCACCATGATGAAGCCGCCGCCCACGCCCATCACCGCCGACAGCACCCCCACCAGCGCCCCGACCATGAAGGGCGGGATGGCGCTGATGTAGAGGTTGGACGCGCGAAAGCGCATCTTCAGCGGCAGCCCGTGCACCCAGCTGTGGCGCTTGCGCCGGCGCGGCGCGCCCGGCCGTCCGGCCTGGCGCAGCGCGCGCAGGCTTTCGAGCATCATCAGCCCGCCGACGCCGCCCAGGAACACCACGTAGCTGAGCGAGACCAGAAGCTCGACCTGGCCCATCTCGCGCAGCGCCGAGAAGATGCGCACCCCCAGCGCCGAGCCCGCCACGCCCCCCGCCAGCAGCACCGCGCCCATGCGCAGGTCCACCGCCCGCCGGCGCCAGTGCGCCATCACCCCCGACAGCGAGGCGCCGGCGATCTGGTTCGCGCCCGTGGCCACGGCGACGGCCGGGGGGATGCCCGAGAAGATCAGAAGCGGCGTCAGCAGAAACCCGCCGCCGACGCCGAACAGCCCCGAAAGCACCCCGATCAGACCGCCGAGCCCGAGGATGAGCAGCGGGTTCACGGACACTTCCGCGATGGGCAGATAGATGTGCATGCCTGTTCCGTCGCTTGACCGGGCGAATCGGCGCGCCCGCGCTCCATGCTAGGACGGCGCGCGCCCCGGGTCTTGTCCTGCGCGCCTAGCGCGTCGTCGCGCCGCCGCCGGCCGCGGCGGCCTCCTCGTCCACCAGATCGGCGACGCGCCGCGCGGCGGCGCCGGCGATGCGCGCGCGCTCTTCGTCCGCGGCGCCGGCGGGCAGGTCCGGCAGGCGCACGGTGACCTCGCGCGCGGCGAAGCGGATGCCCTCCTTCTCGAACAGCTCGCGGATCTTCTGGTAGACCAGCTTGCGCGTCGTCCACTGGTCGCCGGGCCGGGTCATGTACTTGACGCGAATGATCATGGCGCTGTCCTCCATCTTGTAGACGCCCTGCGACTTGAGCGGCTGAAGGAACTTGCGCCCCTCGGTGGGATGCTGCAGCAGCTCCTGCCCCAGCTTCTTGATCAGCTTGCGCACGCGCTCGACGTCGGTGTCGTAGGTCAGGCGCAGCGGCAGCTTCATCATCACCCAGTCGCGCGAATAATTGGTCAGGTGGCGGATCTCGCCGAAGGGGATGGTGTGCAGCGCGCCGAGGTGATGGCGCAGCTGCATCGAGCGCACCGAGATCTTCTCGACCGTGCCCTTGACGTCGCCGACGTCGATGTATTCGCCCTTGCGGAAGGCGTCGTCGATCAGGAAGAACACCCCCGACAGGATGTCGCGCACCAGCGTCTGCGCGCCGAAGCCGATGGCCAGACCCACGATGCCGGCGCCCGCGAAGATCGGCGCGACGTTGAAGCCGAGCTCCGACGCCGCCGTCAGCGCCACCGCGATGCCGATCACCACCAGGATCGCGCTGCGGAACAGGGGCAGCAGCGTGGCCAGTCGGCTGGCGGACGAGGCGCCGCCCTCGTCGCCGGGCGTGACCGGCACGTCGTCGGCCCCTTCCTCGGCGATCTTGCGGTCAAGCCAGATGCGCGCGGCGTGAAAGGCGATGTAGCCGAAGAACAGCGTGTCGAGCGTGTCGCCGAGGGCGTCGAGCCGTGCGTTGCGGTCGAAGATGTCGGGGCCGCCCCAGAAGCGGATGACCACATAGGCCCCCAGTCCCAGCGCGAACAGGCTGGCCGCGCGGCGGGCCAGATCCTCGAAGCTGCGCAGGGGGTGGTTCTGAAGCGGCAGCGCGCGGCGCGGGGCGGTCGCCTGGGCGCGCGCGGGCGAGGGGCCGCCGCCTTCCTCGTCGCCGCCATCCCCGCCGCCATCCCCGCCGCCATCCCAGCCGTCGCCCTCGGCCGTCTCGTCGCCGCTGGCATGGGCGGGCGCGGCGGAGGCCTCTTCGGCGTCGCGCCGCGCGGCGTCGGCGTTGATCGCGTCGCGCGCGCGCGCTCGGGCGAAGGCGCGCTCGACCGCGTAGACGATCAGCGCGTAGCAGATCAGCGACAGCATCAGCGCCAGCAGCGCGCCGCCCACCAGCGGCACCTCCTGGCGCAGGCCCATGATCGTGCGGAACGATTCCTCGGCCCACGCCGCCAGCACATAGACCGTCGCCAGCGGCGCCCATGTCAGCGAGGCGAAAGAGGCCAGCCAGCTGACCTCGGACCGCCGCCGCCCGCCCAGGATCGCGTTCGACACCGCGCGCCGGTTGGTCCAGATCATGACCACGATCAGCGCCGTCGCGACCAGGTTCATCGCGATGGTGACCAGCGCGTGCAGGTCCGTCGGCACGTCCATTTCCAGAAGCCAGGCGCAGAAGGCCTGTCCGGCGATGCCGACGAAGGTCGCCGCCGACAGCCACAGATAGAGCCGGCGCGCATCCGCGTCCGAGATGGCCGGGATGCGGTAGTCGCTCAGATACGGGCTGACCGTCATGCGCCAGCCGGTGTCCACCAGCATGAACAGCGCATACGCCCCCAGAATCACCGCCCCCGTCGTCGCCGTGGGCGGATGGTCGCGCATCAGCGCAAAGCCCAGCCCGACCGCGACCACCAGGTTGATGGCGATCGCCGCCAGCGTGATCGCCATGCGCAGCGCCAGCACCGGCAGCTTGTCCGACAGCGCTTCGGGCCTGCGCCCGCGCTGGGCCGCGATCATGAGCGGGCGGAAGACGTAGACCGCCAGCACCACCACCACCGCGCGGCCGATCATCAGCAAGAGGATCGCCACCAGCGCCACGCCCGCGAAATAGCCCGGCTTGCCGTCGGGCGCCGCGCGCGCCAGCGCCCGCTCGATGTCCTCTAGGGCGGTCGGCGCGCGCGCCAGCATCCGCTCCAGCCTCTGGCGGAACACGCTCACCGTCTCGGTGGTGCGCGAGATGACCGACTCGGCGCCGTAATCGGCGAGCGTGCCGTATGCGGCCAGATCGGGCGCGCGTTTGGCCGCGTCGGGTTCGGCGGCGGGGCGCGACATCAGCGGCTCGGAAGCGGGCGCGGGCTGGGCCTCGGCCGCGCTGCGGGCGGCGCTCGGGAACAGCTTCTCGTAGCTCAGGATCTGCGCCCCCGCCTGCGCGCCCCAAAGCGCCGCGGCGGCCAGCGCGAGGGCCAGCGCCAGCAGAAGGCGCGGCTTTCCGGCGGGACCTTGTGCGGACATGAGCGAATCTCCCAGGCTGCCGGCCGGGGCGCCGGCCCGTCACCATAAACCCGCAGGACGCGCGGCGCAGCGGGCGCGCGCGAAATTGACCGCGCGTGCGCGTGCGGCCGATCATGCCCGCGCGCGCAATGCGCCTTTCGCCGCGCCGCGCTTTTGGTGTAGCGTGGCCGCGCGTCCCGGCGAGAGGGGGATGCATGCAACGCCAGCCGGGATTGTGCAATGGCAGCGACTTCGCGAGATGCCCGGGCGCCGGTCGCGCGTCGCGTGATGCTTTACAGTCACGACACCTTCGGTCTTGGCCATCTGCGCCGCTCGCGCGCCATCGCGCAGGGGCTGGCGGCGGCCGCGCCGGACCTTGCGGCGCTGATCCTCACGGGCTCGCCCATCGCCGGGCGCTTCGACTTCGCCGACCGGGTGGACCATGTGCGCCTGCCCGGCGTCGTCAAGCTGCCCGACGGCGACTACGCCTCGCACAATCTGGGCCTGCCGCTGGACGAGACCGTGCGCCTGCGCGCCGCCATCATCCGCGCCGCCGACCAGGCCTTCGGCCCCGATCTTCTGATCGTGGACAAGGAGGCCTGGGGCTTTCGCAACGAGCTGGCCGAGACGCTCGAGGCCGCCTCGCGCCGCGGGGCGCGAATCGTTCTGGGCGTGCGCGACGTGCTGGACGAGCCCGCCGCCCTGGCCGCCGAATGGGCGCGCAAGGGCCATGCCGAGGCCATCGAGCGCTATTTCGACGAGATCTGGGTCTATGGCCTGCCGCAGATCTGCCGCCCGCTCGAGGGGCTGGGCCTGTCCGAGCGCGTGCGCGCGCGCATCCGCTACACCGGCTATCTGCGCCGCGACGCGCCCGAATGGCCGCCCGAGGTGGGCGTCACGGCGCCGGACGAGCCCTTCGTGCTGGTCATGACGGGCGGCGGCGGCGACGGCGAGATGCTGGTGGACTGGGCGCTGTCGGCCTACGAGGCCGATCCGACGCTGCGCCCGCATGCGGTCATCGTCTACGGCCCGTTCCTGGCGCCCGACCTGCGCGCGGCCTTCGACCGCCGCGCGGCGGCGCTGGGCGGGCGCGTGACCGCGATCAGCTTCGATCCGCGCGTCGAGCGCCTGCAGGGCGAGGCGCAGGGCATCGTCGCCATGGGCGGCTACAACACGTTCTGCGAGATCCTGAGCCGCGACAAGCCGGCGGTGATCGTGCCGCGCGTGCGCCCGCGCAAGGAGCAGCTGATCCGCGCGCAGGCGGCGGCGCGTCTTGGGCTTGCGCGCATGCTCGTGCCCGACGCCGAGGGGCGGCGCGATCCGGCGGTCATGGCGGCGGCGATCCGCGGCCTGGCCGACCAGCCGCGCCCGTCGGCGGCCGCGCCCGCGGGCATGCTCGACGGCCTCGACGCCATCATCCGCCTGGCGATTCCCCAGACCGGCGCCGCGTCCGGGGCGGCCGCGCCCCGGGGCGCGGCGACGGACCGCGCCGCCGGCCCCGCGCCCGCCCCCGCGCCCGATCTCGCGCCCGATCGCGCAGATGTCGCCGCTTGCGACCAGGCGCCCGCCGCCCCGCCAGCCGCGCCCCACGCCGCCGCGCCTCCCGCCGCAGCGCGCCGCGCCGCGGGCGGCGGTTGAGCCGCGCGGCCGCGCGCATCGTCAAGCGCAGGGAATCATGAGCAGTCCCGACCGTCCCGGCGTCCAGCCGCCGCAACCGATCGCCCCGTCGGCGCCCGACCCGGCGCCCCAGGCCCGGCCCGAGTCCGGCGGCCCCGCCCTGGCCGTCGTGGTCAAGGGCTATCCGCGCCTGTCCGAGACCTTCGTGGCGCAAGAGCTGGCCGCGCTCGAAGAGCGGGGCTTCGCCTTCGACATCTGGTCGCTGCGCCACCCCTACGACCCCAAGACCCATCCGCTGCATGCGCGGATCCGCGCGCGCCCGCGCTACCTGCCCGAATACCTGTATCAGGAGCCGCTGCGCGTGCTGCGCGCCCTGCGCCGCGCGCGCCGCCTGCCCGGATTCGGGCGCGCGCTGCGGGTGTGGCTTGCCGATCTGCGGCGCGATCCGACTCCCAATCGCGGCCGACGCTTCGGCCAGGCCCTGGCGCTTGCGGCCGAGCTGCCCGAGAGCGTGCGCTTTCTCTACGCCCACTTCCTGCACACCCCCGCCTCGGTCGCCCGCTATGCGGCGCTGATGCGCGGGATCGGCTGGGGCGTGTCGGCCCATGCCAAGGACATCTGGACGATTCCCGAATGGGAAAAGCGCGAAAAGCTGGCCGAGGCGCGCTTTTGCGTCACCTGCACCGGATCGGGGGCGGCGCATCTGCGCGCGCTGGCGCCCGATCCGGCGCGGGTGGGGCTGCTTTATCACGGGCTAGACCTGAGCCGCTTCCCGCCGCCGCCCGCGCGCGCCCCCCATGACGGGCCGCTGCGGCTGCTGTCGGTCGGGCGGCTGGTGGCCAAGAAGGGCTACGACGACCTTCTGGCCGCGCTGGCGCGCCTGCCGGCGGGGCTCGAGTGGCGGCTGACGCATGTCGGCGGCGGACCGCTGGCGGACAAGCTGGCCGCGCAGGCGCGCGCGCTGGGAATCGCCGGGCGCATCGCCTGGCTGGGCAAGCGCGACCAGACCGAGGTCGTCGCGCTGATGCGCGAGGCCGATCTGTTCGTGCTGCCCTCGAAGATCGCCGCCGACGGCGACCGCGACGGGCTGCCCAACGTGTTGATGGAGGCCGCCAGCCAGGAGCTGCCCATCCTCTCCACCCGCGTCTCGGCCATTCCCGAGTTCATAGAGGACGGCGTGCATGGCGCGCTGGTCCCGCCGGCCGACCCCGATGCGCTGGCCGCGGCGCTGGCGCGTCTTGCGGCCGATCCCGAGGAACGGGCGCGCATGGCCCGCGCGGCGCGCGTGCGCCTCGAAGCGGAGTTCGGCATGCAGGCGGGCATCGACGCGCTGGCCGCGCGGCTGGAGGCCGCCCTGGCCGAGGCCGAAGCGGGCGCGGCGCCGGGCGCGGGGCCGACGGGCGCGGCGCCGGGCGCGGGGCCGACGGGCGCGGCTGAAGGCGCGGGAACGGGCGCCGCGCCGGACGCCTTGGCGCCCGAGGGGGCGGCGCCCGCCGATCGCGCCGCCGATCGCGCCGCCGAAGGCCCGCGGCCGGGCGGCCGCGCGGCGGGGCGGGCCGCGGGCGCGGGGGGCCAGGCCGCCGCCAGGCGCGCCGGCCGCGCCGCGCCGCCCGGAGGCCGGGCATGAGCGCGCGCCCCCGCATCGCCTTCTACGCGCCTCTCAAGCCGCCCGATCATCCCGATCCCTCGGGCGATCGGCGCATCGCGCGGCTGACGATGAAGGCGCTCGAGCGGGCGGGCTTCGCGCCCTTCCTCGCCTCGGATCTGCGCACGCTGGACATGGCGGGCGACGCGCGCGTGCAGGCCGCCCTGGCCGACGAGGCCGCGCTCGAGATCGAGCGCCTGCTCGAAGACCTTGCGCCCGCGCCGCCGGCGCTCTGGTTCACCTATCACTGCTATTACAAGGCCCCCGACCTGATCGGGCCGCATGTGGCGCGGGCGCTGGGCATCCCTTACGCCGTCTCCGAGGCCAGCCATGCGCCCAGCCGCCGCGCCGGTGCCTGGTCGCGCTTCGCCCGCGAATCCGAGCGCGCCATCCGCGCCGCGGACGTGGTGTTCTGGACCACGCGGCGCGATCTGCCGGGGCTCGAGCGGCTCGAGGGCCGGCGCGGGCGCCTGGCGCATCTGCCCGCCTTCACCGAACTGCCCGCCGACGCCGACCCCAACCCCGACGCCGCCCCGGCGCGGCCCGTTCCGACCGGGCCGCTGCGGCTGCTGACCGTGGCGATGATGCGGCCGGGCGACAAGCTGGCCTCGTATCGGCTGCTGGCGCGCGCCCTGTCCTGGATCGAGGATCGCGACTGGCGGCTGACGGTGGTGGGCGACGGCCCGCTGCGCGCCGAGGTCGAGGCGATGTTCGCTCCCTATGGCGCGCGCGTCGCCTTCGCCGGCGTCGTGCGCGAGCGCGCGCGCCTGCGCCGCATCTACCGCGCGCATGAGCTGTTCCTGTGGCCCGGCGTCGGCGAGGGCGTGGGCATGGCCTATCTCGAGGCGCAGGCCGAGGGGCTGCCCTGTCTGGCCGAGCGCCGCCCGGGTCCGGCCGACGTGGTGCACGCCGCGCCCTTGCCCGAGCCCGGGCCGAACGGCGATCCCGGCCCCTTCGGCCGCGCCCTGCGCGCGCTGACCTCGGATCGCGCGGCGCTGGCGCGCATGGGCCGGCAGGCGCAGGCCGAAGTGGGGCGGCGCCACTCGCTCGACGCGGCGGCGGCGCTGCTGCGCGGCGCGCTGGCGCCGCTCGCGGCCGGGCGCGCGGGCGAAGGCGGGGCGGGCGGGGCGGAGGGCGGCCCATGCCCGTGATCGGCCTGTTGCGCCATTTCCCCACCGAATGGAACGCCCGCGGCCTGCTGCAGGGGCGCAGCGATCAGCCCCTGTCGGCCGACTCGCGCGCGGCGCTGGCGCGGTTGCGCCTGCCGCCGGCCTGGCGGGCGGCGCGGGTGGTGTCCTCGCCGCTGGCGCGCGCGCGCCAGACCGCCGAGGCGCTGAGCGAGACGGGCCCGCCGCGGCTTGACCCCGACCTGGTCGAGATGGATTTCGGCGCGTGGGAGGGTTGCGCGGGCGCAGCGTTGCTGGCCGATCCGCTCAGCGGCTATCGTCCGGTCGAGGAATGGGGGTGGGACTTCGCCCCGCCCGGCGGCGAGACCCCGCGCGCCATGGCGCGCCGCCTGGCGCCGGCGCTGGCGCGCCTGGCCGCCGAGGCGGCCGAGGCGCCGCGCCTTGTGGTCGCGCATCGCGGGGTGATGCGCTGCATCCTGGCGCTGGCTTCGGGATGGCCCTATCGCGGCCCCGAGCCCTTTCGCATCAAGCGCGCGGCGGTCCATCCGGTGACGCTGGCCGATGACGGGCGTCCGCTGGCGTTCGGCGCGCCGGTCAAGCTGACGCCGCGCCTTGCGCCCGAGGCGGGCGCTTGAGGGCCGCTGCGCGCGCGGCGGCGGGGCGCGCACGCCTTTGCGGCGGGGGGCGGGCATGGCTTGGGCGGCGCGCCATCGGAGGAAGGGCATGAGAGTCGCGTTGCTGGTCACGCATCTGATGGGGTCGGGGCACCTTCAGCGCATGCTGGCGGTGGCGCGGGCGCTGGCGCGGGCGGGCGCGCGGCCGACGGTGATCTCGGGCGGGCGGCCGCTGGCGCATCTGGACGCGGGCGGAGTCGAGCTGATCCAGCTGCCGCCCGTCAGCGCCGACGGGCTCGACTACAAGACCCTGCTGGGGCCGGACGGGCGGCCGGCGGATGCGGCGCTGATGGCCGCGCGTCGCGCCGCCATCGCGCGCGCGCTGAGCGCGCCGCCCCCCGATGCGCTGGTGGTCGAGCTTTACCCTTTCGGGCGCCGCCAGCTGGCCGAAGAGTTCGAAGCCGCCATCGCGGCCATGGCGCCGGGCGCGCCGGTGTTCTGCTCGATCCGCGACGTGCTCGAGCCGCCCAGGAAGCCCGCCCGCGTGGCCTGGACCATGGCGCGGCTGGCGCCGTTCCGCGCGATCCTGGCGCATGGCGATCCGGCGCTGACGCCGCTTTCGCTCAGCTGGCCCGAGGCCGACGCGCTGGCCGGCCGGCTGATCCATACCGGCTACGTCGCCGAGCCGCCGCCCCCCGCCGAGCCCGACGGCCCCGGCGCGGGCGAGGCGCTGGTGTCCGTGGGCGGCGGCGCGATCGGGCGCCGGCTGCTCGAGATGGCGGCGCTGGCGGCGCGCGGCTCGGCCCTGCGCTGGCGGCTGCTGGTGGGCGGCGCCGACGCGGCGGCCGAGGCCGCGCGGCTGGCGGCGCTTGGGCCGGCCCTGGCCGAGCCGGCGCGCCCCGATTACCGGCGGATGCTGGGGCGCGCGGCGGTGTCGGTCAGCCTGTGCGGCTACAACACCGCCGTCGAGGCGGCGCTCAGCCCCACTCCCGCGCTGCTCGTGCCCATGGAGGAGGGCGGCGAGCGCGAGCAGCTGATCCGCGCCCGCGCCTTCGCCGGGCTCGAGGGGATCGAGGTGCTGCGTATCGGCGATCTGACGCCCGAGCGTCTGGCGCGCGCCGCCGAGGCCGCCGCCGCGCGCCCGCGCCGCCCGGCGCGGCTGGCCGCCGACGGCGCGGCGCGCGCCGCCGAGGCCATTCTGGCCGCCTGCGCGGGCGGGCGCGCTCAGGAATAGGGATCGAGCGCGTCGCGCAGCCCGTCGCCCAGGAAATTGAACGCCAGCACCACCATCATCACCGGAACCATGGGCGCCAGCAGCCATGGGTAGATCTCGACCGCCGTCAGGTCGAGCGCGTCGTTGAGCATCAGCCCCCAGCTGACCGCCGGCGGCCGCAGCCCCAGCCCCAGCAGCGACAGCGCCGTCTCGCCCAGGATCATCGAGGGAATCGACAGCGTGGCCGAGGCCACCAGATGCGACATGAAGTTGGGCATCATGTGGCTCATGATGATGCGGCGCGTGGGGGCGCCCATCAGCTCGGCCGCGCGCACGTAGTCCTCTTCGCGCAGGGACAGGAATTTCGAGCGCACCGCCCGCGCCAGCCCGGGCCAGTCGAGCAGCCCGAGGATGACCGAGATCATGAAGAACACCGACACCGGCCCCCAATTGGCCGGGATCGCCGCCGACAGCGCCAGCCAGATGGGCAGCTCGGGCAGCGAGCGGATGATCTCGATCGACCTTTGCACCGCCGCGTCGGTCCAGCCGCCGAAATAGCCCGCCAGCCCGCCCAGCGTCATGCCGATGGCGAACGAGATGACCACCCCGATCAGCCCCACCGTCAGGCTCAGCCGCGCGCCGTGCATGATGCGGCTGTGAATGTCGCGCCCCAGGCGGTCGGCGCCCAGCAGGTGCAGATCGGCGCCCTCGGGCGGACAGAACAGGCGCATGTTGGTCTCGACCAGCCCCAGCAGCGTGTAGACCGGCCCGCAGCGCGCCAGAAAGCGCACCGGGCGCGGATCGTCCAGATCGGGGGTGAACACCGGCTGGAAGGTGTTCATGTCGATCTCGGAGCGCATGGGATAGGTGACGGCCAGATGCCCGTCCTTGAAGAACTCGACGGCCTGGGGCGGGGCGAATATGGCGTCGGGGTTGCGCTGGGCCGGATCGTAGGGCGCCAGGAAATCGACGAAGGGCAGCGCCAGGTAGATCGCCAGCAGATAGATCCCCGAGATCACCGCCAGGCGCCGGCGCATGAAGCGCCGCCAGATCAGCGCGGCGGTCGAGGCGTCGAGGTCGCTGCGCTCGAGCGCCTGCACATCGGCGGCCGGGTCGTAGGGCTCGGCCGAGACGTAGTGCGCGTCGGGGTCCAGCATCGCCTCGCGCGCGGCGTCGGGGTCGGTCGCCTTGTCTGCGCGCGTCATGCGTTTCTTCCCGAAAAGCGGATGCGCGGATCGAGCGCGGCCAGCAGCAGATCCGAGATCAGCATGCCGACCAGCGTCAGCGCCGAAATGAAGAGCAGGATGAAGCCCGACAGGAAGTAGTCCTGGCTGCGCAGCGCGCCCAGCAGGATCGGGCCGATCGTCTGCAGCCCCATGACCAGCGACACCAGCACCGAACCCGAGACGAGCGAGGGCAGCATGTTCCCGATGTCGGCCACGAAGGGGTTGAGCGCCATGCGCAGCGGATACTTCACGATCGCCGCCGCCGGGCGCAGGCCCTTGGCGTAGGCGGTGACCACATAGGGCTTGGCCAGCTCGTCCAGCAGGTTGGCCCGCAGCCGCCGCACCATGGCCGCCATGCCCGAGGTGCCGATGACGATGATGGGCACGATCATGTGCGTGGCGATGTCGCGGATCTTCTCGAAGGTGAGGGGCTCGTTGGCCAGCTCCTTGCTGACCAGCCCGCCGACGGGCAGGCCCAGCCAGTGCGCGCCCTTGTGATACAGGATCAGCGCCAGCAGGAAGTTGGGCGTGGCCAGCCCGATATAGCCGATGAAGGTGGCGATGTAGTCGATGGCCGAGTTGGCCTTGACCGCCGCCACCGTGCCCAGCGGCAGCGCCACGAGATAGACGAAGAGAATGGCGAAGAGGTTGAGCGAGATGGTCATCCACAACGCCTCGCCCACGATGTCGGCGACCGGCGCGTCCAGCTCGAACGACCAGCCCAGGTCGCCCTGCAGGATGCCCGAGAAGCCGTTCGGGCCGGGCCAGAAGCCCATCCAGATCAGGTATTGCTTCCACAGCGGCTGGTCGAGGCCGTATTGCCGCATCAGGAACTCGGCCTTGGCGATCGAGCTGGCCTCGCCCGAGGCGCGCAGCTGCGCGATCTGGTTCGACAGGTAGTCGCCCGGCGGCAGGTTCACGACCCAGAAGATCAGCACGCTGACCAGCAGCAGCGTCCAGACCATGTGCCAGAGCCGGCGCAGGACATACTCAAGCATGGCGCCCTCCGCGCTTGCGGGCCGCGGCGCGCCCGAAGATGGCAAGGGGCGCGGCGCTCATGGCTCGTAGAAGAATTCGTCGATGCGGTGCACGCCCAGCTGCGCGCCCGGATCCCAGGCGTAGATGCCCTCGGCCGGCACGTTGCGCAGGCGCGTGTTGGCGATGACCGGCTGCGGCGCCATGTTCACGATGCCGATCGAGAAGACGTTGCGCGCGTGGATGTCCAGCATCTCCCGCCAGACGCGCGCGCGCGCGTCGCGGTCGGCCGCGCGGTTCCATTCCTTGAACAGCTCGAGCAGGCGCTGCCCCTCGGGGGTGTCGGGCGCCTGGCCCGAGCGGCCGCGGGTCTGGAAATGCTGCCCCCACATCGGCCAGCAGAAATTGGCCTGGTCCACCGGCGCGACGTCGGTCGGCGGGGTGTCGGGGTTGGGCAGGCCGTTGTTCCAGCCATACCACAGCGGCATCATGCTGCGCCCCTGATAGGCGGCGTTGCGCAGGATGTCGCGGTCGAGCGGGCGGTAGATCAGCCGCACGCCGACCTCGCGCCAGGTCTCGGCGACCAGCTCCATGGCGTCGGCCTCGACGGGGCGTTCGCCCGCGCTCTCGACCACGATCTCGAGCCGGCGCCCGTCGGGCAGAAGCCGCGTCCCGTCGCCGTCGCGCCTGTCCAGCCCCAGCTCGTCCAGAAGCGCCGAGGCCGCCGCCGGATCGTATTGCGCGAAGGCGCGGGCGTGGGCCTCGTCGTAGAAGGGCGAGGCGGGCAGGGCCGAGGTGGCCGCCTCGCGCGCCAGCCCGAAATAGAGCGAGCGGTTGATCGTGCGCCGGTCGATCGCCAGGCTGAGCGCGCGGCGAAAGCGCACGTCGCGCAGCAGGGCGCGGAAGGCGGGGTCCTCGTAGTTCAGGTTCGGGTGCAGCGCGATCTCGGACGCCGCCCCCGAGCGCCATATCAGCGTGCGGTAGCCGCCCGTGCGCTCGCCCTTCTTGAGCACCGGCGCGTCCGAGAAGCTGAGCGTGCGCGCCTGCAGGTCGGCCTCGCCCAGCGTGATCTTCGACGGGATCAGCCCCGCCGCCGCGATGCCGGCATCCACCCGGTCGACATAGGGCAGCTGCAGCCCATGCGCGTCCACGCGGTGAAAATACGGGTTGCGCTCGAGCACATAGCGGTCCGAGTTGCGCTCCATGGTGTTGACCCAGGGCTGGAGCGTGGGCAACGCGGGGTTGTCGAACTTGTACATGTCGTCGAGCCGGTTGTGCAGCTGCGCCCAGTTGCGCGTGCGGTATTCGCGCAGCAGCGGGGCCAGCTGTTCGGGCGCGACGTAGTCGGCGTGATAGCGCTTGAGGTAATGCGCGGGGCGGTAGATGAAGGGCGGGCGCGCCTGGGCCAGCGCCGGCAGGAAGCGCGGATTGGGCGCGCGCCACTCGTAGCGGATGGCCGTCTCGCTCAGCACCGTCACCTGGGGCGGCGCGCCGTCGACCAGCATCAGCTCGAGCGGTCCCGAGGGCGAAAGATGCGGGTTGTTGGCCACGTCCTCCCACCAGTAGCGGAAATCCTCGGTGGTGAAGGGGTGGCCGTCGGACCATTTGTGCCCCTTGCGCAGGTGCAGGGTGAAGACGCGCTCGTCCTCGACATCGACCTCGCGCAGGATGTCGGGGCGCAGGTTGTATTCATGGTCCCAGCCGACCAGGCGCGCATAGCCGTAGACGACCATGTAGCGGATGTCGCGCGCGCGCGAGAACAGCGTGCGCAGCGTGCCGCCATGGCGGCCGAATGCGCGCCCCTTGGCGGCCAGATCCACCACCAGCGGCTCTTCGGGCAGGCGGGCGGCGACGGGGGGCAGGGCGCCCGAGGCCACGCGCGCCGCCAGGAAGGGCGGCTCGACCGGGGCGGGCGCGGCGCGCAGGATGCGCGGCAGCGCGCCCGCGGCGGCGGCCAGCGCGGCGCCGGCGGCCAGGGTCTGGCGGCGGCTCAGGCCCCGCGCGCGGGGGGCGGAGGGGTTTTCGCGATCGCGGGTCATGCTGCGCACCTGACTTGGCGGCCCGGTTCGACCTCGCGCAGCGGCGGCGCGCGGTCGCCCTCGTAGCGAAAGGGTTCGGGCCAGGTTTCGGGGTCGCCCGCGCCGCGCGCCACCGCCGCCAGGTCCAGCCTGCGGCCGGGATCGGGGGTGGGCGAGGCGGCGATGAGCGCCTTGGTGTAGGGGTGCCGCGGGTCGGCGAAGACGGCCGCGGCCGGCCCCTCTTCGACGACGCGGCCGCGGCGCATCACCGCCACGCGGTCGGCCAGATCGGCGACGACGGTCAGATCGTGGCTGATGAACAGGTAGCTCAGCCCCATCTCGTCGCGCAGCTGGCGCAGCAGGTCCAGCACCTGCGCCTGCACCGACACGTCCAGCGCCGAGGTCGGCTCGTCGCAGACCAGAAGCTCGGGCTGCAGCGCCAGCGCCCGCGCGATCGAGATGCGCTGGCGCTGCCCGCCCGAGAAGGCGTGGGGAAAGCGGCGCAGATGCTCGGGCGAGAGGCCGACCTTGCGCATCAGCTCGGCGGCGTGGGCGCGGCGCTCTTCGCGCGTGCCGATGCCGTGGATCTCGAGCGGCTCGGTGAGGATGTCGAGCACGCTCATCCGCGGCGAAAGCGCCGAATAGGGGTCCTGGAACACGATCTGCACCCGCCGGCGGAAGTCGCGCAGCTCGGCCCCGTCCAGCGCCGCCACGTCCAGCTCGCGCCCGTCGGCGCCGCGAAAGCCGATCTCGGCGCCGGGATCGGGGTCCTCGGCGCGCAGCATCAGCTTGGCGACGGTGGTCTTGCCCGAGCCGCTCTCGCCCACCAGGGCCAGCGTCTCGCCCCGGCCGATGGTCAGCGACACGTCCTGAACGGCGCGGATGACCGGCGGCTGCGCGCCGATGCCGCGCCGGCGCCCGCGATAGGTCTTGGACAGGTTGCGCGCCCAGAAGATCGGGTCGGCCGGCGCCGCCGAGGCCTCGGGGCGCGGCGCCGGAACATGGGGCGCGGCCACGATCAGCGCGCGCGTGTAGCCATGGCGCGGGTCGGTCAGGATGGTCTCGCACGGGCCCGATTCCACCACCTTGCCCTTGCGCATGACGGTCACCGAGTCGGCCATGTTGGCGACCACCCCCAGATCATGGGTGATCAGGATCATCGACATGCCCGTATCGTGCTGGAGCGTGCGGATCAGGTCCAGCACCTGCGCCTGGGTGGTGACGTCGAGCGCGGTGGTGGGCTCGTCGGCGATGACGAGGTCGGGCTCGCAGGCCATGGCCATGGCGATCATGGCGCGCTGGCGCAGGCCGCCCGACAGCTCGAACGGATAGGCCGACCAGGCGCGCTCGGGATCGGGGAAGCCGACCTGCTCGAACACCTCGAGGCAGCGCATGCGCGCCGCGTCGTTGCGCAGCTCGGTGTGCAGGCGCAGCGACTCGGACACCTGGTCGCCGATGGTGTGCAGCGGCGAGAGCGAGCTCATCGGCTCCTGGAAGATCATGGCGATGCGCCCGCCGCGGATGCGCCGCAGCTCGGCCGGGCGCATGGCCAGAAGGTCGCGCGGCGCCTCGGGCAGCCCGCCCGCGCCGCGCGCGGCGAACATGGCGCGCCCGCCCAGAACCGACGCCCCGCGCGGCAGGATGCCGATCAGCGCCTTGCCCGTCAGCGTCTTGCCCGAGCCGCTTTCGCCGACAAGGGCCAGCGTCTCGCCATGGCGCAGCGTGAAGCCGACATCCTCGACGACGCGCAGGCGGGCGTCGCCGAACCCTATCGTCAGTCCTTCGAGCGCCAGAAGCGGCGTCGCCTTGACCATGCCCCGTGACTCGCCCTCCCGCGATCGACCTTGCGGTCTTGTCGTTCCCGGCCCCGCGCGGGGCGCGGGGGCTTTGCGCCGAGCATGTCGCGCATCGGCCCGCGGGGCAACAGCGGCGAAGGATTTTTCCTGCGCGCGGCGCGGCTTTCGCGCCCTCGGCCGGCGCGGCGCCCGCGCGGCGGTGCGCCGGGCGGGCCGGCGCCCGCGGTCAGCGCCCCGCTTCGCGCGCGGCGGCGATGGCCTCTTCCAGCGTCTCGTCCAGAATGCGCAGCTCGCGCGGGCCGGAAAAGCGATGGTCGGCGCCCTTGACCAGCAACAGGCGGATGTCGGGCCCCTTGGCATGATCGAACAGGATGCGCGCGCGCTCGGGCGGCACGTCGACATCGGCCGAGCCCTGCAGCAGCCGCGTGGGGAAGGGCAGGGGCAGCGGAGCGCGCAGAACCAGATGGTCGCGCCCGTCCTCGATCAGGCGGCGCGTGATCACATAGGGCTCGTCGGAATACTCCGAGGGCAGCGCGACGCGGCCCGTGCGGGCCATCTCCTGGCGCTGGGCCTCGTCGAAGGCGGCCTCCATCCCGTCCAGCGTGAAGTCGGGCGCGGCGGCGATGCCGATCAGGGCGGCGACGCGCTCGGGCGCCTCGCGCGCCAGCAACAGCGCGATCCACCCGCCCATGGACGAGCCCACCAGCACCTGCGGCCCCTCGGTCAGGGCGGCGATGGCGTCGCGCGCGTCGCGCAGCCAGTCGCCGATGCAGCCATCCTCGAAGCGGCCCGAGCTTTGCCCGTGCCCGGTGTAGTCGAAGCGCAGGAAGGCGCGCCCGCGCGCGCGGCAGCGCTCTTCGAGAAAGGCGGCCTTGGTCCCGGTCATGTCCGAGCGGAAGCCGCCCAGAAACACCACCCCCGGCGCCCCCGCCCCGGCGTCGGGCGTGCGGCGATAGGCGATGCGCCGCCCGTCGGCGGTTTCGAGGAAGTCGGGCCGGTCTTCGGCGTCGGTCATCTCGCGCTCCTTCTCGGTTGCGTTCCTTCTCTCGCGCGGGCCCGGTCAGCGCCGCCCGCGCTCGGCCAGAACCTGGCGGTAGACCTCGAGCGTCTGGGCCGTCAGGCGCCCGACGGTGTGTTCGCTGCGCACCCACGCGCTGGCGCGCGCGCCCATGGCGGCGCGGCGCTCGGGGGGCATGGTCATCAGCTCGAGCAGCGCGCGGGTCAGGTCCTCGACGTCGTTGCCGCGAAAGTTCAGCCCCGTCGCCTGATCCTCGGGCCAGCGCGGCGGGGCGCGCACCACCTCGACCCCCGGCCCGATGTCGGACACCGCCACGGGCACGCCCATGGCCTGCGATTCGAGCATGGCGCGCTGGTAGCCCTCGGGGGCCGTCGCGGCCGAGACCGAGATGTCGGCCGCCGCATAGGCCAGGGGCATGTCCTCGAGATGGCCGACGAAGCGCACCGCGTCCTCGAGCCCGAGGGCGCGGATGCGCGCGGCCACCTCGTCGCGATAGGCGGTCTTGCCCTGGTCGTCGCCGGCGAAGATCATCGCGAAGGGCGGCGCGCCGGGGTCGCGGCGCAGGCGCGCGGCGGCTTCGACCATCAGGTGCTGGCCCTTGCGGCGCGAGATGCGCCCCGCCAGCAGGATCGCCATGGTTCCCGGGCCGACGCCCCAGCTTTCGCGCAGGCGCGCCCGCGCGGCGGGGTCGATGCGCGCCGGGTCGAACCGCTCGGGGTCCACCGCGCGATGGATGACGACGATGCGCCCCTCGGGCGGGGCGTGATGGCGGCGGATGTCCTCGGCGATCCACTCGGACACGGCGATGACGCGGTCGGCGCGGGCCATGACGCCGTTGTAGAAGTTCTTGAGCCGGTTCTGCGCCCGGTAGCCGCTGTGATAGGTGGCGACGAAGGCGCAGCCGGTCAGCCGCGCGGCCAGAAGGCAGCTCCAGGCCGGGGCGCGGCTGCGCGCGTGGATCACCTGAACGCCGTTGGCGCGGCAAAAGCGCGCGATGCGCAGCGCGTTGGCCAGGATGCGCGCGGGGTTCTTCGTCGCCACCGGCGCCGTCACATGCGTCGCCCCCGCGCGCTCGAGCGCCGCGACCATGCGCCCGCCCTCGGACATGACGAAGGCGCGCCCGCCGGCCCGGGTCAGGGCCTCGGCGACCTGAAGCGCGCCCAGCTCGGCGCCGCCGGACTTCATCGCCGGGATCACCTGAAGCACCGTCGGCGGCGCGTTTTCTGCTCGATCGGTCATGCGCCTCTCCCGCCATCGGGCGCGGCCGGCCCGGCCCCGCCTGCCGCAAGGCCATAGCCCATGCGCGGCGGGCGCGTCCATGGGGCGAAGGCGAATCCGGGCCCCTGCGCCGCATGAGCGGCGCGCCGCCCCCCGATCGGTCGCGGACGGGGGCGCCGCCTTGCGGCGCGGGCGAAGGCGGGGCGAGGGCGTGGCGCCCGGGCGGCGGCGCCGGGCGGCGGGCCTTCGCCCCCTCGGCGGCTCGACGCGGGCGCGGGGCCCGGGCTGCCCGCTCGACCGGCCCGCCGGCCCTCGCGCACCCGCCTTCGCCGCTTCGCACCCGGGCCCGCGCCCATCGCGGCGCCGGCCCTCGCGCCCGCGTTCAGCCGAGCTTCGAGAAATCGGGCGGGCGGCGCTCCATGAACGCGGCGAAGGCCTCGCGCGCCTCGGCCGACATGAGCCGCTCGCCGAAGATCGCGCTTTCGCGTCCGATGCGCTCGAGCAGCGCGTCCGAGTCGCGCATCAGCGCCTTGGTCGCCGCCACCGCGCCGCGCGGCAGGCGGGCGATGCGCCGGCAGGCCTCGCGCGCCGCCTCGTCGAGGCGCTCGGCCGGCAGGGCGCGGTTGGCCACGCCCAGCCGCGCCGCCTCGGCGCCCGACAGCGCCTCGCCCAGCACGAACATCTCGAAGGCCCGGGCATGCCCGATGCGCGCGGGCAACAGGATCGAGGACGCCGCCTCGGGCGTCAGGCCCAGCCCCACGAAGGGCGTGGACAGGCGCGCATCCTCGGCGACGAACACCAGGTCGCAGTGCAGCAGCATCGTCGTGCCCAGGCCCACCGCCACGCCCGGCACGGCTGCGACCAGCGGCTTGCGCGCCGCGGCCAGCTTCTGGATGAACACGCCGGCCAGGGGCGGGCGCCCGCTGGCGGCGGCGGCGGCGAAATCGGCGATGTCGTTGCCCGCGGTGAAGTCGGGCCCGCTCGAGCGGAACAGCGCCACGCGCGCCGCGTCGTCGGCGTCGAGGCGGTCCATCGCCTCGTTCATCGCCGCATACATCGCCTGCGAAAGGGCGTTCTTCTTGTCGGGGCGGTCCAGCGTGATCTCCATCACGCCGTCCTCGAGGACGACCTTCACATGTTCGCTCATCGCTTGCTCCTGCTCTGCTTCGCGGGCGCCGCGGCGGGCGGGCGCGCGGCCCGGCCATGCGCGCGCGGCGCGGCGCGGCCTTGCGCGCGGGCGTGCGCCCCGCGGCTTTCGGCGCCAGCCGAGCACGGCGCGGGCGCGCGCGCAACCGCGACGTGGCGGCGCCCGGCGGCGCGCGCCGCTTGACTTCGCCGCGCCCCCTCATAAGGTGCGCCCGACCGCCCGGAGACCGGCTCCGGGCCGCATTCCGGAGATCGCAAGATGGACGACGCGCGCGCTTCCCGCATGGTGACCCTCACCCTGCCCGACGGCGCCGCGCGGACCTATCCCGCCGGCGTGACGGCGGCCGACGTGGCGAAGGACATCTCGAAATCGCTGGCCAAGGCGGCGCTGGCCGCGCGCGTGGACGGCGAGCTGGTCGACCTGTCGCGCCCCATCGAGCGCGACGCGCGGCTCGAGATCGTCACCATCGAGGACGACGCCGCGCTGGAGCTGATCCGTCACGACCTGGCGCACATCATGGCCCGCGCGGTGCAGGAGCTGTGGCCCGACGTCAAGGTCACCATCGGCCCGGTGGTCGAGCACGGCTGGTATTACGACTTCGACCGCGCCGAGCCCTTCACCCCCGCCGATCTGGAGCTGATCGAGAAGCGCATGCGCGAGATCATCGCCCGCCGCGACCCGGTCCGCACCGAGGTCTGGGACCGCGAGCGCGCCATCCGCTTCTACGAAGAGAACGACGAGCCCTACAAGGTCGAGCTGGTCGGCATGATCCCCGAGGGCGAGCCGATCCGCATGTATTGGCACGGCGACTGGCAGGATCTGTGCCGCGGCCCGCACCTGGTCCATACGGGGCAGGTTCCCGCCGACGGCTTCAAGCTGACCCATGTCGCGGGCGCCTACTGGCGTGGCGATCACCGCAACAAGATGCTCCAGCGCATCTACGGGGTGGGCTTCCGCTCGCGCAAGGACCTCAAGGCCTATCTCGACATGCTCGAGGAGGCCGCCCGCCGCGACCACCGGCGCCTTGGGCGCGAGATGGAGCTCTTCCACATGCAGGAAGAGGCGCCGGGCATGGTCTTCTGGCACCCCAGGGGATGGACGGTCTACCGCACCTTGCAGGACTACATGCGCCGGCGCCTCGACGCCGCCGGCTACAAGGAGATCCGCACCCCCGAGGTGGTGGACCGCAAGCTGTGGGAGGCCTCGGGGCACTGGGACAAATACCGTGAGAACATGTTCATCACGGAGATCGACGAGGAGCACGCCAACGAAAAGCGCGTGAACGCCCTCAAGCCTATGAACTGCCCGTGCCATGTGCAGGTGTTCAACCAGGGGCTCAAATCCTATCGCGACCTGCCGCTGCGCCTGGCCGAGTTCGGCTCGTGCCACCGCTACGAGAGCTCGGGCTCGATGCACGGGCTGATGCGCGTGCGCGGCTTCGTGCAGGACGACGCGCACATCTTCTGCACCGAGGACCAGATCGAGCAGGAAACCGCCGCCTTCATCTCGCTGCTGGGCTCGGTCTATCGCGACCTGGGCTTCGAGAGCTTCGACATCAAGTTCTCAACCCGCCCCGAGGTGCGCGCCGGCTCGGACGAGATCTGGGACAAGGCCGAGGCCGCGCTCGAGGCGGCGGTGCGCAAGGTGACCGACGATTTCGAGATCGACCCCGGCGAGGGCGCCTTCTACGGCCCCAAGCTGGACTTCAAGCTGACCGACGCCATCGGGCGCGAGTGGCAGTGCGGCACCTTCCAGTGCGACTTCGTGCTGCCCGAGCGGCTGGGCGCCGAGTATGTGGGCGCCGACGACAAGCGTCACCGCCCGGTCATGTTGCACCGCGCCATCCTGGGCAGCTTCGAGCGCTTCATCGGCATCCTGATCGAGAACCACGCCGGCCGCTTCCCGATGTGGCTGGCGCCGGTGCAGGCGGTGGTGGCCACCATCACCTCGGACGCCGACGATTATGCGCGCGAGGTCGCGGCCACGCTGCGCGCCGCCGGGCTGCGGGTCGAGACCGATCTGCGCAACGAGAAGATCAACTACAAGGTCCGCGAGCACTCGCTGGCCAAGACGCCCGCCATCATCGCCGTCGGCCGGCAGGAGGTCGAGAACCGCGCCGTCGCCGTGCGTCGCCTGGGCGAGAAGGGGCAGCGCGTCATGCCCCTGGCCGAGGCGACCGCCGCCCTTGCCGAAGAGGCCACGCCCCCCGACCTGCGCCGCGCCTGACCGCGCGGCGGCGACGCGCGGATCCGGCGGACGGGCGCGCCCGCTTCAGGCCGCGATCCGCGCCGCGGCGTCAGGCCGGGGGCGGGCGTCTTGCCCCGGGCGGCTCCGCGTTGTCTAGCGCTGCGTTGCAAGGGGCGGCCGTTCTTCCTCAGGGCGACGGAGCCCTCGGCGGCGCCGCGCCTGCGCCCCAGGCGCCGCCGCGCCGACCGCCGCGCAAGATCCGGCACGAGGCCCGGCCGCCGGCCGCGCCGATCCGTGCGGGCGGGGCGGCGAGGCAATGCGCGGCGGAACGGGGCGCGCCGCGCCCATGCGTGCGTCGGCGCGTTGCCGCCGGGGGCTGCGCTTGACCGCGCCGCCGCTTTCGGGCAGGCACGAAGGCGCGCGCCCGCCTCAAGGCGGCGGCGCGCGCGCGTAACCAATCGGGGAGCGGCGTTCATGTCCAGCGCATCCCATCCCGCGTCGCCGCCGGCCGCGTCGGCGCGGCGCGACGGCGCCTTCGCCGCGGCGGGCGCGATCTTTCTGGCGCTGACCGCGGCTGCGGCGGCCTGGCATCTGCGCCGCCTTGGCGCGCCGGCCTGGCCGCTGGACGACGCCTACATCACCCTGCACAACGCCCGCGCGCTGATCGAGGGCGACCCCTCCTTTCCCGGCGTTCCGGCCCTGTTCGGTGCGACAAGCCTTCTGCACACGCTGGCCGTCGCCGCGGGGCATCTGGCCGGAAGCGCCGAGTGGGCCTTGTGGGCGCTGAGCTGGGCGGCGGTGGCGCTGTCGGGGCTGGGCGTTCTGGCGGCGGGCCGGGCGCTGGGCCTTGGCGCGGGCTGGAGCCTGGCGCTGGCGCTGGCGTCGGTGTTCGCGGGGCGCTTCTACTACGTGATGCTCAACGGGCTCGAGACCGGCTGGGTCTTCGCCATCGTCATCTGGATGCTGGCGCTGGCGGCGCGCGATCCCTTCTCGCGCGGGGCGGCGCTGCTGTGCGGCCTGGCGCCTTTCGTGCGGCCCGAGCTCGGCGCGGTCTCGGTGGCGCTGATGCTGGGCATGCTGAGCGACGCGCGGCGCGAGGGACGGCGCGCCGAGGCGCTGCGCGCGCTCGCCTGGTGCGTGGCGCCGGCCTCGGCGCTGCTGGCGGCGCAGTGGAGCCTGTCGGGCGCGCCGCTGCCGCGCACCGGCTTCGCCAAGCGGGCCTTCTTCGCCCAGCCGCAACTGGGCCCGTGGATTCCGAGGGCCTACTTCGCGGCCAAGGCGTCTGAGTTCATTGCGGGAACCAGCGGCCTCATGCTGGCCCTGGCGGCGGCGCGCGGGCCCGTCGCGCGGCGCGCCACGCTGGCGGCGCTGGCGCTCATCGCGGCGATGGCGGCGCTCTATCCGGTCGTCTCGATCCAGAACGGCAAGCGGCTGCTGTGGGTCTTTCTGCCCATCGCGGCCTTCGCGCTGGCCTCGCGCGCCGCATCGGGGCGCGGCGCGGTGCCGGCGCGCGTCTTCATCGCCCTGGCGCTGGCGGCGACGGCGGCGGGGTTTTTCTTCAAGGCCCCGATCGATCTGCGCCTGATCGGCGACCAGCGCGCGCGCCTTCAGGCGACGGCGCGCTGGATCGAGCGCAACCTCGATCCCTCGGCGCCGCTTCTGCTGCACGATGTGGGCCATGTCGCCTGGGCGACCGACGTGCCGCTGGTGGACCTGGTGGGGCTCAAGACCCCGTTCAGCCAGAAGGTGCACGCCCGCCTGACGGCCCGGCGCGGCCCCGAGGCGGTTCCCGAGGCGACCGAGATCATCGCCCGCCGCTTCGGCGCGCGCACCATGCTCACGCTCGAGGACTGGGAGGCGGGGTTCCGCTTCGCCGAGGGGCTGCGCGCGCGCGGCTGGCGCGTGACGCCGCTGTCGCACGAGGATCTGGGCGGCTATGTTTTCCATGCCATCGTCCCGCCCGAAGAGGCGGCGGGCGGCGCGACGGAGGAGGATGCGCGATGATCCTGCGCCTTGGGGGGCTGCTGCTGATTGGCCTGGCGGCGACGCTGGCCGCGCTGGACCTGACCGAGAAGGGCGGCGGGACCGGGCGCGGCGCGTTCCGTTCGCTGGGCGAGTTCTGGTTCGCCGTCCACCGCGAAAGCCTGATCGGGTTGCAGTCGGGCATCGAGAACCGCGCCGATCCCGCGATCTGGGCCGCGATCGAGCCGGCGCTGCATCTGCCCGCCGCGCCGGTTCTGGGGGCGGCGGGGGTGGTCCTGCTGGCGCTGGGCATGGCGCTGAAGATCCGCCGCGCGCACAAGCGGGCGCGCCGCATCTGACGCGGCGCCATCCTGCACGGGGCCATCCGACGCGGCGCCATCCTGCACGGGGCCGTCCGACGCGGCGTCTGCGGCGCGGCGCTTCGGGCCGGGCGCGCCGCGCGGGACCGGCGCCGGACCGGGGCCGGGCGTCGTCCGGCGCGGGCCGGCTCAGGCGATGCGGCGCCGGGGCGCCCCGCGCCGCTGGGCGCGGGCGGCGGCGTGGGGGTCGGCCTCGAACAGCGCGGCCAGCTGCTCGGTCATCGCGCCGCCCAGCTGCTCGACATCGGTGATGGTCACCGCGCGCTGGTAATAGCGGGTGACGTCGTGGCCGATGCCGATGGCCAGCAGCTCGATCTGGCGGCGGCGTTCGATCATGGCGATCACGTCGCGCAGGTGCTTCTCGAGATAGTTCGAGGGATTGACCGAAAGCGTCGAGTCGTCGACCGGCGCGCCGTCCGAGATGACCATCAGGATCTTGCGCTGCTCGGGCCGCGCCAGAAGGCGGCGGGCGGCCCATTCGACGGCTTCGCCGTCGATGTTCTCCTTGAGCAGGCCTTCCTTCATCATCAGGCCCAGATTGGCCCGCGCGCGCCGCCAGGGGGCGTCGGCGCTCTTGTAGACGATGTGGCGCAGATCGTTCAGCCGCCCGGGCTGACCCGGCCGGCCGACGCGCAGCCACTCTTCGCGCGACTGACCGCCCTTCCAGGCGCGGGTGGTGAAGCCCAGCACCTCGACCTTGACCTGGCAGCGCTCGAGCGTGCGCGCCAGGATGTCGGCGCAGATCGCCGCGATCGAGATCGGCCGTCCGCGCATCGACCCCGAATTGTCGATGAGCAGCGTGACGATGGTGTCGCGGAACTCGGCGTCCTTCTCGACCTTGAAGCTGAGCGGGGTGGTGGGGTTGGCCACCACACGCGCCAGGCGCGCGGCGTCGAGCGCGCCCTCCTCCTGGTCGAACAGCCACGAGCGGTTCTGCCGCGCCTGCAGGCGGCGCTGAAGCCGGTTCGCCAGCCGGCCCACCGCGCCGCGCAGCGGCGCCAGCTGCTGGTCCAGATAGCCGCGCAGACGCGTCAGCTCGGCCGGCTCGGCCAGATCGGCGGCGTCGATCACCTCGTCGAAAGCGGTGGTGAAGGCCTTGTAGAGCGGGTCGGCCTCGGACAGGGGCGGCGGGGCCTGGGGCTCGGCGGGGGGCTCGCCATCCTCGGCGGCGGCCTCGTCGTTCAGATCGGCGTCGTCGTCCTCTTCGCTCGAGACCTCGGCCGAGGGGGCCGCGCGGTCCTCGGCGCCCTGCTCGTCGGGCGCGTCGTCCTGATCCTGATCGGCCTGCTCCTGGCCGCCCTCCTGGTCCTGATCGGGCGAGTCCTCCTGCGACTGCTCGTCATCCTCGTCCTCGCCCTGGTCGGGGTCCTCGCCCAGCTCTTCGCCATAGCCCAGATCGGCGATGACCTGCCGGGCCAGGCGCGCGAAGGCGGCCTGATCGTCAAGCGCGGCGACGGCGGCGCGCAGCGCCTCGGGCGAGCTGGCCTCGAGCCGCGGGCCCAGCAGCTCGAGCACCCGCCGCGCCCCTTCGGGCAGGGGGCGGCCCGTGGCCAGCGCGCGCACCATCAGCCCGGCGGCCTCGGGCAGGGGCGCCTCGTCGGGGCCGCGCAGCTCGGCATAGCCCTTGCGCGCGGCCTCGTCCGCCAGGCGCGCGTCCAGATTGGCCGCGACGCCCGGCATGGCCCGCGCGCCCAGCGATTCGCAGCGCGCCGTCTCCATCGCGTCGAAGATGGCGCGGGCGGTTTCGCCCTGGGGGCGATAGCGCGCGGCGGCGGCGGGGTCGTGGAAGCGGCGGCGCAGGGCGTAGGCGTCCGAGGCGCCGCGCGCCAGCATGACCTCGGCGCGGCTCATGGCGCGCGAGATCTGCGGCAGGCGCACCGAGTCGTTCGCCATTCCGGGCGGATCGACCGAGAAGGTCACGGTCAGGTCGGGCTCGTTGGCCAGCGCGCGGGTCGTTTCGGTGAGCGCCTTCTTGAAGGGCTCGGCGGGGTTGTCGGACCGTGTGGGCATGATCGGATGCTGCGCTCCGCGGCGGGAAAGGGCAAGTCTTCGCATCAGACTTAGGGGCTGCGGCCCCGTGTGTCGAGCGGGCGCCGCGGCCCGTCCGCCGTGGCGGGCGCCGGCGCGGCACGCGCCCCGAGCGCGGGTCGAACGGGGCGCGGCGCGGGCGCCGAGGCAGGTCGGCCCATGTTCGGCGCCGCCGCGCAGCCCTCGCCGGGGCCGGGCGCGGCGGGGGCGCGCGTCGGAGCGGGGGCGGCGTTTCGGCATCCCCCGGCGGGTCGGCTCGGCGGCGCGCGCTTGGCCCTAGCCGACGCCGGCCTTCAGCCCAGGCTGACGCTGGCGGCGCTTTCGGGCAGTTCCTCGCCGAAGCAGCGCTGGTAGAATTCGGCCACCGTCTGGCGCTCGAGCTCGTCGCACTTGTTGAGGAAGGTCAGGCGGAAGGCGAAGCCCACATCCTTGAAGATGCGCGCGTTCTCGGCCCAGGCCAGGACCGTGCGCGGGCTCATCACCGTCGACAGGTCGCCGTTCATGAAGGCCGAGCGCGTCAGATCGGCGACGGTGACCATGCGCGAGACGGTCTCGCGCCCCTCGGGGGTGGCGGCGTAGTCGGGGTTCTTGGCCAGGATGATGTCGACCTCGGCGTCATGGGGCAGGTAGTTGAGCGTGACCACCATCGACCAGCGGTCCATCTGGCCCTGGTTGATCTGCTGCGTGCCGTGATAGAGCCCGGTCGTGTCGCCCAGCCCGACCGTGTTGGCCGTGGCGAAGAGGCGGAACCAGCGATTGGGGCGGATGACCTCGTTCTGGTCGAGCAGCGTCAGCTTGCCGTCGGCCTCGAGCACGCGCTGGATCACGAACATCACGTCCGGGCGCCCAGCGTCGTATTCGTCGAAGACGATGGCCACCGGGTTGCGCAGCGCCCAGGGCAGGATGCCCTCGTGGAACTCGGTCACCTGCTTGCCGTCGCGGATCTTGATCGCGTCCTTGCCGATCAGGTCGATGCGGCTGATGTGGCTGTCCAGGTTCACGCGCACGCAGGGCCAGTTGAGCCGCGCGGCCACCTGCTCGATATGCGTGGACTTGCCGGTGCCGTGATAGCCCTGGATCATCACGCGCCGGTTGTGGGCGAAGCCGGCCAAGATGGCCAGGGTCGTGTCCCGGTCGAAGCGATAGGTGGGGTCCAGATCGGGCACGCGGTCGGTGGGTTCGGCGAACCCCTTGACCGTCATGTCGAGGTCGATGCCGAACGCGTCGCGCACGGACACGTCCACCGTCGGCTCCATCGCGTCGATCACCGCGCCGTCAGCCATGTTCGTCGTCCTTCGTTTCATCCGCCCGCCTTCGCGGCGGGCCGTGCAGCGCCCTGCGGGGGCCGGCGCGCCGGCGGGCGCGGGCGGGCCGTCCGCGAAACGCGGTTTCCCTGACGCTGCTTGGAACATAAGGCGCCGCGACGCAAGCGCAAGCGCGTCGCGTCGTCAGTCGGCGAAGGCGCGGCTGCCCTTGATCTGCTGCCAGGCCCAGACCACCTCGCGCAGGCGCGCCTCGTCGTCGCGCCGCCCGCCGTTCATGTCCGGGTGCAGGGACTTGACCAGATCCTTGTAGATGGCGCGGATCTGGGCGCGGGTCATGTGGTCCTCGGCGCCCAGAACCTCGAGCGCGCGGCGCAGATTGGCGGGCAGCTTGCGCCGCGGGGGCGGCGGAACGTCGCGCCCGCGCCCGCCGGGGTTGATGGTGGCGTTCGCCCCCAGCACCTCGAGCGGGTCGTCGAAGCCGAAGCGCCGCCAGGCCTGGCCCTCGGCATGGGCCTCGATGCCCAGCGGCTTGCGCGGCTGCTGGCCGAAGCGCCAGGTGGGCCGGCCCCAGACCGAATCGGCGCGCTGGAAGGCGTCGAACTCCTCGGGCGTCATGTTCGCGAAGTAGTTCCACGAGCGGTTGTATTCGCGCACATGCTCGAGGCAGAACCAGTAATACTCGTTCAGCCGGTCGGGCGCCCTGGGCGCGCGGTATTGGCCGCGCCCGTCGCAGCCGGGCCGGTCGCAGGGGCGGCGGCTGTCCTCGATCGCGCCGGTCATGCCGCGCCGGCGCATGCGGCGGCGCTTGTCGGCGGAAACCGAAACGTCGTAGTCGAAGGGCGAACGAGGCGGCACTGTGCGTCTGGCTCCGGTGCTGTTGCGGGCGTCGGCCGCGGCGGCCGAGTCGGGCCGGACATTGTAGCGTTCGCGCCGCGCGGGCCAAGCCCGGCCGGGCGCGGGCGCGCCGGACAGGCGAAAGGAGACGGAGATGAGCGTAGCCCGGACCATCCGCGAGAAGCTGACCGCGGCCTTCGATCCCGTGGCGCTCGAGGTCGAGGACCAGTCCGAGCGCCACCGCGGCCATGCCGGCTGGCGCGAGGGCGGCGAGACCCATTTCCACGTGCGCATCCGCGCCCGGGCCTTCGCCGGGCGCGGCCGCGTCGAGGCCCAGCGCATGGTCCACAAGGCCCTGGCCGAAGAGCTGGCCGGGCCCATCCACGCGCTGTCGCTGGATCTGGGCGGCCCCGATCGACCCTGATGCGCGCGCCGGGCGGCGCTTTGTGCTATGGTGGGGCTCCGGCCCCCAGCGCGGGGCGCCGCGCCAAGGAGGCCGCCATGCCAGTCCGCCATCCCTCGCCCCCGATCCTGCGCGCCGCGCTGCTCGCCGTCGCGGGGGCGCTGATCGGCCAGACGGCCGCCTTGCCGGCGCGCGCCGATGCGGGCGCGCCGGCGCCTGACGAGGGCGGCGTCCTCAACCCCGACGAGATGACCATGCGCCGCTTCGTCGAGCGCGCGCGCCGGGGCGAGGCCGACATGGTCCTGTGCGCGCAAGGTTATCTCGCCACCAAGTCGGGCCGGCACGAATGGGCGCGCACGCTCTTTCAAAGCTGCGCCGAGGCGGGCTGGACGGGGGCGATGACCTGGATGGGTCAGCTTGAGGACAACGGCCTGGGCGGCCCCGAGGATCCGGCCGCCGCCGCCCGCTGGGACCGGCGCGCGGCCGAGGCGGGCGATCCGGTGGGCAAGTTCAATTACGGGCTGGACCTGCTGCGCGGGCGCGGCGTGCCGCGGGACGAGGCGCAGGGGCGCGCGCTGGTGGACGCGGCCGCGCGCGAGGGCGTCGAGGCGGCGCGCCGTCTTCGCGCCGCCGGCTATGATCTGGACGAGGTCACGCCCGACGCCGACGACTGGAAATACCGCCCGATGTTCTGACGAGGTCGGCGACGGGCGCCCCCGACCGCGGACGCCGCGGCGGCGGGTTCGGCGCCGCGGCCCTGGCCCGCCCCCGCGGCGTCTGCGTTCCGGCGCGGGGGCGGGCGCGGATCGCTTGCGCGGTCAGTCGCTCGGACCGATCATCAGTTCGGGGCGCACCACGCGGTCGAAGGTTTCTTCGTCCACGAATCCCAGGCGCACGGCCTCTTCGCGCAGCGTGGTGCCGTTCTGGTGCGCCGCCTTGGCCACCTTGGCGGCGTTGTCGTAGCCGATGACCGGCGCCAGCGCCGTGACCAGCATCAGGCTTTCGCGCATCAGCTTGGCGATGCGCTCTTCGTTCGCGCGGATGCCCGTCACGCAGCGGTCGGTGAAGGACGCCGCCGCGTCGCCCAGCAGCTGCATCGACTGCAGCAGGTTGTAGATCATCATGGGCTTGTAGACGTTCAGCTCGAAATGGCCCTGGCTGCCGGCGAAGCCGATGGCCGCGTCGTTGCCCATGACATGGGCGCAGACCTGGGTCAGCGCCTCGCACTGGGTGGGGTTGACCTTGCCCGGCATGATCGACGAGCCGGGCTCGTTCTCGGGCAGGATCAGCTCGCCCAGCCCGCAGCGCGGCCCCGAGCCGAGGAAGCGAATGTCGTTGGCGATCTTGAACAGGCTGCCCGCCACGGTCTTGAGCGCGCCCGACATCTCGACCACCGCGTCATGGGCGGCCAGGGCCTCGAACTTGTTGGGCGCGGTGACGAAGGGAATGCCGGTGATGCGCGCGGCATGGGCGGCGAACTTCTCGGCGAAGCCCTTCTTCGTGTTGAGCCCGGTGCCGACGGCGGTGCCGCCCTGCGCCAGCTCGTGGATCGAGGGCAGGGCGCGCTTGACGCGCTCGATGCCCATGGCGACCTGGTGCGCGTAGCCCGAGAACTCCTGCCCCAGCGTCAGCGGGGTGGCGTCCTGGGTGTGGGTGCGGCCGATCTTGATGATGTCCTTGAAGGCCTCGGACTTGGCGGCCAGCGCGGCGTGCAGCTTCTCGAGCCCGGGCAGCAGCACGTCGCGCGCCATGGTCGCGGCGGCGATGTGCATGGCCGTGGGGAAGGTGTCGTTCGAGGATTGCGAGCGGTTGACGTGGTCGTTCGGGTGCACCGGGTCCTTCGAGCCGATCTTGCCGCCCAGGATTTCGATGGCGCGGTTGGCGATGACCTCGTTGGCGTTCATGTTCGACTGGGTGCCCGAGCCCGTCTGCCAGACCACCAGCGGGAAATGATCGTCGAACTTGCCCTCGGCGACCTCGGCCGCGGCCTGGACGATGGCCTTGCCGATGCGCGGGTCGAGGTTGCCGAGCTCCATGTTCGCCTCGGCCGCGGCCTGCTTGATGACGCCCAGCGCGCGGATGACGGCGACGGGCTGCTTCTCCCAGCCGATGGGGAAGTTCTGCAGGCTGCGCTGCGTCTGAGCGCCCCAATACTTGTCGGCGGGCACCTCGATGGGGCCGAAGCTGTCGGTCTCGGTCCGGGTGGCGGTCATGGCGCGCGATCCTCCTGATGAGCGTGTGACGCGCGTTCTATACCGCCGCGGCGGGCGGGCGCCAATGCGGCGCGCGCGCCTGCGTTCATGCTAGACTGGGGCCATGAATCGCACGGCCTCGGGAATCTCATCCGCGCTTTCGCCGCCTTCGGCCCCCGCGCGGGCCGAGCGCGCCGCCGACGCGATCGTCCACGCCCTGGGCGTGGCGGGCGCGCTGGCGGCGGGGCCGGCCCTGGTGGCGCTGGCGGCGCGGCGCGGCGGCGACGGCGCCGTCGTCGCCGCGACGGCGGTCTATGCGGCGTCGATGGCGATGATGTTCGTCTTCTCGGCGGCGTATCATCTTGCGCCCGCGCGCGGCGCGGCGCGGGGGGTGCTGCGCAGGCTGGACCACGCGGCCATCTTCGTGAAGATCGCGGGCGCCTACACGCCCTTCGCCGTTCTTCTGGCGGGCGCGGCCGCGCGGCCGATCCTGACCGGGATCTGGGCGGCGGCGCTGGCGGGGGCGGCGCTGAAGCTGGCGGCGCCGGGCCGCTTCGAGCGCGCGGCGCTGGCGCTGTATCTGGCGCTGGGCTGGGCCATCGTGCCGATCGGCGGGCCGATCCTGCGCGCCGCCCATCCGGCGACGTTCTGGCTGCTGATCGGGGGCGGGGCGCTTTATACCGCGGGCGTCGGGGTGTTCGTGCGCAAGAGCATGCCGTTCCAGACCGCGCTCTGGCACCTGATGGTGCTGACGGCCACCGGCATGCTTTGCGCCGCCGTGGCGGTAGAGCTGGCGCGGGCGCCCTGACGCCCGGCCGTGGCCGAGGCGCGCCGGCGTCGGGGCCGTGGCGGGGGCGTGTTGGGGGCGCGTCGGGCACGTTCCGCGCACGGCCGGCGGGCCGGGGCGACGAGGGCCCTTGCCGGCGGGCGTTCACGCCCGGCCCATCGCGCGGGCCCGCCGCGGGGGGCGCGCTCAGCGCTTGCGGAAGCGGTCGAGGCTGACCACGTCGCCGCCCGGCGCGGGGGGCGATGGGGGCTCGGCCTCTGCGCCTGGGCCGTCGCCCGGGCCGGGCTCGGGGCCTTCGTCGTCCTCGGCGTCATGCGCGTCGAACTTCAGGCCGAATTCGGCGTGGGGATCGACGAAGGTCGTCACCGCGTCGAAGGGCACCACCAGCGTCGCCGCGCGGTTCGAAAAGCTCAGCCCGACGCTGAAGCGGTCGGGCGTGACGGCCAGATCCCAGAACTCGTGCTGGATGACGATCGTGATCTCTTCGGGGAACTGGGCGCGCAGCCAGTCGGGCATGTCCACGCCCGGATGGCGGGTGTCGAAGGTGATGTAGAAGTGATGCCCGCCCGGCAGCCCCTCGCGCGCCGCGACGCCCAGGCTTTCCGCCATCACGCCGCGCAGCGCGCGCTGCATCATCTTGCCGTAGTCGAGGCCCGCCTGGGACATGCGCAATTCCCTCCGTGTCTGGGCCGAACATATCCGATTCGCGACGCAAGGAAAGCCGCGCCGCAGGGCGGGCGACGCAGGGCGACGCAGGGCGGCGGCGCGCTGCTGGCGCCCGGTCGGTTTCGCGCTGGAGAGGGAGAAGTGCAGGCTTCTGTTGCCAGGCGCCTGCGGACCCCGCCTGAAGCGGCTAAGCCTCAGGACTTCGGTTTCGGTTTGGTCGCTGCATTACGCAGCGACGGCCACCGGAGCACGGTTGTCGTTGGCAACTATGCGTTTTGAGCCGATAACGGTGGCATCCTGCCGGGCGAAAGCAACACCTTTACACGTCCGTCGATCCTGTTTCGGCCCCCTTCTGCCTCTTGCGTCCGCCCGCCAACGAACGGGTGGAGAGGGATTCTGGTGGAGCCGCCGGGTACCGCCCCCGGGTCCGATCCGCTTATTACGTGCGCGTTTATCGCCATAGTCCCCGAAGGGACAAGGCGAATATAGGCGCGCGCGGACCGCGGGTGAAGGGGCGAGCGGGAAAAAATTTCACCCTCGGCCGCAGGAGCCGCCGGGCGCGCGCCAGCGGGCCAGCCACTCGTCCATCGCCGCGCGCTGAATGGCCAGGCTGCGCGCGATGGCGGGGTCTTCGCCCGCCGCCGCCATCCAGCGGGCGACGCGCGGGGGCGGGGTCAGCGGGCGCTCGACCTCTTCGCACAGCATGAACCCCATCTGGATCGCCGGGGCGAGGGCGCATTCGGCCATGCCCGCCCGCCCGCCCGGCGCAAGGCCGGCGGGCGCCGCGGCGCAGATGTCCTCGAGCCGCGCCAGCGCCTCGGCAAGGCGCGCCGCGCCTTGCGCCGCCGCCTCGGGATCGGCGCGCCAGCCGCGCTTGACGAGCGGGAACATGGCGCGCCCGGCCGCCTCGATCCGGTCGTCGGAATAGCCGGCCAGCGCGCGGGTCAGCGCGCGCCCGAGCGGATCGGCCGGCAGCAGGGGCGGCTCGGGGGCGGCCTCTTCGAGGAATTCGAGGATCGCGTTCGATCCGAACAGCGGCGCCCCGTCGACCACGAGGCCGGGGACCGAACCGGCCGGGACGATGGCCCGATAGGCGGCCGAGCCGTAGCCGTCGGGCGGCTCGCGCTCTTCATGGGGCAGGCCCTTGAGGTCGAGCGCGGCGCGCACCTTGGCCACGAAGGCCGACACGGCGACGCCGTAAAGGACGATCTGCATGAGCTTCTCCGCGGGACGGGGGCGCGCGAACGCAAGAGGCCCGCGGAACGCGCCGCGGGCCCCCGAAGCCGGCTCGGGCGTTCAGCCCTCGGCCAGCGCCTTGCGCAGGTTCTCGTCGACCTTCTCGAGGAAGCCCATGGTGGTGAGCCACTTCTGGTCCGGGCCCACCAGCAGCGCCAGGTCCTTGGTCATGTAGCCGGCCTCGACGGTCTCGACCACGACGCGCTCGAGCGTGGTGGCGAAGCGCATCAGCTCGTCGTTGCCGTCCAGCTTGGCGCGGTGCTTGAGGCCGCCGGTCCAGGCGAAGATCGAGGCGATGGAGTTGGTCGAGGTCTCCTTGCCCTGCTGGTGCTGGCGGTAGTGGCGGGTGACGGTGCCGTGGGCGGCCTCGGACTCGACCACCTTGCCGTCGGGGGTCATCAGGACCGAGGTCATCAGCCCCAGCGAGCCGAAGCCCTGCGCGACGGTGTCGGACTGCACGTCGCCGTCATAGTTCTTGCACGCCCAGACATAGCCGCCCGACCACTTCATGGCGCAGGCCACCATGTCGTCGATGAGGCGGTGCTCGTAATGGATGCCGGCGGCCTCGAACTTGTCCTTGAACTCTTCCTCGTAGACCTTCTGGAACAGGTCCTTGAAGCGGCCGTCATAGGCCTTGAGGATGGTGTTCTTGGTCGACAGATAGACCGGATAGCCGCGCGCCAGCCCGTAGTTCATCGAGGCGCGGGCGAAGTCGATGATCGACTGGTCGAGGTTGTACATCGCCATGGCGACGCCCGAGCCGGGCGCGTCGAACACCTCGTGCTCGATCACCTCGCCGTCCTCGCCGACGAACTTGATCGTCAGCTTGCCCTTGCCGGGGAAGCGGAAGTCGGTGGCCTTGTACTGGTCGCCGAAGGCGTGGCGGCCGACGACGATCGGCTTGGTCCAGTGCGGCACAAGGCGCGGGACGTTCTTGCAGATGATCGGCTCGCGGAAGATCACGCCGCCCAGGATGTTGCGGATGGTGCCGTTGGGCGAGCGATACATGCGCTTGAGGCCGAACTCCTCGACGCGGGCCTCGTCGGGGGTGATGGTCGCGCACTTCACGCCGACGCCGTATTTCTTGATGGCGTTGGCCGCGTCCACGGTCACCTGGTCGTCGGTGGCGTCGCGGTTCTCGATGCCCAGATCGTAATATTTCAGATCGATGTCGAGATAGGGAAGGATCAGCTTTTCCTTGATGAAATGCCAGATGATGCGGGTCATCTCGTCGCCGTCGAGCTCGACGACGGGGTTTTCGACCTTGATCTTCTTCATGCTCAGTCTCCCGATTCTGGGCCCGGCGGGCGGTTTCGCGGGCGCCGGCGCTTGACGGCCGTCCGCGCGGAACCTACGCGGCTTGCTCTGGGCGGGCAAGGCCCGCCGCGCGCAACGCATACATGCGTATGCAGCTGGATACAAGGAGCGGAGATGACGACCCGAAGATGGCGGCGGCTGCGCATGGGGCTCGAGACGGTGCTTGGCGTCCGGCGCGCGGGCTTCTTCATTCCCTATCGCTACGCGGCCACGGTCGCGCCGCCGCGCGCGCCCTATGCGGCGATCGAGGCGGCGATGGCCGACGCCGAGCCCGCCTTCGCCGCGCTGCTCGACCAGATCGACGCGCTGGGCGATGCGCTGCGCGCGATCGAGGGGCCGCCCCCCGCGCCGCGCTGGGCGCAGGACTGGTATCCGCGGCTGGATGCGGCGGCGGCCTATGCGCTGCTGCGCGGCGCGCCGCCGCGGCGGGTGGTCGAGGTCGGGTCGGGCCACTCGACGCGCTTCGTGGCGCGCGCGCTGCGCGACGCGGGCGCGCGGGCCGAGCATGTGTGCATCGACCCCGCCCCGCGCGCCGCGCTGGCGGGGCTGCCGACGCTCTGGCGCGCCGAGGTGCTGTCCGAGGCGCATCTGCCGCTGTTCGCCGCGCTCGAGCCGGGCGACGTGGCCTTTTTCGACAGCTCGCACATCCTCATGCCCGGAACCGACGTGGATCTGATCCTCAACCGCATCCTGCCGGTTCTGCGCCCCGGGGTGCGGGTGCATGTGCATGACGTCTTCCTGCCCGACCCCTATCCGCCCGAATGGGCGTGGCGCGGCTACAACGAGCAGAACGCCCTGGCCGGCTGGATCCTGGGCGGCGCGCTGCGGCCCATCTTCTCGAGCCGCTACGCGCTGACGCGGATGCAGGCCGCACGCCGGCCCGCCCTGGCGGCGCTGCCCTGGACGGGCGCGCCCGAAAGCGCCCTGTGGCTCGAGCGCGCGGGCTGAGCGTCAGGCGGCGGCGCGGGCAGGGGAGGGGGCGCACGCTTCGAGGCGGCGGCGCCGGCCCGTCTGTCGGGTTTTCCCCGCGCGCGCCGCGTCGGCGCGGCGGCGTGGGACCGCGCCGGGCGCCTTGCCCGCAACCGCGTCGAGGCGCGCCCGACGGCCGGCCCCGCCGCGATCCGCGCGTCGCTTGGCCCGCGCGCGCCGCGGCGGGGCCTGTGCGCGCGCGGCGCGCGGGTCCGTCGCCGATCGCCTGCGCGCAGGGCGGCGCGGGCCTGTCGCCCGGGGCCGCAACTCGGCCGACCCGCGCCCCGCGCGCGTGACGACGCAAATCCGCCGCCGACGGCCGCGAGGCCGTTCGCCCCGCGCGCGTGGCGGCGTGGTTGCCGGGCAGCGTGCGGGCGCCGAGCAAGAACCGTTCGCCCCGCGCGCGTGGCGGCGTGACGGCGACTGCGCCCGCGAAGACTGCGCCCGCGAACGCAACCGGGGTCCCGTTTGCCGCCCCGCGCCCGTGACGACGCGCCGATGCCGACGGGCTCGCGGCGATGCGCCCGCTTGCCCCGCGCGCGCAAGGCGACATGGGCCGGGATTTCCCGAAACGCGCCGCCGCGCCGCTGGCCGCGCGCGTGAGGACATCGCCGGCGCCCCGCCTCGGCGCCTTTCGCCGGGGTTGCCCCGCGCGCGCGTCGGGGATAAACGCGCCCTGACCGCGCAACCCAGCGCCGCCGGCGGCCCGACAGGGCGGCGCCGTGGCGCGCCGCTCATGAGGCCCCGATGTCCGCGCCAAGGAACGCCGCCGCGCAGGACCGCAAGAGCGCCGTCTGGTCGCCGGACGGTCCGATTTTCGTTCTGGTCGAGCCGCAGATGGGCGAGAACATCGGCGCCGCCGCGCGCGCGATGTGGAATTTCGGCCTGGCGCGCATGCGCCTCGTCGCGCCGCGCGACGGCTGGCCCAACCCCAAGGCGGCGGCCATGGCCTCGGGCGCGGGGCGGGTGATCGACGAGGCGCAGGTCTTCGCGCAGACCGCGCCGGCGCTGGCCGATCTGAACTACGTCTACGCCACCACCGCCCGCGCGCGCGAGATGAGCAAGCCCGTCATGACCCCCGAAGAGGCCATGGCCGACGCGCATGCCCGCGTCGCGCGCGGCGAGCGGGTGGGCGTGATGTTCGGGCGCGAGCGCACCGGGCTCGAGAACGACGACGTCGCCCGCGCCAACGCCATCGTGACGGCGCCGGTCAACCCGGCCTTTCCCTCGCTCAATCTGGGGCAGTGCGCGCTGCTGGTGGCCTATGAGTGGCGCCGCCAGGCGCCGGCGGACGAGAACGCCGCCCCGCGCCCCGAGCCCGCCGCCGCCCGCGTCGAGGATGTGGACCGCATGCTGGCGCATCTCGAGCAGGAGCTGGAGGCGGCGGGCTACTTCTTTCCCGAGGACCGGCGCGCCTCGATGCAGATGAATCTGCGCAACCTCTTCCGCCGCGCGCCGCTCACCGACCAGGACGTGCGCACCCTCAGGGGCGTCATCCGGTCGCTGGCCGAAGGGCGGCGGCGGCGCTAGGTCTGCGGCGGTTGGCTCGAGCAAGCGGAGGCAGGACATGACGAAACCCCAGGGCGGCAGGCCTCGCGCCATCTTCGAGGAGGCGGGTCCCGAGGCGCCGGCCCCCGCGCCCGCCGCGCCGGGCGCCGAGGAGGCGCGCCGGCGCCGCGCCCGCCGCTTCGCCTTCCTGTGGACCGCGCTGCTGGCGGCGCTGGTGGCGGCGATGGTGCTGGTCGGCGGGCTGACGCGGCTGACCGATTCAGGCCTGTCGATCACCGAGTGGCGCCCCGTAACGGGCGCGATCCCGCCCCTGTCCGAGGCCGACTGGCAGGACGAGTTCCGCAAGTATCAGGCCAGCCCCGAATACCAGCTGGCCAAGCGCGGCATGTCGATGGACGAGTTCAAGTTCATCTACTGGTGGGAGTGGGGCCACCGCCTGCTGGGCCGCCTGGTGGGGCTGGTCTGGGCGGCGGGGCTGGCGTGGATGCTGGCGCGGCGCGCGGTTCCGCCGGGCTGGCTGGGGCGCTTCGTCCTGGTCGGCGCGCTGGGCGGCGTGCAGGGCGCGATCGGCTGGTGGATGGTGGCCTCGGGGCTGACCGGGCGCATGGTCGACGTGGCCTCGTATCGGCTGGCGATTCATCTGGGCATGGCCTTCGCCATCTTCGGTCTGCTGGTCTGGATGGCGCTGCAGCTGCGCCGAGATCCGGCCGAGCTGCTGCAGGCGCGCCGCCGCCGCCTCGGGGCGATGGTCGGGCGGGCCGACGCGCTGCTGCTGCTGGCCTTCGCGCAGATCCTGCTGGGCGCGCTGGTCGCGGGCATCGACGCCGGGCGCGGCTATATCGACTGGCCGCTGATGAACGGCGAGTTCCTGCCCTCGGAAAGCTTCGACTACGAGCCGCTCTGGAGCAACTTCTTCGAGAACCCGGCGCTGGTGCAGTTCAACCACCGCATGGTCGGATACCTTCTTGTGCTGGCGGGGCTGGGGTTCTGGCTGTCGGCGCGCGGCTGCGGGCACGAGGGCGCGCGCCGCCGCGCGGCGCATGTCGCGCTGGCGCTGGCGGCGCAGGCGACGCTGGGCGTGGCCACGGTGATGCACGCCGCGCCCCTGTCGCTGGCGCTGGCGCATCAGCTGGGCGCGCTGGCGGTCTTCGCCCTGATCCTGCGCGCGCGTTTCGAAGCCGCCTTCCCCGCGCGCGAGGGCATCGCCCGCCCCGCGCGCTGAGCCCCGCGCGCCGCCCCCCATGCGCTGACCGGCCCGCGCCGACCGGCCCGCGCGGCCGACCATGGCCGACCCGCGCGCCCTATCGCCGGCGCAGCAGGGGCGTCAGCGCCGCCACGCCCAGCGCCGGCCCGGCCGCCATCAGCGCCAGCGTCGCCGGCCAGCCCAGAGCCGCCGCCGCCAGCGGCGTCAGCTGCACCGTCGGCACGGTCAGCGCAAAGCCCAGCGCCGTTTGCAGCGTCATCAGGCTGCCGGCGGCCGCAGGCGGCGCGAAATCGGCGATCAGGGCCGAGAACTGCGCGCTGTCGGCGATGACCGCCACGCCCCACAGCGTCGCGATCGCCCCCAGCAGCCAGGCCGGCCCGCCAAAGGCGCCGGCCGCCGCCAGCGCGCAGGCGCCCGACATGACCATCGCTCCCGCCGCCAGCCGCGCCTTGCCGATCCGGTCGGCCAGCCATCCCGCCGGCGCGCAGCCCAACGCGCCCGCGGCGATGGCGCAGAAGGCCGCCAGGTGCGCGGCCTCGCCCGCCGCCTCGGGCGCCATGCGCGCCGCGAAGGACGCCGCCAGCGCCGCCCCGATCCAGGCCCACATGGCGTAGAGCTCCCACATGTGGCCCAGATAGCCCAGGAAGGCGGCGCGGATGCGCCGGTCGCTCCACGCCAGGCGCAGCGCGTGCGGATCGAAGCGCGCCGCCTGCGCATGATGCGGCCCCAGGCGCGTGGCCAGTCCCAGCGCCGCCCCCGCCGCCGCCAGCGCCGAGGCCAACGCGACCGTCTCGCGCCAGGCTCCCGCCCCCGCCAGCAGGTGCGGCGCCGCCGATCCCAGCGTCAGCCCGCCCACCAGCAGCCCGACCAGCAGGCCCCGGTCTCGCTCGCCCCAGCCGACGGCGATCTTCATGCCCACCGGATAGACCGCCGCCAGCGCCGCGCCCGTGGCCAGCCGCAGCCCGACCGCCAGCGCGCCCCCCGGCGGCGCCCAGATCAGCCCCGCATTCGCCGCCGCCCCCGCCAGCGCGCCCGCCGCCAGCACGCGGCGCGGGTCGAAGCGGTCGGCCAGCCCCAGCGCCGCCGAGCCCAGCGCCCCCAGCACGAAGCCCGCCTGCACGGCCGCCGACAGGGCCGCCTGCCAGGCCGGGGCGATGTCGGCTTCGGCGCGCATCTGCGGCAGCACCGCGGCCGAGACGAACCACAGGCTCATGGTCAGAACCTCGGCCGCGATCAGCAGCGCCAGCGCCTTGCGCCTTTCGCTCATGTCCGTCCTCCTCGCCGGGTCCGGGCGCCCCGTCCGCTCGCCTTGCGCGGCAAAGGCTGGCATGGTTGGAAGGCTTTTACCAATGCACGATACCGTGCCGGACCACGCCCGCATGACCGCGTGAGGCGCCGCCGATTTCCGGCGCGCAGAAGGGAGAACTCGCCATGGCCGACGCCGCCGCCGAACGCCTCGCCCAACGACTGGAGGAAATCCGCCAGATGGCGCTCGAGCGGCTCGAGGCGCCCGAGGCGGGCGAATTCGTCGAGGCGCTGCCCCTTCTCTACGCCAAGGCCGACGCGGACGAGGTTCTGTCCCTTCCGGCCGAAGAGCATTACGGCGCCGCCCTGGCGCTGTGGAAGTTCTGCCGCCGCCGCGCGCCGGGCCGCGCCAAGGTGCGGGTCTACAACCCGCGCATGGCCGAGCATGGCTGGCAAAGCGGCCGCACCATCGTCGAGCTGTGCAACGACGACATGCCCTTCCTGGTCGACTCGGTCACGCTGCTTCTGACCGAGCGCGGGGTCGGCATCCATGGCCTCATCCATCCGGTGCTGACCGTGCGGCGCGACGCGGGCGGCGAGCGGCTCGGCCTGGCGGAAGAGGGCGCGCCCGACGCGTTGCGCGAATCGGTGATCCAGGTGCAGATCGACCAGATCCCCGACGAAGCCGCGCTGGCCGCCCTGACGCGCGAGCTCGAAACCATGCTCGAGCAGCTGCGCGCCGCGGTCGAGGACTGGATTCCCATGCGCGAGGCCCTTCGCGCCGAGGCCGAGGCGGTGCGCCGCGCCGCCGCGCGCGCGCCGCGCGATCTGCATGAAGAGGCGTTCGAGTTCCTCGAATGGGTCGCGGCCGATCACTTCACCTTCCTCGGCCACCGGCGCTTCCTGCTGGCGCCCGAGGGCGGCTTCGCGCCCGACCCCGATTCGGGGCTGGGGCTGATGCGCGACCCGGACTTCACCATCCTGCGCGACCAGGACGGCGCCTTCGTGCACTGGTCGCCCGAGATGACCGGCTTTCTCGAGGACCCGTCGCCCATCGCCATCCTCAAGGCCAACCGGCGCTCGAACATCCACCGCGGCGCGCATCTGGACGTGATCGCGGTCAAGACCTTCGACGCGCGCGGCGCGGTGACGGGCGCCAGCGTCTTCGTCGGCCTGTTCACCTCGGCCGCCTACAACCGCTCGCCGCGCGAGATCCCGCTCTTGCGCGGGAAGGTGCAGCGCATCATCGAGCGCGCCGGCTTCACGCCCAACAGCCATGACGGCAAGGCGCTCATCAACGTGCTCGAGACGCACCCGCGCGACGAGCTCTTCCAGTGCACCGAGGATCAGCTCTTCGAGATCGCCATGGGCATCCTGCACCTGGCGACGCGCCCGCGCACGCGCCTGTTCGTGCGGCCCGACCGCTTCGGGCGCTTCATGTCGTGCCTCGTCTACGTGCCGCGCGACCGCTACAACACCGAGCTGCGCGAGCGCATCGGCGCGATCCTGGCCGAGGAGCTGGGCGGGCGCGTGGCCGCCTGGACGCCGCATTACGGCTCCGAGGCGCTGGCGCGCGTGCATTTCGTCGTCGCCCTGTCCGCCGCGCCCGCCCAGATCGACGTCCGCGCCATCGAGGCGCGCATCATCGAGGCGGTGCGCTCGTGGTCCGACCGCCTGCTCGAGGCGTTGATCGAGCATTTCGGCGAGGCCGAGGGCCGGCGCCTGCATGCGCGCTTCTCGAACGGCTTTCCGGCGGCGTATCGCGACCTCGTGCCCCCCGCCGCCGCCATCGGCGACATCGAGAAGATGGACGGGCTCGGCCGCGACCGGCCGCTGGCGCTGCACTTCTACCGGCGGCTCGAGGACCCCGAGAACGCGGTCCGCTTCAAGCTCTACCGCCATTGCCAATCCGTGCCCCTGTCCGACTGCCTGCCGGTGCTCGAGAACATGGGCCTGCGCATCCTCGAAGAGCAGCCCTTCCGCCTGCGCCGCAAGGACGCCGACGGCGAGACGCCCATCTGGGTGCATGATTTCTACATGACTTCGGCCGACGGGGCCGAGATTCCCCTCGCGCAGCTGCGCGGCAAGCTCGAGGGGGCGTTCGACGCCGCCTGGCGCGGGCGCGTCGACAACGACCGGCTCAACCGCCTGGTGCTGAGCGCGGGGCTCGACGTGCGCGAGGCGGCGCTTCTGCGCGCCTATGCGCGCTTTCTGCGCCAGGCGCGCATCCCCTATTCGATCGAATACATGGAGGACGCGCTGATCGCCAACCCGTCCTTCGTGCGCGGTCTGGTGCGCCTGTTCCGCACGCTGTTCGACCCCGCGAACGGTCTGGACGCCGAAGCGCGCGAGGCCGAGGCCCGCCGCATCTCGGCCGAGCTGGACGCCGAGCTCGAGCAGGTGCCCAGCCTTGACGTAGACCGCATCCTGCGCCGCTTCCGCAACGCGATCGAGCGCAGCTTGCGCACGAACTGGTTCCAGCCCGAGCCCGACGGCGCGCCCAAGGACTGGACCTCGTTCAAGCTCGACAGCGGCGGGCTCGAGGGGCTGCCGCGCCCGCGCCCGTGGCGCGAGATCTTCGTCTTCTCGACCTGGGTCGAGGGCGTGCATCTGCGCAACGGCCCCGTGGCCCGCGGCGGGTTGCGCTGGTCCGACCGCAAGGAGGATTACCGCACCGAGGTGCTCGGCCTGGTCAAGGCGCAGCAGGTCAAGAACGCGGTCATCGTGCCGGTGGGCTCGAAAGGCGGCTTCCTGCCCAAGGCGCTGCCCGAGAACGGCTCGCGCGACGAGGTGCAGGCCGAGGCGATCCGCGCCTACCGCACCTTCCTCGAGGGGCTGCTGGACGTGACGGACAATCTCGAGGGCGCGCGCGTCGTCCCGCCCGCGGCGGTGGTGCGGCGCGACCAGGACGATCCCTATCTTGTCGTCGCGGCCGACAAGGGCACGGCCACCTTCTCGGACATCGCCAACGAGGTCGCCGCCGCGCGCGGCTTCTGGCTGGGCGACGCCTTCGCCTCGGGCGGCTCGAACGGCTACGACCACAAGGCCATGGGCATCACTGCCCGCGGCGCCTGGGAGGCGGTCAAGCGCCATTTCCGCGAGCTGGGGCTCGACACCCAGTCCGAGCCTTTCGACGTGATCGGCTGCGGCGACATGTCGGGCGACGTGTTCGGCAACGGCATGCTGCTGTCCGACCAGATCCGGCTGATCGCGGCCTTCGACCATCGCGACATCTTCATCGACCCCGACCCGGACCCGGCCGCCAGCCATGCCGAGCGTCGGCGCCTGTTCGAGCTGCCGCGATCAAGCTGGCAGGACTATGACCGCGCGCTGATCTCCGAGGGCGGCGGGGTGTTCAGCCGTTCGGCCAAGTCGATCCCGCTCTCGCCGCAGATGAAGGCGCTGACCGGCATCGACGCCGATCGCGCCACGCCTTTCGAGGTCATCCGCGGCATCCTGCGCGCGCGGGCCGATCTGCTGTGGTTCGGCGGCATCGGCACCTACGTCAAGGCGCCCGGCGAAAGCGACGCCGAGGTGGGCGACCGCGCCAACGACGCCGTGCGCGTCAGCGCGGACGAGGTGCGCGTTCGCGTGGTCGGCGAGGGCGCCAATCTGGGCGTCACCCAGCGCGGCCGCATCGCCCTTGCGCGGCGCGGGGTCAAGATCAACACGGACGCGGTCGACAACTCGGCCGGCGTCGATTGCTCGGACCACGAGGTGAACATCAAGATCGCGCTCGATCAGGTGGTCGAGGCGGGCGATCTGACGCGCAAGCAGCGCAACCGCCTTCTGGCCGAGATGACCGACGAGGTCGCCACGCTGGTCCTGCGCGACAATTACGACCAGACGCTGGCCATCTCGATGGTCGAGGCCCGCGCGCCGCAGCTTCTGGACGAGCATCTGCGCTTCATGCGCCGGCTGGAATCGCTTGGCCGGCTGGATCGCGAGGTCGAGTTCCTGCCCTCGGACGAGGCCGCCGCCGAGCTGGCCGCCGCCGGGCGCGGGCTGACGCGGCCCGAGATCGCGGTGCTGATCGCCTACGCCAAGATCGAGCTGAAGGATGCGTTGACGGCCTCTTCGGCGCCGGACGATCCGTTTCTCGAGGGGCGGCTCATGGCCTACATGCCAACGCCATTGCGCGCGCGATACGCGGACGCGGTGCGCCGCCACCGCCTGCGGCGCGAGATCATCGCCACCTCGCTGGCGAACGCCGTGGTCAACGAGTGCGGGCCGACCTTCGCCGCCCGCGTCGCCGAGATGACCGGCGCGCCGCTGGCCTCGGTGTGCCTCGCCTACGCCGCCACGGCCGAGATCTTCGAGGTCGACTCGCTGCGCGCGCGCATCAATGCGCTCGACAACAAGGCCGACGCGAAGGCGCAGCTCGACATGCACATGGCCGTGTCGGACATGATCGCGACCCAGGCCCCCGCCATGCTCGAGCGCATCGCGCAAAGACCGCTGGGCGAGGCGATCGCCGCCTTCGGGCCGGGCGTGGGCGAGATCCGCGCGGCGCTCGACGGCATTCTGCAGGGCTTCCCGCGCGAGCGGCTCGAGCAGCGCGCCGCCGTCTTCGCCGAAGGGGGCGCGCCGGCCGATCTGGCGCAGGACGTGGCGGCGCTGGACATCCTGGGCGGCGCCCTCGACATCGTCGACGCGGCGCGTGGGGCCGGGCGGCTGGTCGCCGAGGTGGCCGAGACCTATTTCGCCGTCGGCGCGCGGCTGGGGCTGGACTGGCTGCGGGCCATGGCGCGAGAGATGGTCTGCGCCGATCGCTGGGAGCAGGTCGCCGTGAACCGACTGATCGCCGATCTGCGGGCCGAACAGTCGCGCATCGCCGCCGCGGCCCTGGCCTCGGGCGACGGGGGTCATGGCGCGCAGGCGGTGGACGCCTGGGCGGCGGCCCATGGCGAACAGGTCGCGCGCGCCGAGGCGCTGGCGGCGGATCTGCGTGCGGGCGGCCCGCTCAGCGTCGCCAAGCTGGCGGTGGCGGCCTCGCAGCTGCGCAGCGTCGCCGACTGAGCGGCGCGCCGCGCTCAGCGCGGGTCGCGCGTCGGCGCGCCGGCGAACAGCGCGCGCAGCTCGGGCCGCAGCCATGGGCCGAGGACGGCCTGCGGGATCGCGACCTGGCGCGCCGCCGCGTCCGGGCCAAGTTCGCCCGGCGCGAAGTGAAAGATCAGCCCGCCGATGCGCCCCGGCGCGTCGGACGGCGCCAGGGTGAAGGCCTGAAGCACGGCCGCGTCGGGAACCGTGGCCGCGTCGAGCGCCTGCGGCGCGACGTCGGGCAGGGCGCCCAGGGCCGCACGCAGCGATTGCGACGCCCGCGCCAGCCCCTCGCGCAGGGGCCGTCCGGGCGCGAGCAGCGCGTCGAGGCGGAGGATGCGCCCCGTCGCGCGGTCCCAGCTGATCGGGTCGAGAAACAGCTCGGCCGGGCCGGCGGCGGGCTGCAGCGCGACCGTCCGCAGCGCCGAGGCGAAGCGCGGGCCGACATGCGCGGGCGCAAGCGTGATGCGCAGGCTGATTGGGGCGGCGCCGGGCTCGGCGGCGCGGGCGCGCGCCTCGGCCAGGATGGCGGCGTTTTCCTCGTCGAGCAACGCCATCAGATCGGGCGCCCCGGCCAGCGTGTCGGTCGCGTCGATGCGCGCCTTCAGCCCGCCTTCGGCGACGACGATGGCGGGCGCGGCCCCAGCGCCGCCCGCCGCCGCCGCCATGACCGCGGCCAGCGCCGCGGCGCGGATCACGCGGGCCATTGCGGCGGCCGCTTCTGCAGGAAGGCCTCGACGCCCTCGGCCGTGTCGCGATGGATCATGTTCTCGGCCATCACGCGTCCGGCATAGGCGTAGGCGGCCTCGAGCGGCATCTCGGCCTGGGTGTAGAAGGCCGACTTGCCCGTGCGCACGGCCACCGGCAGCTTGGCGGCTATGACCTCGGCCAGCGCGCGCGCCGCCGCGCCCTGCTCGCCCTCGGGGGCGATGCGGTTGATCAGGCCGATGCGCCGCGCCTCTTCCGCGTCGATGAACTCGCCCGTCACCAGCATCTCGAACGCCTTCTTTGCGGGCACGTTGCGCGTCAGCGCGACCATGGGGGTCGAGCAGAACAGCCCGATATTCACCCCGTTGACCCCGAAGCGCGCCGTCTGCGCCGCCACGGCCAGATCGCATGTGGCGACCAGCTGGCAGCCTGCGGCGGTGGCGATGCCGTGGACCTCGGCGATGACGGGCTGGGGCAGGCGGGTGATCGAGGTCATCATGCGCGCGCACTGGGCGAACAGCGCGTTGTAGTAGGCGCGGCCGCCGTCGGGGGCCTGGCGCGCGGCCTGCATCTCGCGCAGGTCATGGCCGGCGCAGAAGGCCTTGCCGGCGCCGCGGATGATCACGACGCGCACCTTGGGATCGACGGCGATGGCGTCGAGCTGGGCCTGCAGCGCGGTCAGCATGGCCTCGCTGAGGGCGTTGAGGGCCTCGGGGCGGTTGAGGGTGAGCGTGGCGACGCCGCCCTCGTCTTCGCGAATGAGTATGGTCATCCCTGTCCTCCTTGTGGGCGCGCGCAGCCTAGCGCGCGCCCGCCTCGGAGGGAACGCGGATCAGAAGGGCAGGAAGCCGTCGTTCAGCTCGTAGCGCTTGACCGCCAGCAGCGGCTGGTCGCCCTCGAGCGAGAAGACGAACACGTTCGCGCCGTCGGCGGCCAGGGTCAGGCGGCAGAACACGGCCTCGGGGTCGAATTCGGCGGGGCAGGAGTCGAGGTCGGCGTGTTCGACGGCGCTTTCGAACACCTCGTAGGTCAGCACGCCGCCCTCGAGATATGCGGGGCCTTCGGGGCGCCTTTCGCCCGGGCCAGAGGCCAGCGCGGTCGCGGGGGCGAGGGCGAGCAGGGCGAGAAGGGATGCGCGGGTCATGGGAATGCTCCGTTCGTTCTTGCGCGGGAATCGCGGGGCAAATCCATATCAAAACAATCGGAAATGACAAGGCATGTCGTAGCGTTTCAGTCGGAAAAGGCCGCCATCCATCGGATGGCGGCCCGCAGCCTCGGGTTTCCGGCGGACGGCGCGCTCAGCGCGCGCCCTTGGCCAGGTGTCGCAGCTCCAGCCCGACGGCGGTGCGCTTGCGAAAACCCTTCCAGTAGCTGTGCTCGGGCTTGGGCTTGCCCTCTTCGTCCAGCGCCCAGACGCCCTCGGCGGCGACGGGGACCAGGTCCAGATAGGCGGCGCGGCCTTCGTCGCCCTTTAGCCGCCAGTCGAACCACGCGGTGGCGAAGTGCTGCAGGATGTTGTTCATGCGCACCGTGTCCCAGACCGCGTCGGCGTAGTGATCGAAGGGCGGGAAGTCGATCTTGTCCGAGGGCTCCCAGCTCTCGATCGGGGCGGGCATGGGGGCGGCGGCGTTGTGGTTGGCGTTCTGGAAGGTCAGCAGCCAGCGATCCGCGCCGGTCGAGCGTTCGAACATGGTCTTGACCCCGGGATCGTAGCCCGACACGTCGTCGGCCGAGCCGGCGACGTAAAGGATCGGCTTGCGCACCCCTGCCAGGCCCGCATCGTCCCAGAAGCCGTAGTTCCAGCCCCATGGGGCGATGGCGATCACGGCCTTCAGGCGCGGGTCGATCAGCGCCTCGTGGCTTTGCGAGCCGGCCTTGTGGATGGCCAGCGTGCCGTCGGGCGCGCCCCAGGCATGGTCGATGCCGGTCTGCGCCACGCCGCCGCCGGCGCTGATGACCGCGCCGTAGGCGCCCATCGAATAGCCCACCAGGCCGGCGTTGTCCGCATCGGCCAGCCCGGCCAGGAACCCGTCGCCCGCCGCGCGGCGCGCGATCTCGTCCAGCGCGAACTTCTGATCGAGGGGGCGGTTGACCAGCGTCGAGCCGAAGGCGGCCTTGTCGTGATACATGCTGTCGGTGTGGTCGATCGAGACAACGACATAGCCCTTGGTCGCCAGGTTCTCGGCCAGGTGGCCGAGCAGGTAGCGGTTGCCCGGGTAGCCGTGCGAGACGATCACCACCGGGAAGGGGCCCTTGTCCGAGGGGGCGGCGTCGCGCGCCGCGCGGCCGCGGATGATGGCATGGCGTTCGCCGTCGCGCAGGATGACGTCGTAGGTTCCGCCCTGGGGCGCGTCGTCGGCGGCCGGATACCAGACCTCGAGCGTCAGCGGGCGGTCATAGGTGGGGCGCGCCCCCTCCTTGACGTTGAGGATGTCGAGCTGGCCCGGATTGACCACGTTCAGCGTGCGCACGCCGATGCGGAAGGGGCCGGGGGCGGCCAGTTCGGGCGCGTCGGGGCGGATCAGGTCGATGCGGTTGTCGTGGCTTGCGGTCATGTCCTCGGCGGCCGCGGCGGGGGCGGCTCCTTGGGCGACGGCCAGCGCGGCGCCGAGCGCGGCGGCGCGCGCGCCTGCGCGCAGTTTGATGGTCATGGCGTTTCTCCTCCTGAGTGGCGGCGCGCCGGGGCGGCGCCGCCGCGACAGGTTAGCGCGGCGGCGCGCGCGCTGTCATGAAGATTGCGTAACGATGTTCCGGCCTGCGGAACGGCGGGGGCTTGCGCCGCGCGCCGCGCTTGCGCCAGATGGAACGCCCAACGACCCCGCAAGGAGGCCGCCCATGCGCCAGCCCGCGATGACCGCCGCCGAGGTGAAGGACTATCTGATCGAGGTCTTTCCCCAGACCGCCCATCTGTTCGAGATCGACGAGATCGCGCCCATGCGCGCGCGCGTGCGCATGCTTACCGGCCCCGAGCATCTGCGCCCGGGCGGCACGGTTTCGGGGCCGACGCTGTTCACCCTGGCCGACTGCGCCTTCTATGTGGTCACGCTGGCCATGATCGGGCGCGTGGCGCTGACGGTGACGACGAACTGCTCGATCAACTTCATGCGCAAGCCGGCGCCGGGCGCGCTTGTCTGCGAGGCGCGCATCCTCAAGCTGGGCAAGCTCCTGAGCGTGGGCGACGCCACGATCTGGTCCGAGGGCGCGTCCGAACCGGCGGCGCATGCGGCGCTGACCTACGCGATTCCGCCACGGCGCGGCGAAAATGTGGGGTAATTCAATACCCCACATGTCAAGCCATTGAATCACGGGCGAAAAACCGCGGCGAACGCGATTGACTTGCGCCTCGAAATCCTTACAACGACGCCATCCGGGCGCGGCTGGCCAAGCAGGCGGCGCCCTCGATCGTTTCGCGGGCGCTCGCGCCCAAACCCAATGGACGGAAAGACCATGAAAACCTATTCCGCCAAGCCGGCCGACATCGAGAAGAAGTGGGTCGTCATCGACGCGGAGGGCGTTGTCCTGGGGCGTCTGGCCTCGATCATCGCCATGCGTCTGCGCGGCAAGCACAAGCCCAGCTTCACGCCGCACATGGACATGGGCGACAACGTCATCGTCATCAACGCCGACAAGGTGCAGCTGACGGGCGTCAAGCGCGCCAACAAGACCTACTACTGGCACACCGGGCACCCGGGCGGCATCAAGTCGCGCACCGCGGCCCAGATCCTCGAGGGCGCGCACCCCGAGCGCGTGCTCTTCAAGGCCGTGCAGCGCATGCTGCCGGGCGGCCCGCTGTCGCGCAAGCAGCTGACCAACCTGCGCATCTACGCGGGCGCCGAGCATCCGCACGAGGCTCAGCAGCCCGAAGTTCTGGACGTGAAGTCCCTCAACAAGAAGAACACCCGGAGCGCCTGAACATGACCGACGAGATCAAATCGCTCGACGAGCTGAAGGACGCCGTCGCCGGCGCCGAGGCCCCGGCCCAGGCCGCTCCGACCCCGCGCGAGCCCGTGCGCGACGAGCTGGGCCGCTCCTACGCCACCGGCAAGCGCAAGGACGCCGTGGCCCGCGTCTGGGTCCGCCCCGGCTCGGGCAAGGTGGTGGTCAACGGCAAGCCCATGGACGTCTATTTCGCGCGCCCGGTGCTGCAGATGGTCATCCGCCAGGCCTTCCAGGTGGCCAATGTGGACGGCCAGTTCGACGTGATGGCCACCGTCAAGGGCGGCGGCCTGTCGGGCCAGGCCGGCGCGGTCAAGCACGGCATCTCGAAGGCGCTGTCGCTGTATGACCCGGCGCTGCGCCCCGCGCTCAAGGCCGCGGGCTTCCTGACCCGCGACCCGCGCGTGGTCGAGCGCAAGAAGTATGGCAAGCGCAAGGCCCGCCGCAGCTTCCAGTTCTCGAAGCGCTGACGGCCCGAACAGGCGGCCATCGGATGCAGGGGCGCGGCTTCGGCTGCGCCCCTTTTCGTCGCGCCGACGCGCTCTTGCGCGACATCCCGGGCGCGGGCGCCGGCGCGGGCGAGCCGGGGCGCGCGGCGCCCCTTGCCTCGGGACCGCGCCTCTGCTTCAACCGGGGCGGGCGCCGCTGCCGGGCGTCCGCAGCCGGGAGGCCTTGCCATGCGTCGCGCCGCTCTTGCCCTCGCCGCCCTGACCTGCGCCGCCGCGGGCGCGCGCGCCGAGCAGATCGGCGAGGTCTCGACCGCCTTCAAGCTGATCGGGCCCAATCACAAGGTGGTGGTCGAGGCCTTCGACGATCCCAAGGTCCAGGGGGTCAGCTGCTTCGTCTCGCGCGCGCGCAAGGGCGGGCTGTCCGGCGCGCTGGGCGTGGCCGAGGACACCTCGGACGCCTCGATCGCCTGCCGTCAGACGGGGCCGATCCGCTATCTTGCGCCGCTCGAGGCGGGCGAGCAGGTGTTCCGCAAGCGCACCTCGCTGGTCTTCAAGACGCTGCAGGTGGTGCGATTCTACGATCCGGCGCGCAATACGCTGGTATATCTGACATATTCCGACCGGCTGATCGACGGCTCGCCCAAGAACGCGATCTCGGCCGTGGTCGCGGCGCCATGGGGGGCCGAACCCGCGCCCCCGCCGCCCGAGTATCGGGAGTGACGCCGGGATTTTCTGAAGTTCGTCCCTCAAGGCTCTGAAATATGCAGGAAGTTCTTGTTCTCGTCACCATTCTCGCCCTTCTCGGCCTGCTGGCCGCGCTGTTCTGGGCGCGCGGGCGCGCGAACGAGCCGGGCGAGCTGCGCGCGCGGCTCGGCCAGCTCGAGGCCGCGCATGAGGTCGCGCAGGCCGAGCTGCGCCGCCTGGCGCAGGCCGAGACCGAGGCCGCCGAGCTGCGCGAAAGGCTGAGCGAGTCGCGCGCCGAGGCCGCCGCCGCCGCCGCCGCGGTCGAGCGGCTGACCGAAGAGCGCGCGCGCGCCGAAGCCGACCAGGCCCAGCGCCGCGCCGAGCTGGCCGAGCGCCTGGCCGCCGCCGAGACCCGCGTCGACGAGCTGCGCGCCGAGCTCGAGGCGGCGCGGCGCGAGCTGGCCGCCCAGCGCGCCGCCGCCGAGCAGGAGCGCCTTGCCGCGCAGGAAAAGCTGACCCTGCTGCAGCAGGCGCGCGACGCCATGACCAAGGAGTTCAAGCTGCTGGCCGAGCAGGTGGTGCGCGCCCAGGGCGAGGATCTGACGCGCGCGCATCAGGAGCGCCTCGAGGCCGTGCTGGCGCCGCTGCGGCAGAATCTGGGCGCCTTCGAGAAGCAGCTGCGCGAGGCCCATGGCGACGCCGCCAAGGAGCGCGCGGCCCTCGCCGCCGAGATCCGCTCGCTGACCGCGCGTTCGGAAAAGGTGTCGAAAGAGGCCGAGAACCTGGCCCGCGCGCTCAAGGGCGACAACCGCGCCGCCGGCGCCTGGGGCGAGATGGTGCTGTCCTCGCTGCTCGAACGCTCGGGTCTGCGCGAGGGCGAGGAATACCTGCTCCAGCCCGGCCATCGCGACGACGAGGGCCGCGCCCTGCGCCCGGACGTGGTGGTGCTGCTGCCCGGCGACCGGCGCCTGGTGATCGACAGCAAGGTTTCGCTGCTGGCCTATGAGCGCGCCATGTCGGCCGAGGACGAGGCCGAGCGCAAGAAGGCGCTGGACGCGCACGCGGCCTCGATCCGCCGGCATGTGGATCTGCTCTCGTCCAAGGAATACCACGCGCTGGACGATGGCGCGGCGAATTACGTGGTGATGTTCATGCCCGTCGAGGGGGCGCTGGCCGAGGCGTTGCGCGCGCGCCCCGACCTGACCGCCTACGCGGCGGAAAAGCACGTGATGATCGCCACGCCCACCACGCTGATGATGACGCTGCGAACGGTCGAGAACGTCTGGCAGGCCGAGCGGCGCAACCGCAACGCGGACGAGATCGCCCGCCGCGCCGGGCTGCTCTACGACAAGCTGGCCGGCTTCGTCGAGGATCTGAAGAAGGTCGGCGCGCATCTGGACAAGGCGCAGGCGGCGCATGGGCAGGCGCTGGACAAGCTGGCGCGCGGCCGCGGCAATGCGCTGGGGCAGATCGACAAGCTCAAGGAGCTGGGCGCGCGCACGCAGAAATCGCTCGGCCTCGATTACGACGAGCTTCCCGACGCGCTGCCCGGCCGTCCGGCCGCGGGCGCGCTGCCGCCGGCGTCCGAGCCCTCGGCCGAGGCGGAAGAGGGGGCCGCCCCCGGCGCGGCGCGCGCGCGCGGCTGACTGCGGGGCTGGCTGCGCGGGCGGGCGCGGCCGGCGCCTTCGCGCCCTCGCCGCCTCGGGCCGTCGCCCCGACCTGTCGCCCTCGGCCAGTCGCGCTTGGCCAGTCGCCCTCGGGCGATCGCGCGTGGCCAGGCGCCCCCCGGCCGATCGCCCTCACACGGCCTGGCCCGCGGCCCAGCCGCTGGACCAGGCCCACTGAAAGTTGTAGCCGCCCAGCCAGCCGGTGACGTCGGCCGCCTCGCCGATCACATGCAGGCCGGGGACGGCGCGCGCCTCCATGGTGCGCGAGTCGAGATCGCGGGTGTCGACGCCGCCCAGCATCACCTCGGCCGTGCGCCAGCCTTCCGAGCCGACCGGCTTGACGCGCCAGGCGTGGACCGCCTCGGCCAGCGCGCGCAGGCTGCGGTCGGGCAGGGCGGCGAGCGGCGCCTCGGCCAGGCCGGCGCCTTCGGCGACGAAGCGCGCAAGGCGGCGGGGCATGTGCTCGGCCAGGACCGCCGCGGCGCTGCGCCGCCCGCCCTGCGCGCGGGCCTGGCGCAGCGCGTCGAACAGCTCGGCGCCGGGGGCGAGGTCGATGCGCAGCGCGTCGCCCTCGCGCCAGTAGGACGAGATCTGCAGGATCGCCGGGCCGCTGAGGCCGCGATGGGTGAAGAGCAGCGCCTCGCGAAAGGCGGTCTTGCCGCAGGCGGCCTCGGCCTCGACCGAGACCCCGGACAGGGGCGCCGTCCGGGCCAGCGCGGCGGCATCGAAGGTCAGCGGAACCAGCCCCGGCCGCGTGGGCGTGACGCGCAGCCCGAAGCGCCGCGCCAGGCGCAGGGCGAAATCGGTGGCGCCCATCTTGGGGATCGACTTGCCGCCGCAGGCCAGCACCAGGCGCCGCGCGCGCAGCTCCTGCCCGTCGACCTGCAGGACGAAGCCGCCCTCGACCGCCCGCGCGTCGCCGACCTGCGCGCCAAGGCGCAGCTCGGCGCCGGCCTCGCGCATGTCGTCGGTCAGCATCGCGACGATGTCGCGCGCGCTGCGGTCGCAGAACAGCTGGCCCAGCTTCTTCTCGTGCCAGGGGATGCCGCGCCGGTTGACGCGCGCGACGAAGTCGCGGGCGGTGAAGCGGCGCAGCGCCGAGACGCAAAAGCGCGGGTTCTCGGACAGATAGGCGTGCGGCGCGGCGTTGAGATTCGTGAAGTTGCAGCGCCCGCCGCCCGAGATGCGGATCTTCTCGCCCGGGGCGCGGGCGTGATCCAGCGCCAGCGTGCGCCGGCCGCGCCGCGCCGCCTCGATCGCGCACATCATTCCCGCCGCGCCTGCGCCCAGAATGACGACGTCCCAGCTTTGCGTCGGCCGGTTCATCGGCGGGCGCCCTCGCATTGGTTCGAGTGAAAAGCAAAAACGCCCCGAAGCGGGGCGTTTTCACGGGTTTCCCGCCTTGCGGGAGATGGTGCGGTCGAGAAGACTCGAACTTCCACGGGTTTTACCCCACAGCGACCTCAACGCTGCGCGTCTACCAATTCCGCCACGACCGCATCGTGCCGTGGGGCGCGATATATCAAGGCGACTCGGCTTTGTGAAGAGGCGCGCCGCGCCTTGCGGGCATTTTCCGCGCGGTCTTGAATCGCGCCCGCGCGGGGGCTAGCACGCATGGAGGCTGCGGGGGCCGCGCGAAGGGGACGAGATGGTCGAGTGGCGCATATCTGACGAGCCGGTTCCCTATCAGGAGGCGCTGGAATTCATGGAGGCGCGCGCCGCGGCGATTCGGGATCGGGGCGCGCCCGAATGCGTGTGGCTGCTCGAGCATCCGCCGCTCTACACCGCCGGGACCAGCGCCCGCCCCGAGGATCTGATCGCCCCGGACCGTTTTCCGGTGCACCAGGTGCGCCGCGGGGGCCAATACACCTATCACGGGCCGGGCCAGCGGGTGGCCTATGCGATGCTGGACCTCGACCGGCGCGGGCGCGACGTGCGCCGATTCGTCTGGTCGCTGGAGGAGTGGCTGATTCGCACCCTCGCCGCCTTCAACGTGGTCGGAGAGCGGCGCGAGGGCCGCGTCGGCGTGTGGGTGCGCCGGCCCGACAAGGCGCCCGGCCCCGACGGCGCCCCGGCCGAGGACAAGATCGCCGCCATCGGCGTGCGCCTGCGCCGCTGGGTCTCGTATCACGGGGCGGCGCTGAACGTGGACCCGGACCTGTCGCATTTCGAGGGCATCGTGCCCTGCGGCATCCGCGGCCACGGGGTGACCAGCCTTTGGGACCTGGGCGTGTGCGTCGGCATGGCCGAGGTGGACATGGCCCTGCGCGACGCCTTCGCGCAGGTGTTCGGCGCCGAGGCGTGACGAAACGTCCCTGCCATTTTTCGCGCGCCGCGTTATCATTCTTTGGCGCAACGAATATCGAAACCAGCCCCGGCGCCCGCGCGGCGCCGGCCGACAAGGAGAGACAGATGAGCTTTCGCGTTCTGACCGCCCTGGCGGGCCTCGCGCTTTCGGCCTCGCTCGGCACGGCCGCTCTGGCCGGCGACCCCGCCGCGGGCGAGAAGCTGTACAAGAAGTGCAAGGCCTGCCACGCCATCTCCAATGGGGACGAGGTGATCCAGAAGGGCGGCAAGACCGGCCCCAACCTTTACGGCGTGATCGGGCGCAAGGCGGGCTCGGTCGAGGGCTTCCGCTATGGCGACGATCTGAAGGCCGCGGGCGAGAAGGGCCTGGTCTGGGACGAGGCGCTGCTGGCCCAGTATGTGGCGGACCCCAAGGGCTTCCTTCAGGAGTATCTGGGCGACAAGTCGGCCAAGTCGAAGATGTCGTTCAAGCTCAGCAAGGGCGGCGAGGACATCGCGGCCTATCTGGCCTCGGTCGCCAAGTGACGCCGGCCGGCCCCGCCCCGAGGCGGGCGGGGCCTTTGGCCGCATGAAGGGTTTCGGATGCGAACGGTTGTTGTCCGAAACCCTGCGGGCGGTTAAACCCAGACCACGAAGCCCCGCCGCCGCCCGGCGTCGGGGCGTGCACGTTCAGATGCGGCAGGAGTGCAGACATGGCCGACGCAGCGGTTCATGCGCATGACGAACACCCCAGGCCGGGGTTCTTCACGCGCTGGTTCCTATCGACGAACCACAAGGACATCGGAATTCTTTACCTGATCACCTCGGCGGTGCTGGGGCTGATCTCGGTGGCGTTCACCATGTACATGCGGCTCGAGCTCATGGAGCCGGGCGTGCAGTACATGCTGATGGAAGACGGGGTGACCCCGAACGGCCACCTGTGGAACGTGATGATCACCGCGCACGGCATCCTGATGATGTTCTTCGTGGTGATCCCGGCGCTTTTCGGCGGCTTCGGCAACTACTTCATGCCGCTGATGATCGGCGCGCCGGACATGGCGTTCCCGCGCATGAACAACCTCAGCTACTGGATGTACGTCGCCGGCTCGACCCTGGCGGTGCTGTCGGTGGTCAGCCCCGGCGGCAACGACCAGCTGGGCTCGGGCGTGGGCTGGGTGCTGTATGCGCCGCTGTCCACGCTTGAGGGCGGCTACTCGATGGATCTGGCGATCTTCGCGGTGCACGTCTCGGGCGCCTCGTCGATCCTGGGGGCGATCAACATGATCACCACCTTCCTGAACATGCGCGCCCCGGGCATGACGCTGCACAAGACGCCGCTCTTCGCCTGGTCGATCTTCGTCACCGCCTGGCTGATCCTGCTGTCGCTGCCCGTTCTGGCCGGCGCCATCACCATGCTGCTGACGGACCGCAATTTCGGCACCACCTTCTTCGACCCGGCGGGCGGCGGCGATCCGATCCTGTATCAGCACCTGTTGTGGTTCTTCGGCCACCCCGAGGTCTACATGATCATCGTGCCGGGCTTCGGCGTCATCAGCCACGTGATCTCGACCTTCTCGAAGAAGCCGATCTTCGGCTACCTGGCGATGGTCTACGCGATGGTGGCGATCGGCGTGCTGGGCTTCGTCGTGTGGGCGCACCACATGTACACCGTCGGCATGAGCCACACCCAGCAGGCCTACTTCATGCTGGCGACCATGGTCATCGCCGTGCCCACGGGCATCAAGATCTTCTCGTGGATCGCGACCATGTGGGGCGGCTCGATCAGCTTCAAGACGCCCATGCTCTTCGCCATGGGCTTCCTGTTCCTGTTCACCGTCGGCGGCGTGACGGGCGTGGTGCTCAGCCAGGCGGGCGTGGACCGCTACTATCACGACACCTACTACGTGGTGGCCCACTTCCACTACGTGATGAGCCTGGGCGCGGTGTTCTGCATCTTCGCCGGCATCTACTACTGGATCGGCAAGATGTCGGGCCGCCAGTATCCGGAATGGGCCGGCAAGCTGCACTTCTGGCTGATGTTCATCGGCGCGAACCTGACCTTCTTCCCGCAGCACTTCCTGGGCCGGGACGGCATGCCGCGCCGCTACATCGACTACCCCGAGGCCTACGCCCTGTGGAACGAGGTGTCTTCCTACGGCGCCTTCCTGTCGGGCCTGTCCTTCGTGTTCTTCTTCGGCGTCGTCATCTACACCGTGTTCTACGGCAAGCGGGTGACCGAGAAGGCCTATTGGGGCGAGCATGCCGACACGCTCGAGTGGACGCTGCCCAACCCGCCGCCCGAGCACACCTTCGAGACGCTGCCCACCCCCGACATGTGGGACAAGCAGCACGCGCACTGACGCCATGGCGCGACAGAGCCCAATTCATGCGGCGGCCGGGGATTCCCCGGCCGTTCGCCGTCAGGACCCCCCGCTTTACGAGGCGCGGCTGTGGCCCAACCGCTCGCTCTCGTCCCGCGGCTTCCGCTGGGTGATGGGGGGCGCGGCGGCGATGATGGCGCTGCCCTTCATCCCGCTGGCGGGCACGCCCGTGGCGGCGGGGCTGGCGCCCTTCGCGCTGGGCGCGCTGGCGCTGCTGTGGCTGATGATCCGGCGCAACTACCGCGACGGGCGGCTGACCGAGACGTTGCGCCTGTGGCCCGAGCTGATCGAGGTCGAGCGCCGCGAGCCCGACGGGCGCGTGCTGCGCTGGAGCGCCAATCCCTACTGGGTCAAGCTGCGCCTGCACCCCGAGGGGCGCCCCGAGAATTACCTGACGCTGGAAGGGGGCGGCCGCGTGATCGAGCTTGGCGGCTTTCTCAGCCCCGAAGAGCGGGTTGCGCTGGCGGCCCAGATCGAGGATGCGCTGGCGCGCGCGCGGCGCGCTCAGCCGCGGTAGAACTTGCCGATGCCGGGGCCGGCGCCGGCCAGTTCGTCGGCGCGCCGGATCAGCTCGGCGCGCCGGTCGCGCAGCGCCAGCGCGGCGCGCGCCAGGGCCACGAAGCCGGCTCCGAAATCGCCGCGCGCGTCGAAGGCGCGCAGGTCGTTCTCCAGCTCCCACAGATCCTCGTTCACCTCGCGCAGCTCGGCGATCAGCGCCTCGATCTCGGGCGTGTCGGGCAGGGCGGCGTGGCGCGCCTCGGTCAGCGCGGCCAGCCGGCGCCCGGCCACGGCGCGCTGGGCGGCGCCGGGCAGGCGCGCGGCGCGCAGCTCGTGAATCGTCATCCTGTCGAGCAGCTCGCCGGGCGACAGCTCCGCCAGGACCGCGCCCGGCGCGGCCCGCCGGTCGCTTGCCATCCGCTCACCGTTCATGTTCCGCATCTCCCCTTGCGCTTCGGGCGCGATCGGCGCGCCCCAGCGAACCGCCCTTTCGACCGATAACATGACCGGCGCGCCCTTGCAGTCGTGTAAATCCGCCCCTGGGGCGGCGCGCGCGCTTTTCAAGAGGGGCCGGGCTGCGTTATCCGTGGTCGGCGCGAAGCGGCCCGGCGCCGCGGCGCCGTCCGATTCTCCACCGCCCCGCACAACGACGAAAGGACCGGACCATGGCAGCCGACGACGCGCAGGACCACGAGGGCGCCTCGGCCTTCGAGCTTGACGCCGATCTTGTCCAGGCGGTGCGCGAGGCGCTGGAGCAGGGCGCGCGCGAGCGCGTTCTGGAACTGGTCGAGCCGCTGCACGAGGCCGACCTTGCCGACCTGCTCGAGCAGCTGGACGCGGACGAGCGCGCGATGCTGGTGCGCGTGCTGGGCCGCGATCTGGACCCCTACGCCCTGACCGAGCTGGAAGAGGGCGTGCGCGACGAGGTGCTCGAGGCCATGGCGCCCGAGGATCTGGCCGCCGCGGTCAAGGAGCTGGACGCCGACGACGTCGTCTACCTGGTCGAGGATCTGGACGAGGACGAGAAGGCGCGCGTCCTGCAGGCGCTGGACCCGGTCGAGCGCGTGGCGGTCGAGAAGTCGCTGACCTATCCCGAGGACACGGCCGGCCGCCTTGCGCGGCACGAGATCGTCACCGCGCCGCCCTTCTGGACGGTCGGGCAGATGATCGACGCCATGCGCGAGGCCGAGGAGCTGCCCGACGATTTCCACGACGTGGTTCTGATCGATCCCAAGGTCGAGCCGGTGGGCCTGGTGCCGCTGTCGCGCATCATGGCCGCCCCGCGCGCGACCCGCCTCGAGGACATCAAGCGCGAGGAGATGCACGTCCTCAGGGCCGACACCTCGGTCGAGGACGTGGCCTACGCCTTCCAGAAATACCGCATGCTGACCGCGCCGGTGGTCGATGCGGACGGCCGCCTTGTGGGCGTGATCGAGTTCGAGGACGCGGCCGAGCTGATCGACGATGAGGCCGAGGAGGACCTCAAGCTGCTAGCCGGCGTCGGCGACGAGGAGCTGTCCGACAGCGTGTTCGAAACCGCCAAGGCGCGCTTTCCGTGGCTGTTCGTCAACCTACTCACGGCCATTCTCGCCTCGATCGTGATCGCGCAGTTCGACCGGGTGATCGAGCAGATCGTGGCGCTGGCGGTGCTCATGCCCATCGTCGCCTCGATGGGCGGCAACGCGGGCACGCAGACGCTGACGGTGGCGGTGCGCGCGCTGGCCACGCGCGACCTGACGCCGGCTAACGCATGGCGAATCATTCGCCGCGAGGCGCTGGTGGGCCTGGCCAACGGCCTTGCCTTCGCGGTCATCGTCTCGGGGGTGGGGCTGATCTGGTATGGCGATCCGACGCTGGGGCTGGTGCTGGCGGCGGCGATGGTCATCAACCTGGTGGCGGCGGCGCTGGCGGGCATCCTGATCCCGATCGGGCTCGACAAGCTGGGCGCCGACCCGGCCCTGGCCTCGGGCACCTTCGTCACCACGGTGACGGACGTGGTGGGCTTCTTCGCCTTCCTGGGGCTTGCGGGCGCGCTCATGCTCTGACGTCGACCGGCGCCTTGGCAGGGGTTGATTTTGCGCCGGCAAGCCCTTCCATTGTGTGCACGCATGAACAAGGAGCCCGCCGTGACCAAGGCCGCCGCACTTCCCGCCTCGATCGACGAAACCCAGCGCATGCTGGCCGAGGTCGGCTACGTCGCCGACCGGGCGCTGAGCACCGTGGTGTTCCTGGCGCTGAAGCTGGGGCGGCCGCTCCTGCTCGAGGGCGAGGCGGGCGTGGGCAAGACCGAGATCGCCAAGGCCCTGTCGGCGGCGCTCGAGCGCCGGCTCATCCGCCTGCAGTGCTACGAGGGGCTGGATGCGGCCTCGGCGGTCTACGAGTGGAACTTTCCCGCGCAGATGGTCGCCATCCGCACCGCCGAGGCGGTGGGGACCGAGGATCGCGAGGCGCTGACCGAAGAGCTGTTCTCGTCCCGGTTCCTGATCGAGCGGCCGCTGCTTCAGGCCATGCGCCCGCAGCCGGGCGGCGCGCCGGTGCTGCTGATCGACGAGCTCGACCGCACGGACGAGCCCTTCGAGGCCTTCCTGCTCGAGGCGCTGTCGGATTTCCAGGTCACGATCCCCGAGCTGGGCACGATCAAGGCCGAGACGCCGCCCATCGTCATCCTGACCTCGAACCGCACGCGCGAGATCCACGACGCGCTCAAGCGACGCTGCCTTTATCACTGGGTGGACTATCCCGATTTCGAGCGCGAGCTGCAGATCCTGCGCGCCCGCGCGCCCGAGGCGCAGGAAGAGCTGTCGCGCCAGGTGGTGGCCTTCATCCAGACGCTGCGCACCGAGGATCTGTTCAAGAAGCCCGGCGTGGCCGAGACCATCGACTGGGCCAAGGCGCTGGTGGCGCTGGACGTGGTGGCGCTGAGCCCGCAGGTCATCTCGGACACGCTGGGCACGATCCTCAAGTATCAGGACGACATCGCCAGGATCCAGGGATCCGAGGCGCAGCGCCTGCTGGACGAGGCCAAGCGCAAGCTGGAGCCGGCGTAAGTGGCGACCTACGCGGATCTGCCGCTGCCCGAGGACGGCAAGCTGGCGCACAACATCCTGCATTTCGCGCGGGCGCTGCGCGCGGCGGGCGTGCCGGTGGGGCCGGGCCGCGTGGTGGACGCGGTGCGCGCCGTCGAGGCGGCGGGCTTCTCGAGCCGCGCCGATTTCTTCTGGACGCTGCACGCCTGCTTCGTCAGCCGCCCCGAGCACCGACAGGTCTTCGCGCAGACCTTCCGCCTGTTCTGGCGCGACCCGCAGTTTCTCGAGCACATGATGTCGCTGCTCATGCCCATGGTCCGCGGGGCGGCCGAGCCGCACAAGCCCAGGGACGCCGAGCGCCGCGCCGCCGAGGCGCTGCTGGCCGGCGCCGAGGCGCCGCCGCCGCCGGCCGTCGATGAGAAGGACGAGGCCGAGATCCAGATCGACGCGCGCCTGACCTTCTCGGCCGACGAGAAGCTGCGGCAGATGGATTTCGAGCAGATGACCGCCGCCGAGCAGGCGCGCGCGCGCGCGGCCATCGCGCGGCTCGAACTGCCGGTCAAGCCGCTGGCCTCGCGGCGCACGCGGCCCTCGGCGCGCGGGCGCGGGCCCGACTGGCGCGCGACCATGCGCGACGCGATGCGCCATGGCGGCGACGTGCGCGCGCTGAAGATGCGCGCGCGCCGCACGCGCTGGCCCAATCTGGTGGCGCTGTGCGACATCTCGGGCTCGATGTCCTCCTACAGCCGCATGTTGCTGCACTTTCTCCACGCGGCCTCGAACGCGCGCGGCGCCGGCTGGGCCAAGGTGCACAGCTTCACCTTCGGCACGCGGCTGACCAACATCACCCGCCACCTGCGCCAGCGCGACGTGGACGCGGCGCTGAACGCCGCCGGCGCCGAGGCCCGGGATTGGGAGGGCGGCACGCGCATCGGCGAGTGTCTGCACGCCTTCAACCGCGACTGGTCGCGCCGCGTTCTGGGGCAGGGGGCGGTGGTGCTGCTGATCACCGACGGGCTGGACCGCGACGATCCCGACCGCCTGGCGCGCGAGGCCGAGCGGCTGCGCCTGTCGTGCCGCAAGCTGATCTGGCTCAACCCGCTGCTGCGCTGGGAGGGCTTTGCGCCCAAGGCCGGCGGCGTGCGTGCGCTGCTGCCGCATGTGGACAGCTTCCGCGCCTGCCACAATCTCGACAGCCTGACCGACCTTGCCGACGCGCTGACGCGCGCCGACGACCAGGGCGACAAGCGGCGGCTGATGAAGCTGCTGCAGGACTGATCGCGGCCCGCGCGCCATCGGCCTTTGTGAGGGGTGGAAACGGCTCGGCGCCGGGGCCATAGTGAAGGTGGGCGCAAGGATGCGCGCCGCAACGCGAGGATCGGGCCAATGTCCGCCAGCCATGACGACATCATCGAAGCGGCGCTGGGCTGGATCGACGCCGGCAAGGGCGCCGCGCTGGCCACCGTGATCGAGACCTGGGGCAGCGCGCCGCGCCCGGTGGGCAGCCAGCTGGCCGTCTCTTCCGAGGCCGAGCTGATGGGCTCGGTCTCGGGCGGCTGCGTCGAGGGGGCGGTCGCGGCCGAGGCGCTCGAGGCCATGCAGGACGGCCGCTGCCGGGTGCTGGAGTTCGGCGTCTCGGACGAGGACGCCTTCGCCGTCGGCCTGGCCTGCGGCGGAACGATCCGCGTTCTGGTCGAGCCGATCGGCGTGGGGCAGGGGCCCGACGCGGCGCTGCTGCGCGATCTGGCCGCGGCGCGGGCGGCGCGCCGGCCGATCGCCTATGTGGTGGCCCCTTCGGACTGGAGCCGCCTTCTGCTCGACGCGGCCTGCGGCACGCCGCTGGGCGAGGCGGTGCGCGAGGGGATGCGCGCCGACCGCTCGGGCTTCGCCGTCGTCGAGGGCGAGGAGTGGTTCATCAACATCCACAACCCGCCGCTGCGCATGATCGTGGTCGGCGCGGTGCACATCGCCCAGGCCCTGGCGCCGATGGCGCGGCTGGCCGGCTATGACGTGACCCTGATCGACCCGCGCGACGCCTTCGCCGCCGAGGCCCGCTTTCCGGGCGAGCGGATCGTGCGCGCCTGGCCCGACGAGGCGATCGACGCGCTGGGGCTCGATGCGCGCACGGCGGTGGTGACGCTGACGCACGATCCCAAGCTGGACGATCCCGCGATCCGCCGCGCGCTGCGCTCGGATGTGTTCTATCTGGGCTGCCTCGGCTCGCGCAAAACCCATGCCAAGCGCGTCGAGCGCCTGCGCGCGGCGGGCTTCTCGGATGACGAGATCGCACGCATCGACGCGCCCGTGGGCCTTGACGTGGGCGCGCGCACCCCGGCCGAGATCGCCGTCGCGGCGCTGGCCCAGGCGACCGAGCGCCTGCGCCGCCCGCACACCCGGCCCGGCGCGGCGCATGCGTCCGGCCCCGAGGGCGCCGCGCGCGCGCCCGCCCCGGCCGAGACGGCATAGGAGGGCGGGCGTGCAATTCGGCCCGATACCGCTTGACCAGGCGCGGGGCTGCATCCTGGCCCATTCGATGAATGTGGGCGGCCGGCGCCTGCGCAAGGGGGCGCCGCTGAGCGACGACGACCTGGCCGCCTTGCGCGCGGCGGGCCACGAACGGGTCGTGGCCGCGCGGCTTGGCCCCGAGGACATGCCCGAGGACGCCGCCGCCGCGCGCGTGGCCGCGGCGCTTGCGCCCAATCCGACCGCGGCGGGGCTGAGCGTCTCGGCGCCCTTCACCGGGCGGGCGAACCTTTACGCGCTCACGGGCGGCGTGCTGCGGGTGGATGCGGCGCGCATCCACGCGCTCAACGCCGTGCATGAATCGGTCACCGTCGCGACCTTGCCCGACATGACGCGGGTCGAGCCGCGGCAGATGGTGGCGACGGTCAAGATCATTCCCTACGCCGCCCCGCGCGCGGCGGTCGAGGCGGCCTGCGCCGCGCTTGGTGGGGGCGGGGCGCTGCGGCTGCATCCGCCGCGCATCGGCTCGGCCTCGCTGATCCTGACGCGCACGCCGGGCATGAAGGAAAGCCTGATCGGCAAGGGCGCAGAGGCGGTGCGCCGGCGCCTTGCGGCGCTTGGGGTGAGCGAGCTGGAGGTGACGAGCGTTCCGCACGAGGTCGCGCCCCTGGCCGAGGCGCTGCGCGCCGCGCGCGGCGAGCTGGCGCTGATCCTGGGCGGCTCGGCCACCTCGGACCGGCGCGACGTGGGCCCCGCCGCCGTCGAGGCCGTGGGCGGCGAGATCGAGCGTTTCGGCATGCCGGTTGATCCGGGCAACCTGCTGTTCCTGGCGCGCCTGGCCGACGGCCGGCCGGCGCTGGGCCTGCCGGGCTGCGTGCGCGCGCCCGCGCTCAACGGGGCCGACTGGGTGCTCGAGCGGCTGGTCTGCGCCGTGCCCATCGGCGCCGAGGACATCGCGCGCATGGGGGTCGGGGGGCTCTTGAAGGAGATCCCCTCGCGCCCGCAGCCGCGCGCGGGCGGCGCGCGCGCGGCGGCGCGGCCGGTGGTCTCGGCGGTGGTGCTGGCGGCCGGGGCGGGGCGGCGCATGGGCGGGCGCGACAAGCTGCTCGAGCGCGTCGGCGCCGAGCCCCTCTTGCGGCGCATCGTGCGCGCGATGCTCGATTCGGACGCGGACGAGACGATCGTGGTCCTGCGCCCCGAGGACGAGGCGCGACGCAAGGCGCTGGAGGGATTGGACGTGCGCATCGTCGAGAACCCGGTGGCGGCCGAGGGCATGGCCTCGTCGATCCGGGCCGGGCTGCGCGCGCTGCGCCCCGACGCCGACGCGGTTGCGCTGGCGCTTGCGGACATGCCCGAGATCGGGCCGGCGCACATGAACGCGCTCATCGCCGCCTTCGATCCCGACGAGGGGCGGGCGATCGTGCGCGCGGCCGACGAGGACGGCCGCCCCGGCCATCCGGTGCTGTTCGGCCGCCGCTTCTTCGAAAGCCTGTCGCGGCTGACGGGGGACGAGGGCGCGCGCGAGGTCCTGCGCGAGAACGCCGATTTCGTCCTGGCCGTGCGCACGCCGGGCCATGGCGCGCGCATCGACCTGGACACGCCCGAGGCATGGGCCGCCTGGCGCGCCGACGCCGCGCCGCCGCTGGCCGGAGGGTGACGCGCGCAGCCCGCGGCGGATGGCGGGGCGCGCCTGCCGCCGCCGCATCGGCCGCAATGCGCCTCGAAGGCGAAGATCGCGCCTTCGTCGTCTCGGCTGCGGCGCGCGGCCAGGGCAGGGAGGCGCGATGGGCCATCGCTCATGAGGAGGGCGGAGGCCATAGCGGTTCGGCGCCGGCGCCCTGTCCAAGCCCGCCCGCGGCCAAGGCGGCGCGTCCTTGCCAGCGCCTTGCGCATCGGCGCCAAGGCGGTGGCCGTGCCACGCGGCGGCGATCGGCGCCGGGTCGCATGCGCGATCGGGCCGGGCGCGTCAGGGGGCCATGGCGCGTTGGCTGGTCGATGGCCGAGGGAACCGGCGTTGCGCTCGGCCTTCCAGCAATTCGCCCGTCCGCAACGCCCGTGCGGGCCCTTCGGGGCGTTTTCGCAAGCCGCCGCCGTCCCTAGGGAATCGAGAGGGCGATCTTTCCGATATGGCCTTTCTTCAGAAACGCCTCCTGCGCGCTTCGGATCTTGGACAATGGATGGACGTCGCCCACAACCGGGCGAATTTCGCCGCGTTCGACATAGGCGACCAGATCGGTGAAGACCCGCGGGTCCTGCCGGGTGCTGCCGATCAGGGTCTGATCCTTCAGATACAGCGTCCGCAGGTCCAGCTCGACGATCGGCCCGGCGATGGCCCCGGAGGTCACATAGCGCCCCCGCACCCTCAGCGCCTCGAGCAGTTCGGGCCAGCGCGGCCCGCCCACCAGGTCGAGCACCACATCGAATGAGTCCGTAGGAAGCGCGTCCTCGCGCCCCAGTATGGCGTCGGCGCCAAGTTCGCGCAGGGCCTCGGCCTTCGACGGGGAGGTGACCGCGGTCACATGGGCGCCGCGCCGTTTGGCCAGCTGGATCGCCGCCGATCCCACCCCGCCGGAAGCGCCGGTGATCAGAACCCTTTCGGGCCCGAGATCGGCGCGCTGGATTGTGCCCTCGGCGGTCGAGAACGCGCAGGGAAAGGAGGCCAGCTCGACGTCCGTCAGCGGGCTGTCGATCGCCACGGCATGCTCGGTCTCGATGACCGTGAACTGCGCGAAGGCGCCGTCGCGCTCCGAGCCGAAGGTATGAAGCGCATGGGGATCCTCGCTGCCGGCTGGGCGGTGGATGGGGCGGACCAGCACCCGTTGGCCCACGCGGCCGGCGTCGACGCCTTCGCCCACCGCGACGATCTCGCCGCAACAATCCGCGCCCTGGATGCGGGGAAACGAAAGAGCGCCCGACCAGGCGCCATCGGCGTCCGACGCGCCGCCGCAGCCCGTCGTTGCGGCGGAATTCGTGTCGCCGCGCACGGCCTTGGAATACCAGCCCGTCCTCGTGTTCACGTCGGTGTTGTTCACGGCCGAGGCGCGCACGCGGATCAGCACCTCGCCGGGTCCCGGCCGCGGCACGGGGACGTCCTCGCGATAGACCAGCTTCTCGAGGCCGCCATGGCCGGTCAGAAGGACGGTTTTCATCGTGGCGGGCAGGGTCATGTCGGTCCTTTGGCGAGTTGTGGCGAACGATCGGCATGGTTGCGGCGGAACGTTGTGCCGGCTCGCGCAGGATCAAAAGCGAAAAGGGATCGCCGCCGCGCCCATGCGGCGCATCCGCTTCGGCATGAACGCCGCGGCCGCCGATGGCGGCATTTTCCACGAGGCGACGGCGGAGCCGACGATGCCTTGCGCGCCTGCGCCTCCGGCCGGCGACGGCGGCCTCACGGGGCAGAGATCCGATGTCGGGATCGCGCGCGGTCGGCGTCGGTCAGGGCGCGGACGGCCCGCATGAAACGGGCGCCGAAGGCCGCATGGCGCGTGCGCCGGGCGAAGATCTCCTTGGCGGCAAGGCGGCCCTGATCCGACATGGCCGGCGCGAGGCCGCCAGGCGGCGCCTGCGCTTGCTTGGCTCGGTCCGCGCATCGGCGGCGGCAAGGAAGCGCCCGATCCGGGCGGTCGCGGAGAAGGGCAGGGGGGCCGCAACGCCCACCCAAGCGCAATCTCCTCATGGGCCTCGATGGCGGTCGCGAGCAGGCGAAGGCTTGCGGCGGCGCGGTCCGCATGCCGTCGAAGGCGAAGTCCTCGACATGCAGGACAGAGGCGGCGGCGCCGATCGCGCCGGGCGAGGCGCGCATGTCTGTTGACCGCGCCCATCGTTCGATCCTACCGTCAAAAGGCCCTTCCGCGGAGTTGGCCATGCTCCAACGCGCCCTTCCTTTCGGCCTTGAGGAATACGCCGACCGTCTGGCGCGGACCCGCGCGTCGATGGCGGCGCGCGGCATCGATCTGCTGATCGTCGTCGATCCGGCCAACATGGCCTGGCTGACGGGCTATGACGGCTGGTCCTTCTACGTGCACCAGGGCGTGATCGTTCCCATGGACGGCGACCCGATCTGGTGGGGCCGCGGGATCGACGAAAACGGCGCGCGCCTGACCACCTGGCTTGCCGACGACAACATCCGCGCCTACGCCGACGACTTCGTGCAGTCGCGCGAACGCCACCCGATGGAGGATCTTTCGCGCCTGATCGCGGCCGAGGGCTGGGACAAGGGGCGCATCGGCGTCGAGATGGACTGCTTCCAGTTCCCGGCCGCCGCCTTCGCGGCCCTCAGGCGCGGCTTGCCCGACGCGCGCTTCGTGGACGCCGGCGGGTTGGTGAACTGGCTGCGCAGCGTCAAGTCGGCGCAGGAGATCGCCTTCATGCGCAAGGCGGCGCGGATCGTCGAGTCCATGTATGACGTCATCTTCGCGCGCGCCCGCCCGGGGCTGAGAAAGAACGAGCTGGTGGGCGATCTGGTGCGCGCGGGCATCGTCGGAACGGACGCCTTCGGCGGCGATTATCCGGCGATCGCGCCGATCGTGCCGTCGGGCGAAGAGGCCTCGACCTCGCATCTGACCTGGAACGACAAGCCGTTGCGAAAGGGCGAAGCGACCTATTTCGAGATCGCCGGCTGTCATCGGCGCTACCACGCGCCGCTGTGCCGGACGATCCATCTGGGCAAGCCGCCCGCGCATGTCCTGAACGCCGAAGCCGCGCTGCTGGATGGGCTCGCCGCCGGGATCGAGGCCGCGCGGGCGGGCAATCGCGCCTGCGACGTGGCCGCGGCGCTCTTCGCCGTCTTCGAGCGGGCGGGGATCGCGAAGGATTCGCGCTGCGGCTATTCGGTGGGGCTGGGCTATCCGCCGGACTGGGGCGAACGCACGATTTCCTTCCGCCGTTCGGACGAAACCGAGTTGAAGCCCGGCATGACCTTTCATTTCATGCCCGGCATCTGGGCCGATGGCTGGGGCGTCGCGATCACCGAAACCATCCTGATCCGCGAAACCGGCGCGGCCGAGCCCCTTGCCGACGTGCCGCGCGCGATCTGCGTGATCGAGTAGAGAAGGGGGCGCGATCCGATGCAGCGCGTGCGGGGACGGCTTGCGGCGCCAGGGGCGCGGAGCCCGGATGCAGGCGCATCGCGGCGCGCGACGGACCGGGGCCTCGGCCGCCGAAGCGCCGCCCGCAGGAGGGGCACGCGGCACGCCGCGCCCGCAAGCGGCGCCTGGGCGCGTGGGGCGGGGGCGCTCGGCCGCGGTCATGGCGTCGCATGGCCAAGCGCAAGCCATCGTTCCCGCCGGGGGCAGGGCGCCGAACATGACCGCCCCCACGCGCCACGACACGCATGAGCAAGGATCGCGACATGTCGCTCCCGGTCTCCGACGCCATCGCCATCCTGGCCGATCTTGTTCGGTTTCGAAGCCTTTCGGGGCGCTCGAATCTCGACATCATCGGCTACATGACGGACATCCTGCGCCGTCATGGCGTCGCCTTCTCGCTGGATTTCGACGACCAGCGCCGGCGCGCCAATCTGTTCGCGACGATCGGACCCAGAGTCGACGGCGGCGTCGCGCTGTCGGGGCATACCGACGTCGTGCCGGTCGAGGGCCAGGCCTGGACCCGCCCGCCCTTCGAACTGACGCGCGAGGGCGAACGCCTCTATGGTCGCGGGGCGACGGACATGAAGGGTTTTCTCGCCTGCGCGCTGGCGATGGTTCCGCGCTTTGCCCGCGCCGATCTTGCGCGCCCCGTGCACCTGGCCTTCACCTATGACGAAGAGCCGGGCTCGATCGGCGCGCCGGGGCTGGCCCGTCACATCATCGCGCATGGGCCGCGTCCGGCCGCGGTGATCGTCGGCGAGCCGACCGAGGGAAAGCTGGTCGTGGGCCACAAGGGCGGATTCGAGATGCGCACGCGCTTTCGCGGCGTTCCGGCCCATTCCTCGGATCCGGCGCGCGGCGTCAGCGCCATCCACTGGGCGGCGCGCTTCGTCGTCTATCTCGAGAAGCTGGGGCGGCGGATGGCGGCGGATGCGGATCCGGCCAGCGCCTTTCGCCCGCCCTGCAACACGGTGAACGTCGGCGTCATGCGAGGCGGCGCCGGACGCTCGATCATCGCCGAGGACTGCGCGCTGGATTGGGAGCTGCGCGTGACGCCGCCCGATGACGGCCGCGCGGCCATGGCCCGGATCATGCGATGGCTCGCGCGGGCCGAGGCCGAGATGCAGGCCGCATGCCCGCGGGCCGCGATCATGACGGAAACGATTTCCCGCTACCCCGGCCTCGCCTTCGATCCGACATCGCCCGCCCTGGCGATCGTGCGGGCGGCGAGCGGCGTTGACGCATGCGAAACCGTCCCCTTCGGCGCCGATGCCGGCTGCTTCGCCCGCGAGGGTCTGCCGGCGGTCCTGTTCGGCCCGGGCAGCATCCGGCAGGCCCATGTTCCGGACGAGCATATCGAGATCGCCGAGATCGCGTCGTGCCTTCGTTTTCTCGAACGGCTCGGCGAAAGGCTCGCCGCAAGCGCGTGAAACGGCGGCCTGCGCGCCCCCCGCTTCTTCGCTGTCGATGATTGTATCATGAGTTGCTCCTCCTTTCCCCCGGGCGCACGGAAAGAAGGTTAAGTGAACACACGAGCGCGGAGCACAACAGGCCTCCCGTTCGGGAGGCTCTTAAGTGGCTGTATTCTTGGAAGTATTTGGTTGCGGGGGCAGGATTTCAATCTGCGACCTTCAGGTTATGAGTCGTGTCGAACGAACCATGAACAATCACTCGGAACCGCGAGTTCTTGCGCAGTTTCCGACACTTGGCGATCCCGGAGCCGAGGCCCCGCTGCGCACGATCTGTCGGGATTGCGCAGTGTTTTTCGGCCGCGTGCTTCCATAATGCTTCCAACGGGCCGAGAGCTGATTTTCCGGTAGCACGACCATCAGGCGGCGGTGAGCGACCAGAAGCCGAACTTTCTGCCGTGCTCCTCCTTCAGCCGGGCGACATACGCGTCGTGCGTCTCGAATGTTCCGAAGTCCGAGATGTCGCCCGCGAGCCGGGCGCAGGAGACCAAGTGCTCGGCGGCATAGCGATACCGCTTCGCACGGGATCTGGTGAGCGTGAAGTCGATCATCGCGCGGAGCACCAGCGTCGCAGCAAGCGGATGACGTTCTGACAGGGCCTCCGCCGCGGGGGCAAGATACTCGTAGTGATCCCCGTCGATCTCATCGTGCCGGGCCACGAGGAGGTCTGCGGCGCGATCCAGCGCCGGCCAGTCGAGGAAGAACTGCAGGGCGTGAAGAAGGCTTGGATAAGCCGTGGCGTGCGCCATCGCCCGATTCTCGGCCTCGATGTCGTCGAAGTCGGGAAGCCGCTTGAGATAGGCCCGCAGGTAGCTGTCGGAGAGCGTGCGTTCGAAGCAGTCCCACCGGAACGCCTGCGCCTCCTCACCGCGACCCAGCGCCTCCAGCGTCTGCAGGCGGATATCCTGCCAGGCCAGCGGAACCCGCAAGCCGTCGCCGAGTTCCGCGCGCTCGAGGAACCCCAGCGCCTCGCCGGCCCTGCCGGCCGCGAGCAGACGCTGTGCGATCTCCGCCGCGATCTGCGGCACCTTGCGGGTCTTCGGATCGTACTGGGCGATGAAGCCGTCGACGTCGCCCTGTGCATCGGCGATGTCCTTGAGCGCCATGGCGACCGTGCTCGTGCGCTCGCGCGCCCGAATCTCGTGCTCGTAGGTGGTGCCGCCCGGGCCCCAGCCCACCGCCTTCCATTGGTCCTTCGACGGCACCGGCACGGGCGAGCGACCGAGGTCCTCCGCCATCGCTTTCAGGGCCGCGAGCCCCTCGTCGCCAAGCGCCGGGGCCATGATGCCGATCAGGCCGTCATACTGGCCATAGCCGTTGTCCTGGAGCGCATCGAGAACAGTGCCGGCGAGCGCGTGCGGATCAGGCCGGACCGTTGCCGCGAGCTGCCCCAGATCGGCACAGGCCTGGTGGAAGATGCCGATGACGGTGCCGCTAGAGTCGTCGCAGCGCTCGAACACCGGCGTGGCGAGCGCGATGAACCGCCACATTAGCGCCAGCGCCTCATCCGGATCGGCGGGCGCGATCTGCTCGACGATGGCGCGCCGCTGGGTTTCGAGATCCGTGACCAGCGCCTTGCGGTTCTTCCAGGTGATGAAGCTGCGGGCGCGGGCGATGCTGGTCAGCCGCTTGGTGATCTCCCGCGCCGCCTCCCTCGGGCTCTGGGCCCCGGCCAGCGCGAGCCGCAGCTTGCGCTTGGCGGCCGCGTTGCCGGTGCTGACCTCGATCAGCAATTGCGCCAGGCGCTCTGCGCCCAGCGCTTCGAGGTTCTTCGCATTGAGGGTGGTCTTGGAAGCCATCGGATCGCCCGTTTCTTTTCCCCGAGCCTAACAGCAGCCCGCGGGCACCGGAACCTGCGTTCTGATTCGCGCGGCTCGTCGATTTCCCGCATCAGCGCACCGAAACGCCTTGCGCGGAACCGCGCGCCACTTCCTTTTTATTCGCGATTTCAATGTGTTCGTTGACTGTCGCCCGCGCTTCAGCACTGTGGAACGGCGAAAGAACCACCGAAGAGTGCCATGCCCAAGATCACCAAACGCCTCGTCGACGCTGCTGAAGTCCGCCCCGCAGAATACTTCATCTGGGACAGCGAGATCCCTGGCTTCGGGCTGCGCGTGCTGCCGAGCGGACGCAAGGGCTACGTGGTCCAGTATCGCGCCGGACGCCGATCCCGGCGGATCAGCCTCGGGCCCAGCACGGTCCTAACCTGCGAGCAGGCCCGCAACCGCGCCATCTCCATTGTCGCCGCCGCGCGCAATGGCGCGGACCCCGCCGCCGAGCGGGACGCGGGGCGCAAGGCGATCACGGTGAAGGAGCTGGCGGAGCGGTTCGACAGGGAACACATCGCGATCCGCGTGAAGGCCAGCACGGCCAAGGAGTACCGCCGGAACCTCGAACGCTTCATCCTGCCCGCGCTCGGCCAGCTCACGGTCACCGGCATTACCCGGGCGGACGTGGCGAAGTTCCACCACGACCTCCGCCACATCCCCTATCAGGCGAACCGCTGCCTCGAAGTCGTCTCGAAGATGTTCGGCCTCGCCGAGATGTGGGGGCTGCGTCCGGACGGCACCAACCCGCGAAAGCACATCCGTAAGTACCCCGAGGAGAAGCGCGAGCGCTTCCTCAGCGCGGCGGAACTGCGCCGCATCGGCGAGGTGCTGCGCGAGATGGAGGCGGAGGGGATCGAACTGCCATCGGCCATCCTCGCCGCCCGCCTGTTGATCCTTACCGGCTGCCGGCTCAACGAGATCATGACGTTGAAGTGGGAATACTTCGATCTGGCCGAGCGCGTCCTGCGCCTGCCGGATTCGAAGTCGGGCGCCAAGGTCGTCCATCTTGGTCAGCCTGCTGTCGAGCTGCTCCGCGACGCTCCGCGCATCGAAGGCAACCCTTGGGTCATCCCCGGCACCCTGCCCGGCAAGCGCCTGAGCGATCTCCAGCCCTTCTGGCAGCGCGCCCGCGCCCGCGCCGGATTGAAGGATGTCCGTATCCACGACCTTCGCCACACATTCGCATCGACGGCCGTCGCCTCGGGTCAAGGCCTGCCGATGATTGGCAAGCTGCTCGGCCATACGCAGGTCCAGACCACGGCGCGCTACGCCCATCTGGCGGCCGAGCCGGTGCGGATGGCTGCCGATGCGGTGGCGCAGAACCTCAGGCAATCCTTGGGATAATCGCGCCCCGACGCGCCCCTTTTCGATTGATTGCGCAATCCCTCACGGCTACGGTCCAAGAAAGCCCAGAAATTGGGCGCGCACAGTTCGCGTGCGCGCAGGGCTGGGCAGGAGCGCAACGTGGACCGGGACAAGGCCGAACTTCGCTGGGGGATTGAGCAGCGCCTCGAGTTCATCGAGTTCCGTCTGTTCTGGGAGGGACACGTCAATCGTATCGACGTGATGCAGCAGTTCGGCGTCTCGGTGAACCAGGCATCCTCGGACCTGAACCGCTACATCGCGCTGGCACCGGACAACATGGTCTACGACAAGAGCGCGCGGACCTACGTCCGCGGCCCAGACTTCGGCTGCAAGTTCCGTCCGCCAGACGCCGCGCACTACCTCTCGCAGCTCCGCCTGGTTGCCGACGACGTGCTGGAGCGCGAAGATTGCTGGATCCCTGACCTGCCACCCTACGCATTCGCCCCGACGCCTGTGCGCGGCATCGATCCGGTGACGCTCCGCTCGGTCGTCGGCGCCATCCGCCGGTCCGAGGCGATCGAGGTGAAGTACCAGTCCCTGTCGAGCCCGGAGCCGCGCTGGCGCTGGATTGCCCCGCACGCCATCGGTTTCGACGGGTTTCGCTGGCATACGCGGGCGTTCTGTCTGACCGACGAGTGCTTCAAGGACTTCCTGCTCTCACGGATCCTCGACATCCGCGGATCGCGGGAGAGCGCCACATCAGCCGACGACGACAGCGATTGGCATTCCGAGGTCACCCTGGAGGTCGGCCCCCACCCTGATCTCTCGGAGACGCAGGCGAAGGTCATCGCGCTCGACTACGGGATGCGGGGCGGCAAGGCGAAGATCAAGGTGAGGCGCGCGCTCCTCTACTACGCGCTGAGGCGGCTTGGGCTCGATACGGACCCGGCAGCTAGGAGGCCGCAGGATCAGCAGATCGTGCTCCTCAATCGAGAGCACATAGGTCGCCTCACCCCCTCCGTTGGTAATGCCTCCGATCCCGCAAAAACAGGTTCCGGAGAGCTGAATTGATTACGGAATATCACGCCAAACTATTTGCGTACGAATTGAGCAAACGGCATTCAGTTGCCGACACTGAGAAACTCGCTGGCGCATTGCTGGACGCGCAGGTGGACCTCAATCCTCACCAGGTTGAGGCTGCACTGTTCGCGTTCAAGTCGCCGCTCTCGAAAGGGGCGATTCTGGCTGACGAGGTGGGTCTCGGAAAAACAATTGAAGCCGGATTGGTCCTTGCCCAGAAATGGGCTGAGGGGAAGCGTCGCATCCTGATCATCACGCCAGCCAACCTGCGGAAGCAGTGGTCGCAGGAAGTTGAGGAAAAATTCTTCCTCCCCACACTCATCCTCGAAGCAAAAAACTACAACAAGTTGTCCAAGGACGGGGTGCGTAGCCCGTTCGATCAGAAGCGCCTTGTGATCTGCTCTTTTCAATTTGCGGCTCGGCACGCCGAGGCTTTGATGGTCATCCCTTGGGACTTGGTGGTAATTGACGAGGCACATCGCCTGCGGAACGTGTACCGACCAGACAATCGGATCGGACGCACTCTGAAGGGCGCACTCATGAACGCGCCCAAGATCCTGTTGACAGCTACGCCCCTGCAGAACTCGCTGATGGAGTTGTACGGACTCGTCAGCCTGATCGATGACTTCACCTTCGGTGACGCAAAGAGCTTTCGGGCCAAGTACGCGCGGCTCACCGGTGATGATCAGTTCGACGAACTGAAGCAGCGACTGCAAGCTGTCTGCCATCGAACGCTCCGTCGCCAGGTGCTCGAATACATACGCTACACAAATCGCATTCCGATCACGCAGGAGTTCGTGCCAACCGAGGCAGAGCAGGCTCTTTACGACATGGTATCAGATTACCTCCGGAGGCCTTCTCTGCACGCGTTGCCGTCATCGCAGCGAACCCTCATGACGCTGATCATGCGGAAGCTGCTCGCATCCTCGACTTTCGCCATCGCAGGCGCTCTCGACACCCTTGCGCGGAAGCTTGAGCGGCAACTCAAGCAAGACACTGACCTGCGGAGCAAGCTCGAGGAGGAACTAGCGGAAGACTACGAGGAGTTCGATGAACTTGCAGACGAGTGGCCAGAAGGCAATGACCAGCCCGAATTGCTGTCCCCAGAAGACGTGAACGCGATCACGAAGGAAATCTCCGACCTACGCGAATTCCGCGACCTCGCTGTTTCGATTTCTGAGAACGCGAAGGGGCAAGCACTTCTCAGCGCGTTGAGTGCTGGTTTCGCGAAGACAGAAGAACTTGGTGCCGCCCAGAAAGCCATCATCTTCACAGAGTCGCGACGCACCCAAGAGTATCTTGTCCGCCTTTTGTCCGACAACGGCTACGGCGATCAGCTCGTTCTTTTCAACGGGTCCAACACCGACGCGCAATCCAAACAGATCTATGAAGCCTGGCTTGAGAAGCACAAAGGCAGTGATCGAATTACAGGCTCACGGACGGCTGACATACGCGCCGCGCTGGTGGATTACTTCCGCGAAAATGCGTCGATCATGATCGCAACAGAGGCCGCTGCTGAAGGCATAAACTTGCAATTCTGCTCTATCGTGGTGAACTATGATCTGCCTTGGAACCCCCAGCGAATCGAGCAACGCATTGGTCGTTGCCACCGCTACGGCCAGCTTTATGACGTTGTGGTTGTCAATTTCCTGAACAAAAACAATGCTGCGGACCAACGCGTTTACGAGCTTCTGGCCGAGAAGTTTCAGCTATTCTCCGGGGTATTCGGCGCTTCCGACGAGGTTCTGGGATCAATCGAGTCCGGTGTCGAATTCGAAAAGCGGATCGTCACCATCTACCAGACGTGCAGAACAACAGAAGAGATCGAGACCGAGTTCTCTCGACTTCGGGGCGAAATGGATGAGAACATCAGCGTCGCGATGGAGGACACTCGGCGGAAGCTGCTGGAGAACTTCGACGCCGAGGTGCATGACCGCCTGAAGATCAATCTCGACAAGAGCAAGGAGTACATCGGGCGATACGAGAGGATGCTCTGGGCGGCGACGCGGCATGAGCTCCGCGACCGAGCTCAGTTCGATGACGAACACCTCACCTTCACGCTGAAGGAGCCGCCAGGTGGGCTTGCTGTGCCTGCTGGAGGCTACGGGATCGCCAAGAACGGTCTGAGCGAACACAGATACCGTTTGGGTCACCCGCTGGCGCAGTATGTCATCGAGTGCGCCAAGGGCCGAACCCTCGAAGGAGCCTCTTTGGCATTCGATTACTCAGCATGGCCAGCCAAGGCCGTCAGCATTGAACCGCTTGTGGGGCGCGGCGGTATCCTCGCGGCACGGTGCCTCAGCTTCTCCGGCTTCGATGCGCAGGACCACATCCTGTTCGCGGCGATGACCGATGAGGGCGAGCTGATCGAAGAAGATGTCGTTCGGCGCCTTTTCGACATGCCCTGCCGCATCACAAGCGGGGTCTCAACCATCGAAAGCTCCCGATTACAGAGCCCGCTCGCTGCACGCGAACAAGCCGTGACCGACGCTCTGAAGCGCCAGAACGCGGAGTGGTTCTCGGCCGAGAGTCAGAAGCTCGAAAGGTGGGCCGAAGACAAGGTCTTCGCCGCCGAAAAGGAATTGCAGGACGCGAAGGCGCGGATCCTTGAGCTCAAGCGGGAGGCGCGAACGGCCCAGTCTCCCGAACAGCAGCATCGCATCCAGACGCAGATCCAGGAGCTGGAAAAGTCCAAGCGCCGGCTGCGCCAGCGAATCTTTGAGGTGGAGGACGAGATCATCGAGGAACGAGATCAGATGATCGCCGACCTGGAAGCCCGTCTTAAACAAGACATCAGCAAACAAGAGCTCTTCACCGTCCGCTGGGCGGTCGTGTGAGCCAACAGAACGCAGGAGAATCCCGTCACATGCCGAACGTCGAGAAACAACGAGATCGCCTGATCAGCCTGCTGAAGGAGCTGTTCCAGCTCGACCAGCCGGACCTGGACTTTGGCTTTTATCGCATCATGCATGCGAAGGCGGGCCAGGTGACCAAGTTTCTCGAAAAGGACCTGCTGAGCATCATCCGGGATGCATTCGGCGAGGCGGATGGCGCCCGGGTCGAGCAAGCGAAAGCTGCCTACGAGGCCGCGCGCAAGCAGGCCGAGGAATTCGGCGCACCCGATCCGGATGCCGCTCCGAAAGTGAAGGAAGCCAAGGCGGCCTGGGATGCGGCCAAGGACAGCGGCAGCAACGAAGGCGACGTCTACGATCACCTCTACCGCTTCTTCGAGCGCTACTATGACAACGGCGACTTCATGAGCCGCCGCTATTTCGCGCGCGAGACGGACGGCAAGGCGGCACCCTATGCTGTCCCCTATGACGGGCGCGAGGTCTATCTGCACTGGGCCAACCGTGACCAGTACTACATCAAGACGTCCGAGTACCTGACCAACTTCACGTTCGATCCGACGCAGGCGAAGGAGTTCCAGGCGCATCACGGCGCGCTGGTCGAGCAGAAGCCCCTCAAGGTCCATTGCCGCATCGTCTCGGCCACCGAGGGCGAGCACAACAACGTCAAGGCATCGGAGCAAACCGAACGCTACTTCATCATCCACGAGCCGGAACCGGTGAAGCTCGAAATTGGCGAAACCGGTGAGCCGGAGCTGGTGATCCAATTCCAGTACCGCGCCGATCCGGAAAAGACTGGCCAGGAAGGTACGTGGCGCAAGAAACGTCTGGACGAAGCTGCAGAGACGGTGAAGTCGCGGCTACCCGAGCTGGATGGCGCAGGCGACTATGTGACCGCGCTGATGACACCAGCACCAACCGAGAAGGAAAAAGGGCGCACCCTGCTGGAGAAGTACCTAATCAAGTACACTGCCCGAAACACGATGGACTACTTCATTCACAAGGATCTGGGCGGATTCCTGCGGCGCGAGCTGGACTTTTACATCAAGAACGAGGTCATGCGGCTCGACGACATCGAGTCCGCCGACGCGCCGCGCGTGGAAACGTACCTTGCCAAGATCAAAGTGCTGCGGCGCATCGCGCAGCACCTGATCGACTTCCTCGCTCAGCTCGAGGACTTCCAGAAGCGGCTATGGCTGAAGAAGAAGTTCGTTGTAGACACCCAGTACTGCATCACCCTCGACCGCATCCCGGAGGAATTCTACGCGGAGATTGCGGCCAACGAGGCGCAGCGGGAGGCTTGGGCGCGACTGTACGCAATAGACGAACTCGACGGCTACAGTGTTCCCCTGACGAAGGAGTTCTTGACGAAGAACGCCACCTTGCTCGTCGACACAGGCCTCTTTACTCCAGATTTCCGAGATCGACTGATCTCGGAATTAGAAGGCCTTGACGAAAGAACCGGTGGGCTACTCGTCCACTCGGAAAACTTCCAAGCCATCAATGCGCTGGCATGCAAGACAGAGAAGTCAGCTAAGTGTATATACATTGACCCCCCCTACAACGCCGCAACAAGCGAAATTCTCTATAAGAATTCGTACAAGCATGCTAGCTGGATAACCTTGATGCGAGACCGCATCATCGCGGCCCAAAAGATCATGGCCTCTGATGGATCGATGGTGATTGCTATCGATGAGAACGAAGTCGAGCGCCTTGGCTTGCTGATTGACGATGCCTTCCCGGGCTACAAGCGGACATGTGTCTCGGTAATCCACAACAAGAAGGGCATTCAGGGGACATTCTTCTCATATAACAACGAATTTGCTTACTTCATCATGCCCCCCAGCCTTAAGGGCCTGAATGAAGTTGAAATATCAAAGGATGATTGGGAGTACTCGAACCTACGAAACTGGGGAACCGAGTCTTTGAGAACCGACGCTCGGAATTGCTTTTACCCCATTTTCGTTAAAGACGGGACGATTGTTGGAGTCGGAAAAGTCTGTCCAGACGATTTTCACCCCGAGAGCGCAAATATCGTACAGGAAGACGGCACGATAGCAGTATATCCAATCGACAAAGAGGGTATCGAACGGAAGTGGAGGTATGCGCAGGATACTGTAGGCCGAATTATAGATACACTCAAAGTGGAGACGAATTCAAAGGGACTTATTCAAATCAAGAAACCAAAGACCCATGACAAATTCAAAACCGTCTGGGACCGCAATGAGTACATCGCAGGTGACTTTGGGACCAAAGTGCTGACCAATATGGGATTTCCCAGCGGTGCATTTGATTTCCCGAAATCCGTTTACACTGTGCGGGATTCCGTATTTGCCGTTTCTGGGGATGGCGACCTCACACTCGATTTCTTTGCCGGTTCAGGCACTACCGCTCAGGCGATCATGATGCTGAACAGGGAAGATGGCGGAAACAGGCGTTATGCACTAGTCGAGATGGGGGACTACTTCGATAAGGTTACACTGCCTCGTGTTCAAAAGGCACAATACTCATCTGAGTGGAAAGACGGAAAGCCGATCAGCATAGATGGGATTAGCCACGCATTCAAATACGTTCGACTGGAGACATATGAGGACTGCCTCAACAATCTTACGCTGAAAGAGGCCCCCGCCTTGGGAGCTACAAAACCAGGGTTTGCGCGCGACTACATGCTCCGCTACTGGCTCGACTTCGAGACCAAGGGCAGCCCGTCGCTCCTGAACATCGAATGGTTCGACGATCCGACGGCCTACAAGCTGAAGATCAAGAAGCCCGGCACGGACGAGTATGTCGAGAAGGCGGTGGATCTGGTCGAGACGTTCAACTGGCTGATCGGCCTGCATGTCGAGCATCTGGACCGCTGGCGCGGCTATGACGCCGCCTTCAAGCGCGAGGTCGATCCCGAGCTGCCGGAGGACACGAACACGCGGCTGATGCTCGACGGCGCGCTGAAGGAGACGGATGACGGCGCCTGGCGCTTCCGCAAGGTCGAGGGCTACACCCTGCGGACCCCGGGCGATCACAACGACCGGGAGAAGGCGCTGGTCGTCTGGCGCAAGCTGACCGGCGATCTTGAGCAGGACAACCTGATGCTGGACGAGTGGTTCCGGAAGTATCGCCTCTCCGCGCAGGACACCGAGTTCGACGTGATCTACGTGAACGGCTCCAACAACCTGCCCAACCTCCGCCGGGACGAGGAGACCTGGAAGGTGCGCCTGATCGAGGAAGCCTTCCATCAGGCGATGTGGGATGTGGAGGGCTGAGCGATGGCGAGAAAGCCCAAATCCAAGATCAAGCCGCTCCCCTTCGGCCACAAGCTGGTGCTGAACCAGTGGATCGTCAGCCTGTTCGGATTCGACCCGCTGAAGGACCACAAGGACGGCAAGCGCACCCTGCGGCCGGTACAGCCGCTGGCCAAGACGGTGAAGGACGCACCGGAGGGCATGACGGCCGAGAACCTGCACCACTTCTACAAGGCGCTGGACGTTCACCTGCAGGCGGGCGCCCAGATCACGCGGGCCGACCTGCTGCGCTACGAGCACAACATCGTCAGCCACACGCTGGCGATCAACGAGAAGCGTGACCGGCCGATCGTCTGGAAGTACTACCAGTGGCTCTCGCTGCTGTTCGCCGAGATCTATCTCGACCGGTTCTTCGCCGACCGCGCGGCGCTGCTGGATTCGCTGAACGCCTACGTCGAAAGCTTCAACGAGTACTGGACCGATGAGGGATACGAGACGGGGATCACGCCCTACGAGCTCGACGATCTTAACAAGCTCTGCCTGCAGAACGCCACCGGCTCGGGGAAGACGCTGCTGATGCACGTCAACTTCCTGCAATTCCGGCACTACGCTTCGAAGTCGCCACTCAAGCACGACCTGACGCGGACGGTGCTGATCACTCCGAACGAGCAACTTTCCCTGCAGCACGCGCGCGAGATGAAGGGCAGCAACATCGTTGCGTCGCGCCTGCTCACCGACAGCGGCGACCTGCTGTCCTCGGGCAAGAACGGGCTGCGCCAGGTGGACTTCACCGAGGTGACCAAGCTCGGAGACACCGACGGGCCCAACGTCATCGCGACGCGCAATCTGGGCGACCAAAACCTGCTGCTTGTCGACGAAGCTCATCGCGGGATGGGAAGCCAGGAAGAGCGCGGCTGGTTCCGAAGCCGCGCCCGCCTGTCGGAGAAGGGTTTCGTCTTCGAGTATTCGGCGACGCTGAAGGAGGCTGTCACTGCCGCAAAGCGCTCCGACATCGAGGCATCCTACGCGAAGACGATCCTGTTCGACTATTCGTATCGGTATTTCTACGAGGACGGCTACGGCAAGGATTACCGCATCTTCAACCTTCCGCGGACCTTCTCCCAGCTTGAGTTCTCCTACCTCACGGCGTGCCTCCTGAGCTTCTATCAGCAGCTGAAGCTCTACGAGGACAAGCAGACACTCTATTCCCCTTACAACATCGAAAAGCCTCTCTGGGTTTTCGTCGGTTCCAGCGTGACCAAGGCCACCGGATCCAAGGCCGAGAAGGCCACAGTTTCTGACGTAGGCAAGATCCTCGCCTTCATCGCGAAGTTCCTTAAGAGCGAGGGTACGTCGGCCGCCGAAATCGAGCGGATCCTCACCGGTAAAGCTCAGGAGACCGGTCTCCTGGATGAGAACGGCGGCGACATCTTCGCCGGCGGTTTCGTCTACCTGCAGCAGCTCATGCGTCGGGAGGGCTGGAAGCCCGGCGACCTGTTCCGCGACATCCTCGAAAAGCTCTTTCAGAACCGGGCCGGTGGTGAGTTGTTGATTGCCCGGATCAAGGGCGACGAGAACGAGATTATGCTACGCGTCGGACAGGCCGAGAAGCCGTTCGGGCTCATCAACGTCGGCGACGCATCTGGCTTGGCGACCCATATTGCTGAGCAGGAGTTCGACAACGTCGCGGTCTTGGAATCCGAGTTTGCCGAGACGATGTTCGGGCAAATCAACCTGTCCAGTTCCCCGGTCAATCTGCTCATCGGTTCCAAACGCTTTGTCGAGGGCTGGGATTGCTGGCGCGTCAGCACCCTTGGTCTGATGCATGTCGGCAAGAGCGAAGGTGCGCAGATTATCCAGCTTTTCGGGCGTGGCGTCCGCCTAAAAGGGTATGACTGGTCGCTCCAGCGCAGTGGCTTCGCCACCCCCACCCATCAACCGGAACTCATACAGTACGTCGAGACCCTGAATGTCTTCGGGATCGAGGCTGACTTCATGGAGCGGTTCCGGAAGTTCCTCGAAGAAGAAGAGCTGCCCCGCAACGATCAGAAGCAGGTCTTCACAGTTCCGCTGACGGTCACCTACGACTTCGGGCGGCGTCTCAAGGTGCTGCGCCCCCGAAAGAAGCGCGGTGACGGTCGCGAGTATGATTTCAAGAGGGATGGCGCTGTGCCGGCCCTGACGTTGGTCCCGGAAAAGATACGCCAAAAGGGCGTCACGATAGATTGGTACCCCCGCATCCAGTCTCTCGAGTCCAAGAGGGACAGCAAGCTGGGCACCAAAGAGGAGACCGTTTTCGAAGATGGCCACCTGGACTTCTTGGACTACGATGATCTTTTCTTCCGTCTTGAGAAATTCAAGCGTGAGCGCACATGGCACAATCTCAACATTTCCAAGTCCATGATCAGGACGCTGCTCATTGACCGGACCTGGTACAAGGTCATCGTGCCTTCGGGTAAGATGGAGTTCTCGGATTTTGGAAACGTCACGCTCTGGCAGGAGATGGCGGCGGAGCTGCTGCAGAAATTCTCGGAAGAGTACTACAACTATTGCAAGGCAGCCTTCATCGAGCCACGCCTTGAACTCCGTGAGATCGAAGCCGGTGACGGAAGCCTGCCTGAAGCGGACGAATACCAGCTAATCGTCGATGCCAGCGAAACCGCGCTCATTAAAGACATCCAGAACCTCATCGGCGAGATATCCGCTCGAAAAGCCGGAGTGTTGCGTGCTGGCGACTTGAAAGGCTGCCTGTTTGGCACGCATCTCTACGAGCCCGTGCTTCATGCGGCCAAGGGAAGCAGAATCCAGATTGCACCGGTTTCATTGAATGAGAGTGAATTCCAGTTCCTGGATGATATGCGCCTCTTCATCGAAAAGGATCAAGCACGGCTGGCGGCGGAAGGAATTGAATTATTCTTGCTTCGCAATGAGAGCCGCGGGCGCGGGGTGGGCTTCTTTGAGGCAGGAAATTTCTATCCTGACTTCCTTCTATGGCTTGTGAAGGACGGCAGACAGCACTTGGCTTTCGTCGAGCCACATGGCCTCCAGCATGAAGGCCCTGGCCACAAGAAGATTGAGTTCCATCAGGTCATCAAGGGCATCCAGGCAAGGCTCGCCAGCGACAACGTCATACTGAACAGCTTTATCGTCACACCAACACGGTTCGGTAAGCTGAACTGGGGCAAGACGATCCATGAATTGGAGGATATGCATGTTCTGTTCATGGAGGATCGAAAAGACACCTATGTCGCTTGGATAATAAATCGCATGGCGGCGTAGACAGGATTTTGGGGAATGTCGGAAACCTTAAACATCAGGCCCAGCTGGTTTGTCGGCGCCGCGTATAATCGTACCGAGGACCAGACGCCTAGATTTCTCGCCGAAGGCGTCTGGGAAAACGGCTACGAAGACGGCAAGTATGGCGATCTCGTGCGCGCGATGCGGCCGGGCGACCGGATCGCGATCAAATCATCCTATACCCGCAAGCGTGAGCTGCCGTTCGACAACCGCGGCGCCACCGTCTCAGTGATGGCAATCAAGGCGGTCGGCACGATCACTGCAAATCTCGACGACGGTAAGCGTGTGCAGGTCGACTGGACGCCGGTCTCGCCGCCCCGCGAATGGTACTTCTACACGAACCGCGCAACGGTTTGGCGGGTCAAGCCTGGCGGCTGGATGGAGGATGGCCTCCTCGCCTTCGCGTTCGACGGCCGGCCGCAAGACCTCGACCGGTTCCGGAACGAACCGTTCTGGCGGGAGCGGTTCGGCGACGCGGACGGCGAGCAGCGTTTCCGCTGGACAGTCTTCTACAGCGCTGTTGCAGCAAAGCTTCTGGATTATCGGGCAGACCGTAAGCCCTTAATCGAAGGCATACATGCAATCGCGCAAGAGATGGCGGGGCTAGGGTATCTCCAGGACCGCTACCCGGAAGGTGGTACTGGTCCACTGCGCGACATTTGCCCTTTCACAGCGATGGGCACGTTCAACCGATCCATGACCGACGCCAATCGGCGCGCGATAGCGGGAGCGCTGGCCAAGCTGATCGGCGTGGAGGAGGAGCCGCCGAACTCCTTCGAGGGCATTCCGGTCCTCAACAACCAGCGGTCCTGGTTCTTCAGATACGGCGACAAGCGCGGCGAAGGCGACATCGACAAGCTATGGGACCTGTTCGCTGCCGCGGCAGCGCTGGTGGAATCTGATCAGCCCGATCAGCGGGACCAATTCATCGCTGGCTACGACGCGGCGATCGACGTTTGGGGCGCCTCATGGAACCTCTCGACCGGGCTCTACTGGTCGCATCCGTGGGAGTTCCCAACCCTCGACAGCAACTCGCGCTCGTTCCTCACCGGCCGGCTGCAGATGCGGATTCCGACGATAGGGCCGCAGAAACCGTGCAGTGGCGCGACCTATCTCAAGCTGGTGGACGACCTGAAGGCGCGCTTTTCTGAGGACAGCTATCCGGTCCACAGCTTCCCCGAACTGTCGCTGGCCGCATGGCACTACAAGGGGCCTGAAGATTCTAAGGCCGAAGCTGACCAAGACGGTGCGGCGACCAATGAGGACGAAGAAGATGCGGCTGTCGTCGATCCGGTCCAGACGCCAGCGCCAGCTGTGCCATACGATGTTGACGACATCCTGCGCGAGGGCTGTTTTCTGGAGCGCGGGGAGATCGACCGCCTGCTGGAGCGCTTGAGCACGCGCAAGAACCTGATTCTGCAGGGATCGCCGGGAACGGGCAAGACTTGGATGGCCAAGCGCCTCGCCTTCGCACTGATGGGGGAACGCGACGAGGCGCGCGTCCGCGCGGTCCAGTTTCACCCAAACCTCTCCTACGAGGATTTCGTGCGCGGATGGCGTCCGAGCGGCGATGGCAAGCTGACCCTTGCCGACGGCGTCTTCATGGAGGCTATCCGCGCGGCGCTGAGCCGGCCAGAAGCCCGCTTCGTCGTAATCATCGAAGAGATCAACCGCGGAAACCCCGCGCAGATCTTCGGCGAGCTGCTGACCCTGCTTGAGGCGGGCAAACGCACGCCGCGCGAGGCGCTCGAGCTCTGCTATCCCGATGCCGACGGCATCCGCCGCCCGGTCCATGTCCCCGAGAATCTCTTTGTCATCGGCACGATGAACATCGCCGACCGCTCGCTGGCGCTGGTCGATCTCGCGTTCCGCAGGCGCTTTGCCTTCGTCGGGCTTGAGCCGAGGCTCGGGCCTGCCTGGCGGCGATGGGTGACAGAGAAGGGTGGCGTCGACCCCGCCCTTGTCGATGACATCGAGCGGCGCATCCTCGCGCTGAACGCGCAGATTGCCGAGGCGTTCGGCCGCCAGTTCGAGATCGGGCACAGCTACGTCACGCCGACGGCGAAGCTGGAACCGGGCGCCACGCGCGAATGGTTCCGCCAGGTCGCGGAGACAGAAATCGGTCCGCTGCTCGACGAATACTGGTTCGACGCCCCGAAATCAGCACGCGAGGCTCTCGACCGGCTTTTGCAGGGATGGTGATCGCCGTCGCCGACGTTGCGGCCGAGACCGCTGCGGCAGGATTCATCGGTCGCATCCCGGTACGCAACATCTGGCTCCTGATGCTTTACGCCTCGGACCTGTTCCGGACATCGGGCCGCACACGTGTCGACGTCGAGCGCAACCCGGACGAGATCGCCGATCTCGTCGCCGAGCTATTGGCGCAGGCAGTCGAGGAGCGCCAACGTCGACAGCTGAGCCTCGGCTACCGTCAGCGCTGCGCCGATCTCTCCCGGGTCCGAGGTCGGATCGACATCCTGCGCACCGAGCGCCGACAGCTGCTTGCGCGAGGCGCCGTGGCGTGCCGTTTCAACGAGCTCAGCGTCGACACGCCCCGCAACCGCTTCGTTCGAGGCGCGCTCGAGGCGGTGGCGCGACTAGTCGCACGCCCCGAGCTCCGCCATCGCTGCCGACGGCTGGCGGCGGACATGCAGGCGATCGGCGTCGCTGGAGCGATGCCGTCGCGAGCCGAGCTCAGCGCCGATCGCATCGGCCGCCATGACGCCGCAGATCAACAGATGCTGGCGGCCGCGATCCTCGCTATGGACCTTGTTTTGCCGACTGAACGGGCGGGTCCACGGCCCCTGCCGATGCCGGATCGAGAGGAGCAGTGGGCGCGGCGACTGTTCGAACGTGCAGTCGGCGGGTTCTACCGGACTGTCTTGCCGCCAGAGCGATGGCATGTGCGAACTGGCAGCCTCCTCGACTGGCCGCTCGATTGGTGCAGCGGGGGCGCGCGGGACATTCTGCCGGGCATGCAGACCGATATTGTGCTCGACGATGTGGTGGCGGCGCGGCGCATCGTAATCGATACCAAGTTCACCGGGATCGTAACTGCGGGCTGGCGGCGCGAGGCGACGCTGCGAAGCGGATACATTTACCAAGTCTACGCTTATCTCCGTTCCCAGACAGGTCGGGGCGATGCGCTGGCGGACCGCGCCGAGGGCGTGCTGCTGCACCCAGCGATCGGCGAAGCGATGGACGAAGCCATTTCTGTGCACGGACATCTCATTCGTTTCGCCACAGTGGATCTCGCAGCAGACGGCGCGGCCTTTCGTCGGCAACTTCTCAGACTTACTGGTCAGTTCGAGGGCCAGACGCCCCCTGATGAAACGCCAGCACGCTAGCGGCGTGCAGCTTGCCGCAGAGAACAAAGTCTGCGTGCCTCCCTCAGCCGATCTTGCAGCCCCAAAAGGACGTCTGGTCGGCGGCGAAGTACCCATCCGCCGCGCGGAAATTGCCCTGCAGCTCGACCGTGTCGCCGGCGGTGAGCGCGGCCACCGTCTGAAGCCAGAGCGCCGTCGCCTCGGAGACATGCGCGCCGCTGATCTCGCCGGACGAGCCACGGATCTCAGTCGTGCCGTTCAGGACAAGCCGCCCACTCATCCGCGCCGAGGTGCTGGCGTTCACCTTGTAGAGCAGCGTCGCGCCGAAGAGGTAGGTGCCGTCCACGGGCGCCACGAAATGGTTGTTCGCCGCGTCAAACCCGCCTTGGTCGTTGTAGTCGGTGTTGTTCAGACCGATCTTCGTCCAGGTTCCGACGCCGACATAGTTGTCGTAGTTGGTGTAGGCCTTGAACCGGGGCAGCCGGGGCTGGTCGACGATGCCAGTGGCGTTGTCCACGCTCAGCCCGTCGAAGAAGGTGCTGCCGTCGGCGGAGACTGCGAGGCGGAACCGGTCGGAGCCAAAGAGGCCCAGCAGCGCCTTGGTCACGAAGCCGGTCTGCAGCGTCAGCCCGAGATCGTCGCCAGCGGCCTCCTTGTTCATGGTGTAGAACAGATCGCCGGTGCCGCCCTCGGCCACGGTCTTCGCGGTCCAGAGCGCGGCGTTGAGCTTGGCCGAGAACGGGTTCGACGCATCTGCGGTGGTCCCGAGCCCCAGCAGCGCGAGGTTCTGCAGCGCGTCCGGCGTGGTCCCGACCCAGCCGGACCCGTCGTAGACCAGCAACAGGCCCTCGTCCTCGACCCACGCCCGCCAGCCGGTCCGTGGCGGCAGGCGCAGCCACGCGCCGTCCGTGAACAGCGCCACGTTCAGGTCCCAGCCCGCCCAGTCGCCCGTCGCGCCCGAGGCGACGATGTAGCGATCGCCATCGGCGGGACTGCCGGGCGGTGCCGTCAGGTCGCGGTCGAGGACCGAGAGCTGGACGAGTCCGTCGAGGATCCGCAGCGCCTCGTTGTGGGTGACGTGCTTCTGGGCCTGCGCCGCCAGGATGTAGGGCAGCAGGAGATGGGTCGTGGCGTCGGACATGGGATGGCCTTCAGAGTATCAGCGTGACGGTCTTGGGCGCGCCCCGCCCCACGAGGGCGGAGAGCTGGAAGATGCGGACGGTCAGCGTGTCGCCAGACCCGAGCGGCGCGCCCCAGTCTGCGGACTGCTGGGCGGCGGTGTAGACCACGCTGGTGCTGGCGGCGGCCAAGGTTCGCTTGACGGCCGGGCCGTCGAGGATCTCGACCTCATAGGCTTCGACCTCCTCGGCGAGCGGCACCTCGCCGGCGCCCCAGTTGTCGGCCGAGAGGGATCGCGAACGGCGCGTCCAGTGGATCGTGAGATCGCCCGGCGTCTGGGGCTTTCGCCATGGCTGCTCGACATGAGCGACCGAGAACGGCCGGAGCCCCACGCCCTCGGGCGTGAAGCTCGTGGCAACATAGGTCTCATCGCTGACCGGTCGGCTTGCCGGGCCGATGCGCCAGTTCCAGGGAATCCCGAGATCGGCTTCGGCGATCGGCAGCGATGCGAGGCTCTCGTCCAGCACCATCACCCGCGCGCCAGCGGGCGCCGGATTGCCCATGGCGCCTTCCGTTCCGCGCTGCCCGCGCAAGAGCCGGGTCAGACGATACCGGCCGGGCGCTAGCAACTCGGCCGCCCCCGCCTGCACGATTTCCCAGATGCCTGGTGCGCTCTCGACGGCGAGTGCATTGGCGCCGCCGAACAGCGCCAGATCGGTGACGCTCTCCAGCGTGCCCGAAAGCAGGTCTACCACCAGCACGTTGCCGAGATCGAAGCGTGAGGTCGGTCCCGGCCAGAAATCCGAAACCAGGACGCCGATCCGTGCCCGACCGCCGAAGGTGGTCAGCAGCTCGAAGCCATCGGACGAGCCGCTGCGGAACACCGCCATCTCGCCGGGCCATGGAACGGCATGGGCTGCGACGAAGGGACGATGCGCAGGCTGATCCTCACTCAGTTGCGGCAGGTCCAGCAGCACGACCTCGGGCGCGCCGAACACCACGGCCTTCGACAACGACGTGGGTCGCGGCTCCCCCGGCGGCAGGTCATAGGCCTCGCGGTCCTGGCGCACCGCCTCAATACCACGCGCGTCGGCATCTGCGATTGAGGTGAGCCGCAGCGTGATGGACCGGCCGTCATGTTCCAGCGTCACCACATCGGCAGGATCGAGCGCCAACCGCGACGGTGGCAGGCGGAAGGTGGCACTCTCGCGGCCCGTCCAAGCTTCCATCAGCGCACGACGGCAGCGGCGTTCCGCCTCTTCGGGCGGCACCGCCATCGGAAAGCTCTCCGATGTGATCCGCGTCGTGTCGACCGTGATGCGCTGCGCCTCGACCAGTGCGGCGTCGTAGTCCTCGTCGGCGCGGGCCAGCTGCCACTTCAGCGCCTGCGGCAGCTCGGTTTCCTGGCTGCGGGTCAGTTCCAGCACGTCACCCTCGCGGGTAGCTACGAGGTGATCGGGGTCGATGGTCGAGACCGACGCCCGGCCACGCATCACGAAACGAATGATCCCTTCGGTCTCCACGGCGTCGAAACCAAAATGCCGCGACAGCGTGGTGATGGAGGCGCGTGGGCTTTCCAGTGCGCCGATGACATATCCCTCGACCGCGCCCCAGAGCCCGGAGACATCAATCCGATCCTCGGGCATGCCTGCCCGCAGGCAGAGGTGCCGCACGAGGGCGGCCAGCGAGACCGCGCCAAGGCGTCCGGTCAGCCAGTGGCCGAGCCGCCAGTTCGGACCGTCGGTCCAGACGCCGGTCAGTTCCGGGAAGAACGGATAGGGCCGTGCATCCCAGGTCCAGGCGGCGCATTCCGGGACATGAACCATCCGGTCGCCATAGACTGAGGACACCGGATTGTTCGCAGCCTCGCCCCACCAGAGATAGCTCGCCTCGAGATAGGCGCGCTGGATCGCATCGTCGCGCCAGCCCCGTGAGAAATGTGGCGTGAAGCTCTCGGAGGACTTCGGATCGAAGAAGACGTTGGGCTGGTTGGTGCCACGATCGATGGCGGGGCAGCCGAGTTCGGTGAACCGGATCGGCTTCGACTGCGGGACCCATGCCGTCGGCGTCGCGCTCTCCACCCCGCCCGGGCGGTTGTAATGCTGGTTCGACCACCAGGCGCGCAGATCCTTGTAGCGGAAGACCCACGGCTTTCCCGCTGCACCATCGGTGATCGGCGTTCGCACCTGAGCCGACCGATCGGCGGCGCTGGCGTAGAACCAGTCGAAGCCTTCGCCACCCGCGATGTTCGCCTGCAGATACGCCCGATCGTAGATCGCGGGCCAGCTATCGGCGGCGTCGAGATGGTCGAACCCGTCCCGCCAGTCCGACAGCGGCATGTAGTTGTCGATCCCGACAAAATCGATCTCCGGATCGGCCCAGAGCGGATCGAGGTGAAAGAACACGTCGCCCGATCCGTCACCCGGCTGGTGCCCGAAATACTCGCTCCAGTCGGCGGCATAGCCGATCTTCGTGCCGGACCCGAGGATCGAGCGCACATCCGCGAGCAGATCCCGATAGGCCTGCACGGCCGGATAGGTGGATACGCCCGAGCGGATGGTGGTGAGCCCCGGCATCTCGGTGCCGATCAGGAAGGCGTCCACGCCGCCTGCGGCCACGCAGAGGTGGGCGTAATGCAGCACCATCCGCCGCAGGCCCCAATCGCCCGATTGGCCGGTCCAGATGACCGACTGGCCGGAGACGCTGAAGTTCGCGGGCGTCGCCGTGCCGAACAGTGCCGAAACCTGCGCCGTGGCGGCGGCCGTCTTGTCCACAGTTCCGGCATGGCCCGCCGCGGGCGAACAGGTGATCCGGCCGCGCCAAGGGAATGCGGGCTGGCCGGTCTCGGCGGCGTTGTCGGAATACGGGTTCGGCAGCGAGTTGCCGGGCGGCACATCCATCAGGATAAAGGGATAGAAGGTCACCCGCAGCCCGCGCGCCTTCATCTCCTGGATCGACTGCACGACGGCGAAGTCCGACGGCGTGCCGCCATAGACCGGGCGATCCTGATCGTCGCGGCTGACGAGGAAGGCATTGACGCGGCTGACACCGTTGACCGACCAGGACATAGGCGTGGTCGATTTGGCGGACACCTCGACGCCCGGCCGCACCTTGCAGGATCCCGCACGCAGATCGTCGCCGAACCAGGCGACGACGAGGCTGACGCTCTCGACCGCTGGAACCATCGCCTGCAGCCGGTCGAGCGCCACCACGATGTCGGTGGCATCCGGCAGCGCGTTCAGGTTCTCGGGCACCGTCGCGCCGCCATCGGTCTTGCGGATGGCCTGCGTGGCATAGGTGAACTCGCCCGAGGCCGGGATCATGGTGACGGCCTGCGTCAAGCCCTCGGCCGTGTCGGGGTCGGCGAGCGGCCGGAACACCTCGAAGGAGAGCTGCGGCAGGCGGTTGCCGTAGGTCGAGAGCGCCAGCTCCTCGAAGACCACATAGGCGGTGCCCCGATAGGCGGGGGTGTTGGCCGCGCCCATCCTGGCCGCGATGAACGGGTCCGCCGTCTGCGCCTCGTCGCCCGGATACCAGCGCCAGGTGACGCCAGAGAGGTCCATTGGCTTGCCGTCGGCCCAGATGCGGCCGATCCCGGTGATCGGACCCTCGCAGAGCGCGACCGCGAAGCTCGCGTAGTAGAGATACTCGGTTGTCTTGACCTTGCCGCCCCCGCCGCCCTTGCCGCCGCCTTGGGTGGTGGTCGTGGTCTCCTCGCGGAAATCGGTCGCCCAGATGATGTTGCCGCCCATCCGCATGCGACCGTAGAGCCGCGGGATCACCGCGCCCTCGGTGGCCGAGGTGATGCGCAGCGTGTCGAGACGCGCGCCCTCGATGCGCTGCGTGGGCGCCAGCGACGAGATGATCCAGCTGTCGACCACCGAGCCGATGCTGGAGCCGATGAAGCCGCCGATGGTCGCGGCGCTGACGCCAAGGATCGCGCCGCCGATCGAACCGCCAATGGCGGCGCCAGCGGCACCGAGGACGAGCGTTGCCATGGTCGGGCCTCAGCGTTGGGGAAACAGGAAGGCGAAGGCGATGCGTCGCCGCCAGGATGGGGTGAGCGGTTCCTCGATCACGCCGAGCCGCTCATAGGCGTGGAGGAAGATGTCGGGCGCAGTGAGGATCCCGACATGCTTTGCGATAGCGCGTGGCCTCATGCGGAAGAGCACCAGCGCGCCGGGGCCAGCGTCGGCAGGCGGCGCCTCGATCATCATGGCGCGCGCGCCCTCGGCCAGAACCTCGCGCGGTCCGGTCTCGCCCCAGTCCCGGCTGTAGGGCGGGATCGGGAACGGTTCGGGGCCCACGGCCTCGCGCCAGACGCCCCGGGCCAGTCCGAGGCAGTCGCAGCCCACGCCGCGCAGGCTGGCCTGGTCGTGATAGGGCGTGCCGAGCCACGACCGCGCCGCCGCGATCACCCGCTCCGGATCGGCGGCTCTCACAGCACGCTCCCGTCGTGCCCGCCGTCCTTCGTCGCGTAACGGAGAACGGCATCCTGGCCGGGGATATGCGGGAAGCCCCGGAAACTGGCGACATTGGCGAACTTCGTGCCACAGGTCTCAATGCGCTTGTCGCAGCCCGCGCGGACGATAAGACCATCTCCCCCGGCGATGGGCCTCACTGGCGCTTCGAGCAGCGTCAGCACGGCGATGCCGTCGGTCAGGTCATGCGCGACGATCTCTGCACGCCGCCCGGCATTGGCGCCGCTGGTCCATTCGATGGTCCCGAAGGTGAACCAGCCGGCCTCGAACCCGCCTAGGCCCGAAGCGGTGAAGGCCCGGTCGCGCAAGAGATCGATGACGGCGCCCGTCCCTTTGTAGGCCGGGTCCTCCAGATCGACACCGCAGCGTGCATCGCCGAGTGCTGCATCGCAGGTTGCCTGGAAGGTCCGCCCGACCGTCTGGCCCAGCACATGGGCGAGCGAGCGCACCTCGGCGACGAAGGCGAGCCGCCCGCGCCGGATCTGGCCGATGGCACCGCGCCGCATCAGCACGCGCTGGCCCTTGTCGGCCCAGTTCACCCGCCAGACCTCGACCTCCGCGTTGTCCCAGCGGCCATCGAGGATGTCGGTCTCGGTGATCCGGTCGGAGGTCAGCACCCCCTCGGCGTCCTGCGCATCGACCGAGAGGTCCGATCCCGAGCGGACTTCTGAGGCGGTCAGGCCGCTTTCCGGCTCAAAGTCGGTGCCATCGAAGCTCAGCGTCCGGTCGTGGTCGGTGAAGCCGAACACCTGGCCGTCCGCGCGGGTGATCCGCCACACCCAGGCGAGCGTGGTCGTGCCCTCGTCGAGATGGGCCTGCAGTTCCGGAGAGAGGGATTTCATCGGCAGGTTCCCGTCATGCGGTCGTCGAGATCGGCGACCCAGCCTGCCCATGTGGCGGGCATTTCGACCACCGTCTCCACAGGCGGTCGGGCAAGGCACGCCTCGACATAGGAGGCGCAGCCCGCGTCACCAGAGACCGTCGTTGCGCCGCAGCCGGTCAGCAGGATCGCCAGCGCCGCGGCCGTCGCGCACCGCCTCGCGCCCGCGTTCCATCCGCTTTGTCTGATTGCGTTGTGCATCGCGTTCCGCCTCCCGTTTACCTGCGCGCTTCCCTTCCAGCCGCCCCCAGAGGCGGCCGAGGACAGTCCCGCCCAAAGCCGCCAGCGCGCCTATTCCCCAGATCAGAATTTCAGTCATCCCCGCGGAACCCGCGCTCGATCCGGTCGCGCAGGCCGATCAGGCCAAGACCGAGGAACATGAGCCCCGCGGGCGAGGCATCGCCGGAGCCGGCAAGCAGCGCGACGAGCCGGGGCAGTTCCCCGAGCGGTCCGGTGGCGGGCATCGCGAGCGAGGCGATGCCGGTGAGCAAGGCGAGCAGTCCCGCCCACCAGGTCAAGGAGTTGGGGCGAATGTAGCGCATGGATCAGGTCCTCCGGATCAAGCTGGAGACAAGGGTGATCAGGCGGGCGAGCCATCTGGTCGGTTTTTCAGAGGTGGGTGCGGAACTGGGCGGTGGCACAGTCTTTGCCGGGTGCAGCAGCGCCAGCGCTTGCGTCTCGGTCAGTCGGCGGATCGGTTGCGAGAAGTCCACCCGGCCCGCGCAGTCCACCGACCAGACCGGGATCGTGCCGCCGGGATAGCGGCCATGGCGGAACAGGTCGCGCTCAGCCTCGCGGCGCGGGATGATCGAGGCTGGCCGCCGCCAGTTCAGAAACGCGTTGGCGGCTGCAACGCGATTGCCGGCATTGAGGTGCCGGGTCAGTGCCGCGCGGGCGATGCCGCCGGTGTTGTAGTGAAACGAGACCAGCGCATCGAACTCATGCGGCTTGAGCGGCACCGTCACGGCGCGCCGGACATCCGCCTCGTAGTGCGCAAGATCGGCGCGGAAGACCCGGAACGCCTCGCGGATCCCTGCCTCCAGATCGTCGGGCATACCGCGCGGCATCGCACCCGGATCGGGCGGCCTGGCTGCGGCCGTGTGGCCGATGCCGAAGGTCCAGGTGCCGGTGGCATCGCGGTAGGGTCCGGGCACGATGCCTTCGTGCCGGGCAAGGGCCACGAGGCCCCGGTCTGTCATCTGCATGGGATTACCTCAGGAGCGAGAGGATCAGGATCAGCGCCGCCACCGCGAGGCCGATGCGCAGGCGGTGGGTGAAGGCCTCGCGCGGGTCGTCGGTCAGCCGGCGAAGGCCGCGCAGAACGCGGGTGAGCTCAGTCATCGCGCCCCTCCCGCGCCGCGCGCAGCCGCGCAAGCACCAGCTCGATCACCGCCGGGCCGAAGACGCCCACCAGGTAGGCCGCCGACCCCGCCGCGCCCCCGGCCGGGATCGCTTGCGGAGGCAGGTTAAGCCAGGAGGTGATGACAGCCATCGAGAGGCTGCCCATCCCGGCCGCGATCAGCCCGCCGAGCAGGATGTGGCGCAGCGCGTCGCGCAGGCGCATCTTCGTGGTCAGCGCGTTGGTCGCACCGCCAAGCGCGCCCCAGGCGGCGAGGATCACCGCCGTCGAGGCAGCAAGCTCGCGCAACACGGCCGCGACAAAGCTGCCGGTATCGTTCATCGCCGGATCTCCAGAAGCGGAATGGAGGTGATCGAGCCGAGCCGCTCGAGGTCGAGCGTCACGTCCAGCGCGTCGGTGTCGAAGCGGACGGGCACGTCGAACTCGAACCCCGCGGTGATGGCGACGCCCGATCCCGGCGCGGTGCTGAAGGTGACCACGCCGGTCGTGGTGTCGACCGACCAGCCGGAGAGCTGCTCGACGCCCGCCAGCGCGATGCGCACGGTCCCGGCGACCGGCTTGGCGATGGCGCGCGTCCAGGTTTGCGCGCCTGAGGTGTAGCGCTTCACCAGCTGGAAGGCGCTCGTCGTGCCGTCGCCGGTGCCGATCGCCTGATCGGTCGGCGCTGGCGTCTGGGACGGCAGGCAGGACTTGTGATCGCCCCAGTCCTTGAACCGGAAGCCATGCAGCCGCCCATTCCGTGCCTCGAAGAAGGCGACGACGGCGGCGAGATCATCGGCGCGGCGGATGCCATAGGCGACGTCGTAGTGGCGGCGCGAATTGGCCCAACTGGCGTTGCGTTCCTCGTCGCCCGAGGCGAGCTCGACGATCTGCGTGCGCCGCTCGGGCCCGCCCCGCGCGCCGCGGCTGATATTGTCGGGAAAACGGACCTCGTGGAACGCCATCACATGCCCCTCCGCCCGAGCGAGACGGCGCGGGCGATGTCGGCCGCCACCTGCGTTCGCGATTGCCGGAAGCTCTCGGCGTCGCGGGCCATGATGGTGACGTTGACCCCGCCGCCTCCGCCGTACGTCTGCGCCTCCCGCCGCGACAGAACCCGCTCGCCGCGCTGCAGGATCGCGGGCACTTCGTCGTGGCGTAGCCCCGCCATGCCGCCGCCATGCATCCGAGGCGCGGCGGCGAAGGCCATGGCCGGGACCATCCGCGAGGGTCCGGCCGATCCCACCATCCCGCCCGCATGCAGGACGTTGGCAAAGATACCGCCCGCCCCAGAAAACACGCCGGAGAGCGCATTGGCGATCGGCCCGAGGATGAACCGCCGCGCCGCGAGCTGAGCGAGGTCGGCGAGCAGCGAGGTGACAAGATCGCGGAAGTTCAGCTTGCCTGTCTTCACGAACTGGCCCACCGCGTTCTCCGCCGACTGGAAGGCGCCGACGAGGCTCTGGCCGATATCGCCGCCGATGTCGCGGGCCTTGCTGGCATAGTCGGAGAGCGCAGACGTGACCGCCTGCCAGCCGGTGACGGCAGCCTCAGTCGCGGGCTCCGCTGCCGCAGCTGCAGCCCCTGCAGCCGCACCGGCTCCCGCGGCGGCACGTCTGGCATCGCCGAGCGCCGTTTCCAGCCGCTCGGCCGCACCGGTGGCCTCGGTCAGCGCATCCGCGCTCGCCCCGTCGGTGCTGCGCACGGCATCGCGCAGGGCCTGCCAGCTTTCGAGGGGCGCGCGGGCCCCTTCGGCCAGATCGCGCGCCGCGCCGCGATAAAGGTTCGCGGACTCGAGCGCCCTGCTCGCCGCCTCGGTCAGACCGAGATCGGGCGCAGTGAGCGGGTTGTCCTCGAAGGCCCGGTCGAACGCCGCCTGCGCAGCTGTCGTGGCGGCATTGGCCGCGCCCTCGAAGCGGTTCTCGATCTCGCCGAGGTCGAGGTCGGGCACCAGCGAGATGCGGCGCTCCGACCCGAGCGCTTCGAGCCCTTGATTGATGCCGCCGATGAAGCCGTTGATGCGCGAGACCACGCCGTTCAGCATCGCCTCGACGCCGTCGACCAGGCTGTTGGCCGCCTGGAACGCCAGATCGCCGATGGCGGCGGGCAGCAGGCCCCAGATCGCCTTGATCGCCTCATAGGCGCCCTCGAACGTGTTCGCGGCCGTGTTGCCGAAACCCACCATGCTCTCGATGGCGCTCTGCATGCCCGAGGCGGCGTCGGCCTTCAGGTCGAAGAACATCGCCGTGGCCGCAGCGCCCGCCGCCGCCGCGCCCATGCGGATCCGCTCCCAGACCTCGACCGCGAGGTCCTTCAGGAGCGACATCGCCTCGCCGAAACCGCCTGCGCCGGAGACGAGACGGGTGAACTGGTAGACGAGTTCGCCCGCGCCCACGATCAGCGCCCCGATGCCGGTCCGGATCAGCGCCCCGCGCAGCACGACGAGCGCGGTTGCGAACCCACGGACCGAGAACGCGGCAGCTGCCAGCCCGGCGACCCAGCGACCGGCGAGGAAAGCTGCAAAGGTCGCGGCATAGGTGGTCAGGCGGCCGATGTTGTCGAAGAGCCCGCGGATCGCGATGCCCAGCGGCCCGGTGCGGCTTGCAACAGACGCCATCGCATCTGCGACCGCTTCCAGTGCGGGTGCCGCAGCGACGGCCAGCTGGTTCGAGAGACCGCGCCAGATGAGGCCGAGGCGCGAGATCGCGTCGTTGGTCCGCTCGATCTGGTCGGCGTCCTGCTCCGACACGACGACGCCGAAGGCAAGAACGTCCTCCGTCGCCTGGCGCAGCGTCGCGGTGTCGATCCGCGACATGGCGATGGAGCCTTCCTCGCCGAAAAGCTGGCCTGCGACAGCCGCGCGTTCGGCGGCAGGCACGAAGCTCTCGATGGCGGCGTTGATCGCGCCGACGCGCTGGTCCAGCGGCAGGGCGATCAGGTCGGTGGCGGAAAGCCCCAGCCGGTCGAGCGCGTCGGCGGCCGGTCCGGTCCCGGCGGCCGCCTGGCTGAGACGGCGGGTCAGATCCTTGGTGGCCTGTTCGATCCCGGACATGGAAACACCCGCCAGTTCGCCCGCGCGCTCGAGCGTCTGGATCGAGGCGACCGTAGTGCCGAGCGACTGCGCGAGCTTCGCCTGCGCATCGACGGTCTGGAGTCCGGAGCGCACCATGGCCACCCCGGCGGCGGTGGCAGCGGCGACGGCGGCCGCGGCGGCCACGCGAACCCGGCGCGAGAAGGCCGCGAGCCGGGCATTAGCCGCCTCCATCTCGCGGCTGAGCCGTCCGAAGCCGCGCGACCCGGCCTCGCCCACGCCTTCCAACTCGGCGCGCACCTGCCGTCCGCCCACGGCCGCGAGGCGGACGCTAACCCGTTTTTCCGCCATGAGAGTGATCCATCTGTTCGTTGAGTTTGGCGACCATCACCGCTTCGATGACGGGCAGCAGTTCGGCCATGGCGAGCGGCGGCACGCCGAGGGCGTCACCGAGCGCTAGTGCCGCCGACATGTCCCAGCCGATCACCGCACCGGGCAGGACGCGCAGTTGGCCGCCGAGACGGCCGACCAGGTCCCAGACCTGCCAACCCTCCGGTGTTTCCGGACGGTTCAGCCGCGCCGGGCAGTCCGGGCAGGCTTTCGCGCAGGCTTCGCAGTATCGGTCGCCCCCGCCGAAGGACCATTCGGCGAGGGCGCGGAGGCGTTTTTTTCCTGTTCCAGCAGCAGGCCCTTCGAGACATAGGTCAGCTGGAACGCCTCGAAGATCGGCCAGACATCGAGAAGCGCGTCGATGGCCTCGGGGCTTGGCTCGATAGGTTTGCCGTCCGCGTCGCCGATGCCGTCCCAGGCGAGCACCGCCCGGCGCGCCAGCGCCTTGGCGAAGGCAACGGCGCGTTCCTCGTCGGAGGCGTCCTCGGGCACGGCTTCCACGGCCGGATCGCTGCGCGTCGCCACCATCAGCGCGGTGGTCAGCGGGCGCATCTGCACCCTCACGCCGGGCGAAAGCTCGTGCCAGCGCGGCGCGTTCGTCAGATCGAGCGTCAGCATCAATACGTCTCCACATCGTTCACGAGGGTGGCGGTGCACATCCGGCCGACCACGCTGTCGCGCGCGGCCTGCCAGTCGAAGGTGGCCTGCACGCCCTGCGGCCCGGAAATCTCGATGCGCGGGCGCGGCAGGTAGACGGCGTGCACGGTGAAGGTGAAGCTCTCGCCCGAGGGCAGCACGTAGGCGAACTCCATCTCGCAGGCCTCGCCGTTGATGGCCTGCGTGACCAGCGTCTGGTCGGCGAAGCGGACCTCGATCCGGCCGGTCAGCGCGGCGATGGAGGGGTCCGCACCGTCGATCCTGCCATCACTCCGGATCGTCTCGATCCGGTCGAGGTTGTTGGCATAGGTGATCTCGGCCGAGACCACGTTGCCGAGGGCGGAGCCATTCCGCGTGATCGACCCGTTGAAATGGCCGAAGCGCTTCAGTTCCAGCGCGGCGGGTGTCCCGGCGCTGGTGGTCGTGCCCACCGTCTCGCCCTGCGCGACCAGTCGCGCAGTTGCCGTCAGCAGGCCGGAGCGCTGCATCTGCCAGGTGATCTGGTCGAGCACGCAGCCGGAATACATCGCATAGCGCGGCACCTCCGGCATGCCGGTTTCGATCGACATGCTGGGCAGCGTCCACGACCCCGACTGGAACTCGTGCGTGAACGGCCCCGGAGCCGTGCCTGTCGTTGCAGGTGGCCCGAACGCGGCTTTCAGCCAGAATCCGAAGGCCCCGGCGTCGAGCGGCACGACGACGTCGCCATCGGCGGTCACCGCGTCCCTCACCGGGGCCAGCGGATCGCGGCCATAGCCGAGAAGCTCCGAGTTGAGCAGCGGCTGCTCCGCGCCGAGCGAGGTGCTGGCGAAGGGCATGCGGGTGAAGCCGCTCACGGGCGGCGTTCCATAGGTCGTCTCGAACGCAAGCGCCATCTGCGCCCGCGCCCCCTGGGCTCGTGCCATGGTGTTCTCCTGGGGTTGTCGGGGTCAGGCCAGCGGATCGGCCGTGGAATAATGCAGGACCACCGGGATCACGGCGGCTTTCAGGCTCGCCGCGCCCTCGATGGGCAAATCGACTGGCCTCGGCGCTTCCGCCTCCACCCAGTCGCAGAGCCCGCCAAGAGTGCGATCGGTGGCGAGCGCCGCGCCGATGCTGGCGGTCAACGTGTCGAAGGCGGCGTCACGGTCGGCACCCTGCACGACCGCCTCGATCTCGGCGCGGTGCTGGTAGTGATGGCGCAGCGGCGACAGCGTCACCTCCGGCTCCCCCGGAACCCCATCGCGCAGGATCAGCAGCCCCTCGGCCGGAACGCGCTCGGGCAGCACCTCGCCGCGGAGCGCAGTGGCGGGCAGCGCCGAGAGCCGCGCATGCAGCGCGGTGAGGATGGTTTCGCGAGGGGTTGGCATGGCATATTTCTCGAGGCAGAGCGCTCAGCGCCAGTTCCGCAGATAGGCGACCGGAAACCAGAGCGAGCGCAGGATCAATCGCTTTCGACAGCCTCGGGAAAATCCGTGGCGGAGCATCGGATGCCGTCAGCTCGCGTATAGAGCATGCTTCCCTCCACGCCCGCGAGGATGTCGCCATCCACCTCGAACTCGGGGAACTGACGCAGGAACGGCGTTGCACCGCAGCCCGGTACGGCGCATTCCGGCCGGGACTTCGGGCAACGATTGAAGTTACAGAGCCTGCCGAGATAGGCGTCGCTGCCCGGCTCGAACAGAAACACGTCGACCTGATGGTCTGCCACGCCGAAATCCTGTTGACGTTCGTGCTCGGCCCTCAGCGCCGCCGCCTTCGCGCGCCTCAACTCGCCGAGGACGGTCAGGTCGTCGAGCCACAGAGCGAGGTCGAGATCCTTGCACTCGTGCCAGAGTGGAATGCCACGGCGACGATACGGGGCGAAACGCGGCACCTCCTTCCACAGGGGCTTGGCAACCGATCCGATGACCGCGATCGCGACAACCTGCGGGAAGCTGCACCAGGCATTCGTGATCGCGTCCGCCGCACGCCGGAAGTGCCGTTGCGTCCGTAAAAGATGGGCGTTGTCCTGTTTCAGTCGGTCGGTTGATGGCATTGCATAGCTCGGCATGGTTCGGCGCCCAGTCTGACCTTGTCCGGCTGCCGGCGCCAGCACGTTTGCTTTTCAGGATCTCATCGAAGACGCCCCGCTATCCAGTTGGCCACGATCAACCCCGGCACGCTTTCCAACGCCCGGTCTGCATCCCGCGCGAGGTCCAGCCGCTTCGGCAACTTGACCTGCGGCACCAGCATGAAGATCGGCACCGTTGTGCGCCCACGGCCCGTCTTGGAGCGCGAAGCAACCCCGAGACCCCGACTGTTCAGTCGTCCCTCCGCGACAAGCAGGCTCGGGCCGCGGCGTCGGTAGACGAAGCGGAGGCGCAACCCACGGCGCCGCTCCCATTCGCCCGGGGTGATCCTGCCGCCGCGCATGCCCCGCCCGGCGGCTTCGGTCGGGATCGCCAGCCAGAACCCGTCCTTCGAGCGGATCAGCGGGCCGGTGTCGTGGGCGCCGACGATGACCGGGGCCTTCGACCAGACCAGAGCCGCGGCGTTCAGGCTCTCGCCGGCCTTCGGGTAGGTCTGGCTGCGGATCGAGTTCGCCAGCCGCCGTCCGAGCCCTGCGCCGGTGATCTGACCCCGCCAGGCGGTCTTGAGCCCGGTGCCGGCCTCGCGCATGGCGGCAGTCACGGCCTTTTCGCCGGCCTTCACCTCGGCGGCCATGGCGGCGACGAGATCGGGGGTGATGTCGAGCTTCAGCTTCATCGCGATCAGGCGGGGCGCAGGTCCACGGTCCAGACCAGCCGCTCGCGGTCACGGACAGGCTCGCCCTGGATGAGGAAGGCCTCGCCGTCGATCTCGATGCGATCGCCGGGGCGCGGGTTTGCGACCTCGGACACGCGCAAATCCAGTCGGGTGGTTTCCGACCAGATCCGCCCGTCGCCGAAGCCGGTGACATCGTCCGGCCGGCGCAGGATTGCGCGCACGAGCGACGGCGCCCCGCCCTCGGCGGTGTAGACCACGTCGCGCGCAAGATGCGCGTCGGCGAAGAGCGCGTCGAGAGCGGCAGCGAAGGCGGTCATCAGAACGCGCCGTTCAGCCGCACCCGGCCGATTGTGTCGCCTGCCCCGCCGGCGACCGCCTCGACCGCCACACCGATGAGCGTGTTGTCGGTGGCAACCGTGGTGCAGCGCTTGTTGGTGTCGTCCCAGTAGACCTTGTCGCCGACGGCCCATGCCTGGCTGCCGACCTTGGTGATGTCGAAGACGCCGACGAGCGCGGTCTCGATGGGATCGCCGAGGGCGGCGTCCCCGGCGGCGATGCCGAAGATGGAGCCGACGAGCAGGCCATCGCCGGAGGCGACGGCATAGGGCGCGGTCAGGGTGATGGTGTTGCCGGGCTGGACGTAGGTTTTCATGACGGGGTTCCTTTGGAAAGACGAAGGGCGGCCCGTCTGGACCGCCCGCGTGTCAGGGTTCAGCATTGGGTGCAGGTTACGCCCCAGGATTTTTGTAGAGGCCGCGCCAGTCGATGGCCTTGGCGCCGAAGTCGAGGCGGCACTTGATCTCGACGCCGTCGACGTCGAAACCGTTGCGGGTCTCGATATAGGCGCCCTGCTGGCCCTCGAGATAGGCGTATTCGATGGTGTCGATCTGGTTCGGCGAGGCCGCCAGGTACCAGGCCTTGTCGCTCGCCGCATCCAGCCGCGGCTCGGCAATCGGCGTGAGCGTGCGGATCGATTGCGGCACCACGTTGCCGCTCTGGGCGGGCACGAGGTTCTGGGCCACCAGCTGCTCGGCCTTCAGTTCCAGCGCCGCCGGGACGATCAGGAAGGCGGGCCGGATGTTCAGCACCGTCTTCTTGTCGAGCCCGGTCTGCTTGCGCATTGCCGCGCGCGCCGCGCCCACGCTGTCGACCCCGAGCGCCGTGCCGCTGCCGGCGAGGTTCTTGTGGGTCGAATGGAACAGCGCCGTGCCATCCGCCATGGCAGGGTTCGACGTCACGATGTCCCAGACCACGTCCGACTCCAGCTGGGCGATGGAGTTGCCGTACATCGCCGGGATCCGGGTGAAGGCGTCGAGGTCGTCGTTGATCAGCACCTGCCGGGTGATCGCGACGACGCGGCCGTAGGTCTCGATGCGGTAGCTCTCCTTGCTCTCGCCGAGCGTGCCGCGCTTGAACTCGCCGCTCTCGCCGACCTTGAGGAGCTGCGGCGCTTCGCCCAGCTGGACGCGGTGCATCGCCTTGAAGTCGGTGGCCAGCACCTGCCGGCAGAAGAGCGGGAAGGTCCGCGGATAGGCCTCGTAGGCCTGGCGCAGCGTCTTGTTGGTGACGGCTGCGAGGATCTCGGGGAAGTCCGAGGTCGAATGCAGCGCCCGCGTCGCCACCTCGTCGCGGGAGAGGCCGCGGGTGCTGACGCCCGCCGTCTCGAGGCTTTCGCGGGCGAGTTCCATCAGTGTCATGCCGCGATACTCGCGAGCCGCGTCCTCCAGCGGGAACAGCGTCGGGCTGTAGCGGTGCAGCAGCGCGTTCGAGATCGCCTCGCGCCGCGTGACCGTGGCGTCGCGCCCGCCGAGCGGGATCGAGACATGGGGAAAGGTCCGCGTCTCGTCGGCCTTGGCCGCAACCTGGTCGAGGATCAGCCGGCGCGCTTCGTCGATGGAGACGCCGCGCTTGATCAGGTCGTCGGCAAAGCCGCGCTCGAGCTGGAGCTTGTCGGCGAGGCCATGGATCGTGGAGACGCGCTCGCGCTCCTGCGCGCGGGCCTCGCTGACCAGAGCGTCGGTGTCAGCGCTGCGGCTGCGGTCCGCCGGCGCCGGGTCGGCCGCGGGCTTCGTCGCCTTGGGCCTGGTGTCGGCGGCGCGGGTCTGCGTGTCGGCAGCGCCGGTCTTGTCGTCGGTCATGCTCGTCTCCTCGGGCACTGCGGTGTCACTCGTCTGTTCGGCCGTCTCGGCCGTGGTCGCGGTCCTGTCGGTCATCGGGGATGCTCCTTCGCTGGTGGGGGCGTCCCGGCGGTGGAGGACGCATGTCTGGTGTTCGCGGTGCGCACGGAAGCCGGCGGCGGGATCGGCGCCGACCGGCACGGCGGAGATCTCGAAGGGCGTCCAGTCCACCGCCCGCCAGAGTTCGCGCTGGCCGTCAGGCTTCGAGATCTCGAAGCGGTGGACCTGGTAGCCGATGGAGACCGCGCGGATGTGCCCGGCCTCGATGTCGCGCCAGATGTCGCCGACGGCGTCGCGCTCCGAGAGGCGGATGCGGGCGATGCCTTGTCCGTTCTCGATCCGGGCCGAGCCTGGGACGACCGAGCCGATCACCGCGTCGAGATCGTGCGCCTCGTGCACCTTCAGGAATGGCGCGCCCGCGTTCAGCCGCTCGAGCCGCACATGCTCGGGCGCCATGCTGAGTTCCTCGTCATGCGGCTCGCCGAAGAGCGCGGCGCGCCGCACGCGGGCGCCGGTCGACCAGATCACCTCGACGCTGCGGGTCTCCGGGTCGATGCTGGCAGGCCGCAGCTCCGCCGACCGGCGGAACGCCGGCAGTTCGATCGTCTGCTCCATGAATGAATCCTCGTCAGGCCGCGTCAGTTTCCGGATCGTCCGGATCGGTCGCGGGGTCGGCCGGCACATTCGACTGCGCGCTGCCAGTCTTGGTGACGCGGCGCGGGTCGCTGTCGAGCACGAGACCCAGCTCGTCGAGCTTGGCGTTCGTGGCCGCGATCTCGGCCAGCACCGCGTCGGGGTTGCGGCCCTGCCGGGCGATGGCCTCGGCAAGCGTCTTGGTGCCAGAACGGATGGCGAGCAGGTCGGCCATCGCGTCCTTCTGCGGATCGACCGCCTCGAACTTCGGCGGCGACCACTCGACCGGCACCTCGGGCGTGGGAATGCGCCCCGCCGCCCATGCGGCCTCGGTGAACCAGCGCCAGACCGGCGCACAGAACATCGGGATGAAGAGCTGCCACTGCACCGCGTCGATCATCCGGCGGAACTCCACGAGGCCCGCCCGGATCGAGGAATAGTTCACCTGGCTGAGATCCCCGGTCAGCAGCTCGTAGGGCACGCGGAACCCGGCGGCGATGGTGTGCAGGCTGGCCCGCTTGTATTCGCCATAGCCGCCGGTGGCAGCCGGCTGGTTGAAGCGGATGTCCTTTCCGCCGCGTGCATAGGCGATGAGGCCGGGCTCAAACTGCTCGACCCGATTGCCGTCGGCATCGACCACCGCGGGCGCGATGCCCTGCTGCGCCTCCTCGTCGCCGAAGACGATGGCCGTGACGCAGGCTTCGGTCTTCTTGCGCACGATCTCCGCCACCTCGTAGTCGTCAAGGTCGCGCAGGGCCCGGATCACCGGCGCGCCCCAGGGCACGCCGCGCGCCTGCGTGCGCTGCTTCTCGTAGACATGGGCGATCTCGCTGGCCGGCACCGCGCGGCTGGTAAGCCCGCCCGTCAGGCTGAGCGTGGCATCGCCTGGATGGGCGCCGAAGAGCCAGTAGGCCCGGCGCCGGCCGAGTGCGTCGAACTCGATCCCTTGCACCGCCTGTCCAGACCCGAGCGCGCCGTTGCAGGTGGCGTCGAGGAAGTCGGCCTCGAGCAGTTGCAGCTGCACGGGTGGCATGACGCCGTCCCCCGGGCGCCGCGGGCGGCGGCGCACCAGCACCTCGCCGGCCTCGACCATCTCGCGGCAGGCGAGCGTCTGCAGCCCGTAGAAGTCGAGCTGGCCGTCGGCGTCGCAGGCCCGTGCCCAGATCTCGAACAGCCGGTCCACCTCGCGGTCGAGGGCCGCATCGCCGCTCGCGGCGCGCGGCATGATCCCGGCGCCGACGATGTTGTTGACCAGCACCGACACCGCCTTGGCGGCGTGCGGGTTGTTGCGCACCAGATCCCGCATCCGGTCCCGCAGAAGCGCTCCGGCCCGGCCGATCTCGGCATCCGCCGAGGATCCCGGCGCGTGCCAGCCGTCGGTGCGCCGGCCGCGGGCCGCACCCTCGTAGGAGCGGGCGAGCCCCTCGAAGGCCTGCCGCGCAAGCACGCGCCGCGTGGCCGTGCGCGGGGCGACCGAGGCGATGGCCCTGTCGAGCCAGGAGACCATCAGCGGTCCCCGCGCGAGAAGCCGGCGAAGCCCGCGATGGGCCGCGCCGTGGCGCCGGCGATCTGTCGTTCGATGGTGCGGATGCGCCCGAGCAGGTCCTCGGCCGAGCCGTAGTCCACGGTCTTGCCGTCATAGCTCACCCGTGTCGTCCCGCTCGCATAAGCGCGCCGCAGCGCCGCCAGTTCCGCTTCCGTCCAGGTCATGCCCTTCGCTCCCGCTCAGTGCGTTCGTCCCTCGCGACGCTCCACTGGAGCCTCGCGTCCGCTGCGCGGACCGGTCCTCACCATCAAAACCATCCTTCCCGCCGCCCGAGCCAATCGGAGCGGCGCTTGCCTTGCATGCACTGATCGGGCCGCCCGATCCGACCGGCCGGGCTGTCCATTCCACTCGGCACGCCGAGCTGCGCTTCCAGATCGGCCCATGTCGCCTCGGGCCAGCGGTCCGCCCCCGCGATCCAGGCCGCGGCACGAGCATAGACCCGGCAGTCCAGCGCCTCGTTACGCTCGCGGATCTTCTGCCATTCGAGCTTCGCGAAGCCGCGGCGATTGCGCACCGTCACCAGCTGCTCGGCCGTCAGCTGCCGGATCCACTCGGTGTCGGCCCAGCCGGGCAGATGCAACGTGCCCGGCGGGAACGCAGCACCTTCCTCCAGCTCTTCCGCGGTCGGCCGCGCCAGCCGCAGGAAGCGATAGGTCTCGGCCTTGAAGGTCGAGGTGGCCACGGTCCAGAGCCGGGCCCCACGGCGCAGGCGCTTCCCGCCGGCGGTCGCGTCCACGAAAGTCGGCCCCGAAACCGGGCTGGCCCGGTTGAAGCCCTCGAGCCCCTTCACGGGCGCCACCTGCGCGAAACCAACCGAGCGCGACCAGGCGTAAACGGCGGCCGTCTCATAGCCGGTGTCGATGGCCAGCTTTGCCAGGCCCAGTTCCGCGCCGCCGGCATGTCGCCAGTTGCGGCCCAGCAGATCGGTCAGCGCCTCCCAAGCCTCGGGCTGGGCCGGCCCGCCCTCGATCACGACATGATCGACGAGCCAGCTTTCCAGCCCACGACCCCAGGCCCAGACATCGACCTCGATCCGATCCTTCTGCACGTCGGCGCCGGCGGTCAGGAACAACCCACCAGCGGGAACTGTGCCCGCCGGCCAGTCCTCGCGCCGTTCGGCGATCCGCTGCCAGTCCGGCGCGTCGCCGGTCTCGATCCAGGTCTCGCCGAGCACGGTGTTGCGGAACACGCGCTCGGCCTCGTCGGACCCCGTCGCCGCCTCCTTGTCGCGCGCGATGTCGGCCCAGCTCTTCCACCCCGGCGGCGAATAGAGCGCCGAGAGATGAAACCCCACCGTCCGCGCATCACGAGCCTCGGCAGTCGCGCGCCATTCGCCTGCCGCCAGCATCGCCGGCTTGTGGTGTTCCTCGATCGCGGTCTCGCAGGCATCGCAATGATAGGCCGCCGTCTCCGGTTTGCCCTTCTGCCAGCGCAGCCGCTCGAACCGCAGCCACTGCATCGCGCCGCAATGCGGGCACGGCACGAAGAAGCGGCGCTGGTCGCTCGCCTCGTACTCCCGCTCGATCCGGCTGACGCCGCGGATCGTCGGCGTCGAGACCAGGAACACCTTCCGGCGGTGCGCGAAGGTCAGCGAGCGCGCCTCGGCGAGCCCGACCGGGTCGCCTTCCTCGTCGGCCGAGGCCGGATAGGCGTCGACCTCGTCGAGGAAGACGTAGCGCGCCGGCATCGAGCGCAGGCCCACGGCCGAGTTCGCGCCGGTCATCACCAGCACGCCGCCGGGGAAATCCTTCGACAGCTGCGTGTTGCCGCTGTCGCGCGCCCGCGCCGGGCGGACACGCTCCTTCAGCGCCGGGCTCTCCTCGATCAGCGGGTCGATCCGCTGGCGCGAGTTGCGCTTGGCCAGTTCCACCGTCGGCTGGACCGCGAGCATCGGCCCGGGCGCATGGTGAATCACGAAGCCGATCCAGTTGTTGCCGGCCTCCGTCGCGCCGACCTGCGCGGCCTTCATGAACACGACCCGCTGCGCAGGATGGCCGGGCGAGAGCGCATCCATGATCGCCCGCATGTAGGGCGTGCGCTCGGTGCGATAGCGGCCGGGCTCGGCGCTCGCGCGCGAACTCAGCCAGCGGTGCCTGTCCGACCATTCCGAGACGGTCAGCCAGGGATCGGGCGTGAGCCCGTGGCCCCAGGCCCGGAGCAGCGCATCGGCCCCGTCGAACTGCGTGACCTCGTCAGAGGGCAATCCGGGGCTGTGCGAGTTCCTCGAGATGGGCGCGGACATGGGCCTCCAGAACCTTCTGCATGGCCGCCACCTCCGTTCCCAGTTCTGCCGCCATCAGCGCCGCCACCCGCGCCGGCCAGTTCACCCAGGCATCGCGCTCCTCGCGCGCGAGCCGGAAGACCAGCGCCGTGGCGCGGTCGCGGTCGACGAGTTCGCCCTTGAGCTTGGCGAGCCGGATGCGCCGCTCCTGCGCCTTCAGCACCTCATGCGCCGTCTTCGCCTGCAGGAAGGTCGTGCCGCTACCGGTTGCGGGTGCGGCGAGCCCCTGTTCCTTGAGCGTTTCACCAACAGCCGACACCGCGGCTTCGGGCACCGGCTTCAGTTTCCGTTCCTTCGCCGGCGCCTTCCTGGTCTTGGACGGGTCGGTCGCGTCCGCCCGCAGCCGGTCCGAGGCTGCGGCGTCGATGCTGCCATCCTCGTGCAGAACGAGCCGGCCGGCGGCCTTCGCCTTCTGGATCGCGCCGCGCGACAGCCCGACATGGGCGGCATACTGGCGCTCGCTCATGCCCTGCATTGCCGGATCCGATTATCATTCAAAGTCATGTGCTTATCGAGTTGATAAGCGGCGCACATGGAGCAAACGTCCAACCACGACGACGATGCAACTCGAGCCAAGGAGCCAAGACGATGACCCGCCGCACCACTGATAAATCGAAGGCGCTGGACGCTTTCATCGCTGCCAAGCTGGAGATCGACACCATGCTGGAAAGGCTCAAGGCGCTCAGCGACGCCCACTTCGAAACCACTCCCGACGAGATCAACTGGGGCCATGTCGGCACCCTGAGCCACTACCGCGACAAACTGCGCGAGATCAGCGACATGGCATTCCGTGAGGGTGAGCACGCCGAGTGACCTCCGGCAACGCCGGAACTCCCGCCGCGCGCCCTGCGCGGCTTGGGGTCGTAGAAGGCGCCGCATGTCGCGGACCCGAACACGGAGAAGACCCCATGACACAGATCCAGCTTTCCGATGCCCAGGCCATCATCCTGTCGACCGCTTGTGCGCGCGGTGACGGGGCAATCTTCCCCGTCACCGCCAACCTCAAGGGCGGCGCTGTCGGCAATGTCTGCAAGAGCCTTCTGAAGCACGAGCTGATCGAGGAAATCCCGGCGACCGACCTCAACACCGTCTGGCGGCATGATGAGACGCGTGGACCGATCACGCTGCGCGCCACCCCGCTGGCCTACCGCACACTCGGGATCACGGACGAACAGGACGAGACACCGCCGGCCGAGATGCCACCCGCGCCGGTCCAGCGCCGAAAAGGCACCAAGCAGGCGCAGCTGATCGAGATGCTCCGCGCCGAGGGCGGTGCCACCATCGACGAGATCGCCACGGCCCTCGACTGGAGGCCGCACACCATTCGCGGGGCCATGTCCGGCGCGCTCAAGAAGAAGCTCGGCCTGACCATCACCTCGGAGAAGGTCGAGGGGCGGGGAAGGGCCTACATGATCGCCGACGACTGACGCCGCACACCAGCACGGACCCGATGTCGCCGTCCCACATGGGGCGGCGGCATGTCATCGTGCCCCGCGCACCCGGATCGCCTCGAAAAGCCGCCGCAGGGCGAAGGAGCGTGCGATCGACACGATGGTGAAGATGCCGCCCATCTTCAGGTTCTGCGCCAGCGTCGTGTGCAGCCCGAAGACCGGGAATATCAGTATCTGCGTCATGACGGCGACGCTGTAGCCCACAGCGACGTTGGCGATGGCCTCGACCAGCGACATGAAGCGGGATTGCTTCATCTCGCCACCTCATCCATCGGCCAGCAATTCAGCTGCCAGAGTTCGCAGCGCATGCGCCGCGACCAGCGGGACCACTCCGTTGCCACATAGCCGAAGCCGGTCCACCCGGTGGGCCAGCCCATCAGCGCCTCGACGAATAGCGGGTTCAAGGTCCGGGGCGTGTCGCAGGAACGCCCGCCAGCCATCGGCGTCGCGAGGACCTGGCGGCCAAGCAGGCCGTTCACCGGCGTGTTCGCAAGGCTCGTCGCCCCGTCCTTGTGATCCCGCGCTGTTGGCGTCATCCACATCCGGCTCACCCCGGTCAGATCGGCCGCCTTGCGCTTGCCCGCACTCGGCTTGTGGCCATCGCTCGCCATCGGCGTTGGCCAGAGCCGCAGCAGTTCCGTCCGGTTCCCGCCACTCGAGCGGGTCCCCGAGCAGGCGCGCGGGGTCGGCCAGTTCGCAGCCTTCTCGGTGGGCGAGGATGAACAGCAACTCACGCTTGTGGGGCGCACCGACTTCCGCCGCCGTGAAGAGGCCCGCCGCAAGGCGGTAGCCCATGTTGACCAGTCCTCCGGCGACTTCGGGAAAGCCGAGGCGGAGATGATGGGCGACATTCTCGAGGAACACGAAGGGCGGCTCGACCTCGCCGACGATGCGGGCGACATGCGGCCAGAGGTGGCGCGGGTCGTCCGCCCCACGCCGCTTGCCTGCAACGGAAAACGGCTGGCACGGATAGCCCGCTGTGACGATGTCCACCGCGCCGCGCCACGGGCGGCCGTCGAAGGTTCCAACGTCGTCCCAGACAGGCGCGCGATCCAGGGCCGCCCTCGGGCGGTCACTCGGACCGATGGCGTTCCCGCCCTCGATCCATCCGCGCCACGAGGATGGCCGCGGCGTAGGCGTCCCGCTCGACATGACCCACAGTGCGATATCCGGGGCACGCGAGGTGCAGCCCGAGGTCGAGCCCGCCGGCGCCGGAGCAGAGCGAGAGGCCGAACAGGCACGCGTCGCCGGCTCCGGCAGGCAGGCCGGAGGAAGGTAGAGCCACGCCATCCACGGTATCAAGCCGCGTGGGCCCCCTCGGCGGCGGACGGGGTCTCGCCCAGCCGCTCGGCCTTCACCTCTGCGAAGGTCCGGCCATTGCCGTCGAGGATCGCGTCGCGCCCGGTCTCGGCCTGCCAGCGTTCGACGGCGACATCGACGTAAGCCGGGCTGATCTCCATCGCGAAGACGCGCCGGCCATTGGCCTCGCCCGCCATGATCTGCGAGCCCGAGCCCGAGAAGGGCTCGTAGCAGAGGCCGCCCCGCGCCACATGCTGGCGCATCGGGATCCCGAAGGCGTCGAGCGGTTTCGGCGTCGGATGATCCGGGCGCTCGTCCCTGGCGAAGGACGGCATCTCCCAGGTCGAGGGTAGCGTCTGCTCGGCGACCTTCGGCGGGCGGTTCGGACGCCGCCAGCCCATGAAACAGGGCTCATGCTTCCAGAGATAATGCGACCGGGTCAGGACGCCCCGGTCCTTCACCCAGATGATCTGTTGATGGACGAAGGCCCCCGCCCTTTCCCAGCACTCTTCCAGCATCGCCTGGCGGCGCGAGGCGTGCCAGCAGTACCAGGCGGCATCCTCGGTGATCGCCTCGGCCACGGCGGCGGCGATGAAGCCGTCATAGAGCTCGGACCCTTGAGAACTGTCGTCCCAGGTGGTGCCATAGCTCTGGCTCCAATCCTTGTTGCGCGTCGGGTGGTTCGAGCCGTCGTAGTCGACGAGATACGGCGGATCGGTGGCGAACAGCACCGCGCGCTCGCCGTTCATCAGGCGGCGGACATCCTCGTGGTTGGTGGCGTCGCCGCAGAGCAGCCGGTGATCGCCGAGAAGCCACAGATCGCCCGTGCGCGACGCGGGATTGCGCGGCGGCTCGGGGATGGTCACCGGCGGCACGGAGCCTCCGGCGCCGCCCTCTTCTTCACCGCCCTCGTCCGCGTCGAAGGCCAGCAGCTTGTCGAGTTCGCCATCGGAGAAGCCGACCAGCGACAGGTCGTAGTCGTCGGCGAGCAGATCCTTCAACTCGGCCGACAGCAGCGCGTCGTCCCACGGCGCCTCGGTCAGCTTGTTGTCCGCGATGCGATAGGCCCGGCGCTGCGCCTCGGTCAGATGCCCCAGAACGATCACCGGCGCCTCGGTCAGCCCGAGCTGCGTCGCCGCCAGCACCCGGCCATGGCCCGCGATCAGCTCCCCGTCCTCGCCCACGAGGCAGGGCACGGTCCAGCCGAACTCGGCCATGCTGGCGGCGATCCTGGCCACCTGCTCGGGCCCGTGCAGCTTCGCGTTCTTCGCGTAGGGCTGGAGCTTGGCCAGCGGCCAGGTCTCGATCCGCTCGGGGGCGAAGGCGAGGGTCATATCGGTAATCCTGTTCGGTTGATCGCAGCGAGCCATGGCGCGCGGGGTGGACTCCGGCAGGGTGGAGTCCGGTGGCTTTTGGGGTGGACTCCGGAATCCGGGGGTATCCACCCCGCGTGGCCAGTCATGTGTTTGAATTCACGAGGTTTTCAGGGGGCGCCGGTGGATCCGGATTCCCGGTGGCTTCCCAAAAAATCGGCCCTGTCGCTGGCGATATTGCGCGCCAAGCCCGCCAGCATACGCAGGTCGCGCGGAAGGAACCGCGAACTCGGCCGAGGGGCGTGGCGGAGGCGGACAGCGGTCCGCAAGGAAAGGATCAGCGCCTTTCCTTTCTTAGCGGGCCTCGCCAACGAAAGGATGGTTTCGCTCGGGACCGCGCCGCGCGCGCCTCTCCCGAGCTTATCCCGAACCTAGCCCCCGAACCGGTTTTCTGTCCCGTCGAAAACTGTCCGCCGCACATCTTCCCCTCTGGCGCGCAGGGTTACGCGCCACCGGCCAGTTCGATCACGCGCCGCTTCGACAGGTTGCGGTTGAACCGACGCCGGTTGAGCTTCAGCGAGATGACGCAGAGCCCGTAGAGCCAGTGCTGGTGGGCGGCCGAGCGTTGCAGTCCGACCGTCCAGCAGATGGTCTTCCACCGCTCGCCATGGGCGCGCATCCAGACGATCTTGCCGTCGACCGGGTCGAGGCACGCGGTCCAAGTGAGCGTCTCCTCCATCCGGCTGATCGCCTGCGGCGAGGGCAGCACGCGCATGGGCCTTGGCTTCTGGCCCACCTTGTCGCCGAAGGAGTGGATGATCTCGGGCCAGGTGCTGAAATAGCCGCGCCGTCGCGGCTCGGGCAGGCGCTTGAGCACGAAGGCCGCCTCGGCCAGGCGGGCCTCGACGAGAGACGGGGTCCACTTATCCATGGCACCCTCCATCGTCGGCAGCACGCGGTCCGTAGAGCCGTTCGCCCAACTGGCGAACGAGCTCCCGTTCAGGCCAGCTCAACCGGTCATCATCCACTGACACCGCCAGCACTCCCTGCTCCTGCCAACCCTCGCGCTTCACCTGCTCGGGGTCGCGACGACGGCCACCGTAGCCCTTGGGATGCCACCTCATGCGACACCTCCATTCGTCTCGATCGCCCAAACGAGGATCGCGATGGCATCGGCCTCGTTATCGTCGGCGGGGCTGAAGCCCCGGGCACGCGCAGACGCGATCATTGCCTCCTTCGGCGCGTTGCCCTTGCCGGTGGCGTGCCGCTTGATCGTGCCGACGGGAACGCCCTCGTAAGGCACGCCGCGCAGTTCCGCCCATGCGGTCAGCGTGGCCATGAGGCCGCCATAGACGTGCGCCGCGTCCGTACCGGCATGGCGGCGCACCTCCTCGAACCAAATGGCGGCGATTGGGCCGGACAAGCGGTCGATCTCGGTGAGCCAGTTGGTGAAGCGCAGGTAGCGCATGCCGCCGCCATCATAGCGGCCTGGCCTGAAGCTCGCGGTCCCGCTGGTGATCAGCCCTTCGGCCGAGCGCAGCGCCCAGCCGGTGCTGGTGCCGAGATCCAGCGCGAGAATGCAGCGGTCGAGAGCGCCGGCGGCCATGGAAGGCGCCGGAGCGATGTGTGGGGAGCGGTCCATGACGACCTCCTCTTCGAGTGATCGGCCAAGGCCCACGCCTGCCTGGATCGAAGGCAGCACGCGCGCCCGGACCGGGATCGCGAGATCGGGTCAGGGTCATGGTTGGGGGCGTGGTGAGCGCCCAAGGCTTTCTTCAACGGCTTCAGTCCCTCCACTTGAAGGAAGTGGGGCTGTAAGCCATTGAGAGAAAGGCATTTAATATCTTCTTTCAATATTTCAGTTTCTTCAATGGGTATGTGTGGCATACCCCTCCTCTCCCACGCGCGAGGGTCTTTGCGTGAAATATTGAAAGAAGTCCCTCGCGCCGGATTTTTCGCGTCACGACAGGGGCTTGGGCGGGAACTTCCTTCAAGTGAAGGATGGGGGCCGTTGAAGGAAGCATCGCGGCGGCCCTCACCGCAGCGCCCGGAAGCGCATCGCCTTCCGCCCCCCGGTCTCCTGCTCGACCGTGACGATGTCGCCGCTCTCCACCAGCGTGAGCAGGATGTCGTCGCGGTCGCGCGCCCGGAGCCATTGCGAGGCGCGGGTCAGCTCGGACTTGGTCATCCCCGCCGCCCCGGCCTTGCGGATGATCTCGCGCAGGCGCTTCAGATGCGCCTCGGTCTCGGTGTCGGCGACATCGCGCTCGACCGCGTCGATGGTGCGCCGGGCGAAGTGGCGCACGAACTCGATCGCCCAGACGGCGTCTTCCATCCGAATGACGGGCTGGACCGCATCCCGCCCCACGGCGAGGACGAGCGCAATCTTGGCCGCGTTCTCCGCGATCCGGGCAAGGATCGGGGTCTGGAACGTGCCGGCGGCCGCCCTGAGCTCGGCAGTGATCTCGTCGCCGAGCGCATCGAACCGCGCCCGTGCGCCCTCG
>NZ_FOHL01000017.1:0-9084 GCF_900111545.1 Oceanicella actignis
CGAGGGCGCACGGGCGCGGTTCGATGCGCTCGGCGACGAGATCACTGCCGAGCTCAGGGCGGCCGCCGGCACGTTCCAGACCCCGATCCTTGCCCGGATCGCGGAGAACGCGGCCAAGATTGCGCTCGTCCTCGCCGTGGGGCGGGATGCGGTCCAGCCCGTCATTCGGATGGAAGACGCCGTCTGGGCGATCGAGTTCGTGCGCCACTTCGCCCGGCGCACCATCGACGCGGTCGAGCGCCATGTCGCCGACACCGAGACCGAGGCGCATCTGAAGCGCCTGCGCGAGATCATCCGCAAGGCCGGGGCGGCGGGGATGACCAAGTCCGAGCTGACCCGCGCCTCGCAATGGCTCCGGGCGCGCGACCGCGACGACATCCTGCTCACGCTGGTGGAGAGCGGCGACATCGTCACGGTCGAGCAGGAGACCGGGGGGCGGAAGGCGATGCGCTTCCGGGCGCTGCGGTGAGGGCCGCCGCGATGCTTCCTTCAACGGCCCCCATCCTTCACTTGAAGGAAGTTCCCGCCCAAGCCCCTGTCGTGACGCGAAAAATCCGGCGCGAGGGACTTCTTTCAATATTTCACGCAAAGACCCTCGCGCGTGGGAGAGGAGGGGTATGCCACACATACCCATTGAAGAAACTGAAATATTGAAAGAAGATATTAAATGCCTTTCTCTCAATGGCTTACAGCCCCACTTCCTTCAAGTGGAGGGACTGAAGCCGTTGAAGAAAGCCTTGGGCGCTCACCACGCCCCCAACCATGACCCTGACCCGATCTCGCGATCCCGGTCCGGGCGCGCGTGCTGCCTTCGATCCAGGCAGGCGTGGGCCTTGGCCGATCACTCGAAGAGGAGGTCGTCATGGACCGCTCCCCACACATCGCTCCGGCGCCTTCCATGGCCGCCGGCGCTCTCGACCGCTGCATTCTCGCGCTGGATCTCGGCACCAGCACCGGCTGGGCGCTGCGCTCGGCCGAAGGGCTGATCACCAGCGGGACCGCGAGCTTCAGGCCAGGCCGCTATGATGGCGGCGGCATGCGCTACCTGCGCTTCACCAACTGGCTCACCGAGATCGACCGCTTGTCCGGCCCAATCGCCGCCATTTGGTTCGAGGAGGTGCGCCGCCATGCCGGTACGGACGCGGCGCACGTCTATGGCGGCCTCATGGCCACGCTGACCGCATGGGCGGAACTGCGCGGCGTGCCTTACGAGGGCGTTCCCGTCGGCACGATCAAGCGGCACGCCACCGGCAAGGGCAACGCGCCGAAGGAGGCAATGATCGCGTCTGCGCGTGCCCGGGGCTTCAGCCCCGCCGACGATAACGAGGCCGATGCCATCGCGATCCTCGTTTGGGCGATCGAGACGAATGGAGGTGTCGCATGAGGTGGCATCCCAAGGGCTACGGTGGCCGTCGTCGCGACCCCGAGCAGGTGAAGCGCGAGGGTTGGCAGGAGCAGGGAGTGCTGGCGGTGTCAGTGGATGATGACCGGTTGAGCTGGCCTGAACGGGAGCTCGTTCGCCAGTTGGGCGAACGGCTCTACGGACCGCGTGCTGCCGACGATGGAGGGTGCCATGGATAAGTGGACCCCGTCTCTCGTCGAGGCCCGCCTGGCCGAGGCGGCCTTCGTGCTCAAGCGCCTGCCCGAGCCGCGACGGCGCGGCTATTTCAGCACCTGGCCCGAGATCATCCACTCCTTCGGCGACAAGGTGGGCCAGAAGCCAAGGCCCATGCGCGTGCTGCCCTCGCCGCAGGCGATCAGCCGGATGGAAGAGACGCTCTCCTGGACGGTGGGCCTCGATCCCGTAGACGGCAAGATCATCTGGATGCGCGCATACGGGGAGCGGTGGAAAACCATCTGCTGGACGGTCGGGCTGCAGCGCTCGGCCGCCCACCAGCACTGGCTCTACGGGCTTTGCGTGATCGCGCTGAGGCTCAACCGGCGGCGGTTCAACCCCAACCTGTCGAAGCGGAAGGTGATCGAGCTGGCCCGCGGCGCGTGATGGAGCGCAAGAGCGGGAAAGATGTGCGGCGGACACATTTCGACGGGACGAAAACGCCTCTCCCGGGGTAGAAAATGGGTATCCTCGGGAGAGGCGCGCGCGGGGACGCCTTGAAGGGCAGAGTTATAACGCATATTATAACGTGGGTATTCAAGGAGACGCCGCCATGTCCAGCCTGAAGCTCATCAGCATCGGAAATTCCGTGGGGGTCGTCTTGCCGAAGGAGCTCCTGGCGAAGCTTCGCGTCGGCAAGGGCGACCGTCTCTATGCTGTGGAAACGCCGAACGGGATCGAGCTGACGCCCTACGACCCGGAGTTCGCGGCACAGATGGATCTCGCCGAAGAGATCATGCGCGAGGATCGCGACGTGCTGAAGAAGCTCGCTGAATGAGCGATCGGATTGCATGGGTGCGCTTCGACGTGGTCGAGGCCATCCACAACCGGCAGCTTGCCGAACACGGCGGGCGGCCGGGCATCAGGGACCGCGGGGCGCTCGCCTCGGCGTTGCAGCGGCCGAAGGACAGGCTGGCCTATGCCGACTCGGCGCCGGATCTGGCCGAGCTTGCCGCGGCCTACGGGTTCGGCATCGCCCGCAATCATCCTTTCGTGGATGGCAACAAGCGCACGGCGCTTGTGGTGATGCGGCTTTTCCTGCGGCTGAACGGCGCTGATCTGGCGGCGTCGCCCGAGGAGAAATACGCCGCCACGATGGCGCTTGCAGCGGGCGAGATGGACGGGCCCGCTCTCGCGGACTGGCTGCGGCGGCACCTTGTCTGCTAACCCTTTGAGACAACGGTTCCTTTCGGGCCGAAATCGTATGCTGGCGGGCTTGGCGCGCAATATGGCCAGCGACAGGGCCGGATTTTTGGGAAGCCACCCGGAAGCCGGATCCACCCCCGGCGCCCTGAAACCTTCGTAATTTCAAACACATGACCGGACTCGCGGGGTGGATACCCCGTGGATGCCGGAGTCCAGCACGCAAGCCGGTGGACTCCGCCGCGCCGGAATCCACCACCATTCACGGAACACCGCCCATGACGCTGAGCTTCGCCCCCGAGCGGATCGAGACCTGGCCGCTGGCCAAGCTCCAGCCCTACGCGAAGAACGCGAAGGTGCACGGAGCCGACCAGGTCGCGAAGATCGCCGCCAGCATGGCCGAATTCGGCTGGACCGTGCCCTGCCTCGTCGGCGAGGACGGCGAACTGATCGCGGGCCACGGCCGGGTGCTGGCCGCGACACAACTGGGGCTGACCGAGGCGCCGGTGATCGTGCTCGGGCATCTGACCGAGGCGCAGCGGCGGGCCTACCGCATCGCGGACAACAAGCTGACCGAACTCGGCAGCTGGGACGAGGCGCTGCTGTCGGCCGAACTGCAGGACCTGCTCGCCGAGGACTACGACCTGTCGCTGGTGGGGTTTTCCGACGGAGAACTCGACAAGCTGCTGGCCTTCGTGCCGGAGGGGGACGGTCAAGAGGCTGGCGCCGGGGGCTCCGTGCCTCCGGTGACCATCCCCGAACCACCGCGCAACCCGGTGTCGCGGACGGGCGATCTGTGGATCCTCGGCGACCACCGGCTGCTCTGCGGCGACAGCACGAACCACGACGACGTGCGCCGTCTGATGAACGGCGAGCGCGCCGTGCTGTTCGCGACCGATCCGCCGTATCTCGTCGACTACGACGGGTCCAACCATCCGACCCGCAATAAGGACTGGTCCGCCTCTTACGGCACGACCTGGGACGACAGCAGCCAGGGCGCGGAGCTTTACGACGGCTTCATCGCCGCGGCTGTTGCCGAAGCGATCACCGAGGACGCGGCCTGGTATTGCTGGCACGCCTCGCGCCGCCAGGCCATGCTTGAGGCCTGCTGGGAGAAGGCAGGCGCCTTTGTCCACCAGCAGATCATCTGGGTAAAGGACCGCGGGGTCCTCACCCGGTCGCACTACCTCTGGAAGCACGAGCCTTGTTTCATGGGCTGGCGCCGCCCGAACCGCCCGCCGAAGGTGGCGGAGGAAACGCTGCCGTCGACCTGGGAAATGCCGTCCTTTGCGAAGGACGAGCGCCCGGACCACCCGACGCCGAAACCGCTCGATGCCTTCGGCATCCCGATGCGCCAGCACGTCGCTCGCGGCGGGCTCTGCTACGAGCCGTTCTCGGGGTCCGGTTCGCAGATCATGGCGGGCGAGGCCAGCGGTCGCCGTGTCTTCGCAATGGAGATCAGCCCGGCCTATGTCGATGTCGCCGTCGAGCGCTGGCAGGCCGAGACCGGCCGCGACGCGATCCTCGATGGCGATGGACGGACATTTGCGGAGGTTAGGGCCGAGCGGCTGGACGAGACCCCGGCCTCGAGGGATGAGGATGCGGCCGAATGAATCAGAGTCGGGCCATGTCGCTGGTCGAGGCGGCAACGAACGTGGTCGTCGGCTACGTTCTGGCCGTCGCCACCCAGATCGTCGTGTTCCCGTGGTTCGGGATCGAGACGGGGCTCGCCGAGCACATGACCATCGGCCTCGCTTTCGTCGGCGTCTCGCTGGTGCGCGGGTATCTCTTGCGACGGCTCTTCGAGGCGAGCCGATTGCGCGGCGACCAATAAGCACCGCCGCCCGCTCGGGGCGGCGGCTACAGGATTCTGGCGGGCCGGATGTCAATCGCTGGCGATGCGATAGACCCGTCCGCGCCCTTCAACCTTCTCGGAGATGATCGTCAGGCCCAGCTTCTTCCTGAGCACGCCCGACATGGCACCGCGAACCGTATGCGGCTTCCATCCTGTGGCGGCCACGATCTCGTCGATGGTCGCGCCGCTCTCGGCGCGGAGCATCTCGATCAGGATTTCCTGCTTGGTGCCCTTGCGGCGCTGGACCGGGGCGGGCGGCGCGTCCGCCGGCGGCGTCTCTTCCGGCGCGTCGGTGATCCCGAGTGTGTTGTAGGCGAGCGGGGTGGCGCGCAGCGTGATCGGGCCGCGCTCCTCGTCGTGCCGCCAGACGGTCTCGAGATCGGTCGCCGGGACCTCCTCGATCAGCCCGCGCTTCAGCAGGCTCTTGCAGACATTGCCGACAGCGCCGCCCTTGAGGCTGGCGGTCACGGGAAACACCGCTCCGTCCTCGCGCGCGCATGCGGTGGAAAGGATGACGGCTTGGGCATCGGAAAGCTGGATCTGTGTCATGGGGTCGTCTCCTTCGTCGGGGCCGCGAGCATCGCGGCCCTCCCACGACCCCAAGCCGCGCGTCGGCGCGGCAGGAGTTCCGGCGGGGGCGCCAGTCACGCGTCGGGCGCGTCCTCGCCGAAAGCGAATGCGGTGATCTCGGCGAGACGCTCGGCGATGTGACCGAGCGTGCCGACATGGCCCCAGTTCACGTCGTCGGGGCTGACGTTGAAATGGTCGTCGCTGAGCGCCTGCAGGCGGGCGAGCATCTCGTCGATCTCGGCCTTCTTGCCGATGAAGGCGGCAAGCGCGGCCTCTTGGTTCTTCCGGGCCTTTTCGGCGCGAAGCTGGTGGCGGGATGTGGTCTCGGGGTTCAGGCGGGTCATGGCTGGCTCCGGGTGAGTTGCATCGTCCTTGTGGGATCGACGTTCGCTCTGTCGTGGAGGCTTATCAACTCGATAAGCACATGAACTTGAATGATAATCGGAGCCCGTCATGCAGGGCATGAGCGAGCGCCAATACGCCGCCCGCGTCGGGCTGTCGCGCGGCGCGATCCAGAAGGCGAAGGCCGCCGGCAGGCTCGTCCTGCACGAGGATGGCAGCATCGACGCCGCGGCGTCCGACAGGCTCAGGGCAGAGGCGACCGACCCATCGAAGACCAGGAAGGCGCAGAAGCTCAAGCCCGTGCCCGAGGCGGCGGTGTCGGCGGTCGGAGACACGTTGCGGGAACAGGGGCTTGCCGCCCCCGCGACCGGCGGCGGCACGACCTTCCTGCAGGCGAAGACGGCGCATGAGGTGCTGAAGGCGCAGGAAAGGCGCATCCGGCTGCAAAAGCTCAAGGGCGAACTCGTCGACCGCGTGCGCGCCGAGACGCTCGTGTTCCGGCTCGCGCGCGAGGAACGCGATGCCTGGGTCAACTGGCCGGCGCGGGTGGCCGCGCTGATGGCGGCGGAGTTGGGAACGGAAACGGCGGCCATGCAGAAGGTTCTGGAGGCCCATGTCCGCGCCCATCTCGAGGAACTCTCCCAGCCAAGGATCGGCCTCTGACGAGATCGCCTCAAGCAGCGAAGCGGTAGGCGAGACCATCACCACCTTTGACGGTGCGGAGGCGCTGCTGCGGGCCTGGGGCCGCGGCCTCACGCCCGATCCCTGGCTCACGGTCTCGGAATGGGCCGACAGGCATCGCTGGCTGAGCTCGCGGGCGAGTGCGGAACCGGGGCGCTACCGGACCGAGCGCACGCCCTACATGCGGGCGATCATGGATGCGCTCTCGCCCGGCCATCCCGCGCAGCGGGTCGTGTTCCAGAAAGCCGCGCAGGTCGGCGCGACGGAGGCCGGCAACAACTGGATCGGCTTCGTGATCCACCACGCGCCGGGGCCGATGCTCGCCGTCCAGCCGACGGTGGAGTTGGCAAAGCGCAACTCGCGCCAGCGGATCGACCCGCTGATCGAGGAGAGCCCGGCGCTGAAGGAACGCGTCCGCCCGGCGCGCGCGCGGGACAGCGGCAACACGCAGCTGTCGAAGGATTTCCCCGGCGGCGTGCTGGTGATGACCGGCGCCAACTCGGCGGTGGGCCTGCGCTCGATGCCGGCGCGCTACGTCTTCCTCGACGAGGTCGACGCCTATCCCGCCTCGGCCGACGAGGAAGGCGACCCGGTGAGTCTTGCCGAGGCGCGGTCGCTGACCTTCGCGCACCGGCGCAAGGTCTTCCTTGTTTCGACGCCGACCATCCGCGGCGTCAGCCGCATCGAGCGGGAATACGAGGCGAGCGACCAGCGGCGGTTCTTCGTGCCATGCCCGCATTGCGGCGCGATGCAGTGGCTCAGGTTCGAGCGGCTGCGCTGGGAGAAGGGCAGACCGGAGACGGCGGCGTACACTTGCAATGCCTGCGAGGAGCCGATCGAGGAGCATCACAAGCCGGCGATGCTCTCACTCGGCGAATGGCGCCCGACCGCCGAGCCCCGCGATGCGCGGACGGTGGGCTTCCATCTCTCGGCGCTCTACTCGCCGCCGGGGTGGAAGAGCTGGGCCGACATCGCGCGGGACAAGGAGACGGCGGCGGGATCGGACGAGGCCGAGCGGGTGTTCCGCAACACGGTGCTCGGCGAGACATGGATCGAGACCGGCGACGCGCCCGACTGGCAGCGGATCGCCGAGCGGCGCGAGGACTGGCCGGCGGGCACGGTGCCGGAGCGGGGCCTGTTCCTCACCGCCGGCGCGGATGTGCAGAAGGACCGGATCGAGGTCGATGTCTGGGCCTGGGGCCGTGGGCTGGAGAGCTGGCTCGTCGATCATGTCGTCATCGAGGGCGGCCCGGCGAACCCGGAATGCTGGGACGCGCTGACGGAGCTGCTCGGCCGCAGCTGGCGGCATGTGGGTGGCGCCGAACTCGGCCTCGCGCGGCTCGCCATCGACACGGGCTACGAGACGGCAGCGGTCTATGGTTGGGCGCGCTCGGTCGGCTTCGCGCAGGTGGCGCCGGTGAAGGGCGTCGAGGGCTTCAACCGGGCGAGCCCCGTCTCGGGGCCGACCTATGTCGACGCGACCGTCTCGGGCAAGCGCCTGCGCCGGGGCGCGCGGCTCTGGACCGTGGCGGTGTCGACCTTCAAGGCCGAGACCTATCGCTTCCTGCGGCTGGCGCGCCCGACGGTGGAAGAACTGGAGGAAGGTGCTGCGTTCCCGCCCGGCACGGTGCATCTGCCCGGCTGGGTCGACAGCGAGTGGCTCAAGCAGCTGGTCGCCGAGCAGCTGGTGACGGTGCGCAACCGCCGCGGCTTCGCGAGGCTCGAATGGCAGAAGCTGCGGGAACGCAACGAGGCGCTCGATGCCCGCGTCTACGCCCGCGCTGCCGCCTGGATCGCCGGCGCCGATCGGTGGGGCGAGGCGACTTGGGCCGACCTGGAGGAACAGGTGGGCGTCAGGGGCACGGAACCGGAGCGGTCCGAGGGGCAGGCGCCCGCGGGCCGGATCCATCGCAAACCGGGGCGGCGCGCGCGGCGCGTCTTCCGCTCGAGCTACATGGGGTGAGCCATGCTTGTCGATGACCTGATCGCCCGGCGCGAGGCGCTTCTCGAGGCGCGCTATCGCGGCGTGCGCACCGTCGAGGTGGAGGGACGGCGCATCACCTATGCCTCGGACGCCGAGATGGCCGCGGCCTTGGCCGATATCGAACGGCGCATCGCCGATGCCAGCGCTGGCAGGCGGCGGCGCATCGTGCGGGCCACCGCCAGCAAGGGGCTCTGAATGCGGCGCGCGCTAGGCCAGCTGCGCCGGCGGATCGGCGCCCTCGTCGGCGGCTTCGATGCCGGCCAGGGCGGTCGGCGGCTGAGGCACTTCCAGCCCTCGCGCGCCCATCTCAACACGCTGATCGCGGCCGCCGGGGCCGACATCACCGCCCGCGCGCGCTGGCTCTCGCGCAACAACGGCTATGCGGTGAATGCCGTGGAAAGCTGGGCCGGCAACGTCGTGGGCGCCGGGATCAAGCCCTCCTCGCTCATCGCCGATGCCGATCTGAAGGCACGGGTGCAAAGGCTCTGGCTCGACTGGACCGACGAGGCGGATGCCGAGGGCTTCACCGACTTCTACGGGCTGCAGCGGCGTGCCGCACGCGAGGTGTTCATCGCGGGCGAGGTGTTCTTCCGCTTCCGCCCGCGCCGCCCCGAGGACGGGCTGCCGGCGCCGCTGCAATTGCAGATGATCCCCTCGGAGATGCTGCCGCTCACCCGAAACGAGCCCTTGCCCGGCGGCGGGGCGATCCGCCAGGGGATCGAGTTCGATGCCATCGGCCACCGCGTGGCCTACCACTTCCTGCGCCGCCATCCGGGCGATGTGACCGATCCGGGGCTGGCCGGCGAGACCGTGCGCATCCCGGCCTCGGAGATTGTCCACGTAGTCGATCCGGTCGATGCCGGGCAGCTGAGAGGCGTGTCGCGCTTCGCCCCG
>NZ_FOHL01000018.1:0-9003 GCF_900111545.1 Oceanicella actignis
AACCGCACCGTGCTGGACGAGTTCTTCCGGGTGAAGATGCGCGAGACCTTTTACGAGACCGTGGAAGCGCTGCAGGCCGATCTCGACGCCTGGCTCGTCCACTACAACACCGAGCGCCCGCATCTGGGCTACCGAAACCAGGGCAGACGGCCCATCGAAACCGTCATGTCGTTCGTCGGTCAAGAAGGTTAGGAGAACACCCAATTCTCAGCATCACGGCCGCCTGATCATGACCTCAGGCCACCCGACAAATCGCACCACCTTGACGGACTTGACCGATGGCGCAGAAGCAATCGGGGCGACCGAGGCCGATGAGCTGCCTGACCTCGGTCAGCTTGTTGATGACGACATATTCGGCCGGGCCGGAGACGACGAAATCGACCGATTTGTCGCGCAGGGCTTCGGCGACGGCGGTGCGCGAGTTCACCGGCAGGAATTCGAACTCATCGCCGGTGGCCTTCTCAAGGGCATCGCGGAACGGGCCCCATTCGGCCTGCAGGGTCTCGAGGCCCTGCGCATCAGTGACGGCGAGTTTCCAGGTTTCGGCGGCAACAGCGCTGGCCGAGGCGGCCGCCACGGCAAGGCCCAGCGCGAGGGCCTTTGGGTTGAAACGCATCTTGAGGCCCCCATTCGGATCTGGCCGGATCAGCCCCCACCGTATGGGGCGCGAGCGTCACCGGCGTTGGTCAGCCCTGATCCATTTCTATGAACTTTTGCCCAAAGAGGCGTGACAACCCGCGCCTCCTCGCGACTGGCTGGCTCACTGCGTGCCGGGCGCCACGACGAGGCTGACCCGTTCGCCGGCGAACCAGGTAACGCCACGCTCGACCGGTTGGCCGCCCAGATCCGTATTCAGCGCGATGCTGCGTAAGAGCGGCGCGCCCGGCCTGAGCTGAAGGTGGCGCGCCTGCACCGCATCCGCCAGATGGGCGCTCAGCCGCGTTTCGGCGCGCAGGTAATCGTCCACGCCGCAGGAGGCGAGCGCGCGCGTCACCGAGCTATCCTCCTCCAGCGCCGCGGCCAGGCCGGGCAGGCGCTCGGCGGGAAAGACGCTCTCGAAAAGCGCGAGCGGCTGGCCATCGGAAAGAGAAACGCCTCCATAGACGACGACCGGCGCGCCGGTCTCGAGGTCCAGCGCCGCAGCCTCGGGGGCGCTGGCGGGGCGGGTCTCGAGCCTCAGCCGGCGCCTGTCCGGGGTGCGGCCCGAAGCCGTCACCGCCTGATGAAAGCGCACCCGCCGGCCCAGCGGGTATTCGGTTGGCGTGGACTGCACGAAAACCCCCGCGCCGCGCCGCGCATGCACCAGCCCCTGCTGGGCAAGATCGGCCAGCGCGCGGCGTACGGTGTGGCGATTAACCCCGAAACGGCGGGCAAGCTGGGCCTCGGTGGGCAGCTTGGCCCTCGGCGCATAGAGCCCCCGCGCGATCTCGGCGGCGAGCGTTTCGGCGATGGTCTTCCACAGAGGGTTGGGCGTCATCGGACCCGTTGCCAAAATTTCACAATACCTTCCTTGCCGGAGCGGCTACCGCAAGGGTAAGACTTGTCTAGTTGTATAGTGTCTTCGACAAATCCGCAAATTGTCGAAGACCGAGGCAAGAGAAAACGAATGAAAGCCGCGACATGAAGATTACCCCGGACGATATCGGCCGAAAGGGCTGGATGAGCCTGCTGGCCAAGGCGCCGCCGGCGCGTCTGGCCACATTGCTCGATGGGCTCGAGCCTCTGCCAGATCATCAGTTCCTGCGCGCCCCCGAGATCGGCGCGGTGATGGTGCGCGGCCGGATGGGCGGCAGCGGAGCGCCGTTCAATCTGGGCGAGATGACGGTGACCCGCTGCACGCTGCGCCTGACTTCCGGCGAGGTCGGCCATGCCTGGGTGCAGGGTCGCGACAAGGGTCATGCACGCCGCGCCGCGCTGGTCGACGCGCTGATGCAGGGACCGCGCGCCGATGAGATCCGCATGCATGTCCTCGACCCACTGGCCAGCGAAGCCGAAGCCCGGCGCACGGCGCGGGCAGCCAAGGCAGCCGCGACGAAGGTCGAATTCTTTACCATGGCGCGAGGAGAAGACTGATGCAGGCCCAAGTCCTCGAAGGCGGTTTCGCGAACCCCTCGGTCGATGCGGCCCACGCCTTTCGCGCGGCTCTTCAGGCGCTCGCCCGCCCCGGGCGGATCGAGCGGATCGCCAGCGCTCAGGCGCCCGACCCGGTCTCGCCGGCCGCGGCGGGACTCCTGCTTACGCTCTGCGATGCCGAAACCCCGGTCCATCTTGCTTCCAGCCACGACAGCCCCGCTCTACGAGAATGGATCGCCTTCCATACCGGGGCGCCGATCGTAAGGCGCGGCGAGGCCATGTTCGCGCTCGGCCGCTGGGCCGATCTCGTGCCGCTTGACGATTTCGCACAAGGCGCCCCGGAATACCCCGACCGTTCGGCAACGCTGATCGTCGAACTCGACCATCTCGCGCCCGAAGGCGCCCGCCTCACCGGCCCCGGCATCGAAACACAAGCGCATCTGTCGCTGCCCGAGATCGCGGCCTTCCGGGCCAACCGGGCGCGTTACCCGCTTGGGGTCGATTTCTTTTTCACCTGCGAGGACCGCGTCGCCGGTCTGCCGCGCAGCACGCATGTGGAGGAAGGCTGATGTACGTCGCCGTCAAGGGAGGCGAGCGCGCGATCGAGAACGCCCATGCGCTGCTCGCCGAAAAGCGCCGGGGCGATCCATCCATCGCCGAGCTTTCCGTCGCCCAGATCCGCGAACAGCTCAGCCTCGCCGTCAACCGGGTGATGGCCGAGGGCTCGCTTTACGACCCGGACCTCGCCGCACTGGCGATCAAGCAGGCGCGCGGCGATCTGATCGAGGCGATCTTCCTCGTGCGCGCCTATCGCACCACCCTGCCGCGCCTTGGCCATTCCAACCCCGTCGAGACGGGCGCAATGGCCTGCGAGCGGCGCATCTCGGCCACCTTCAAGGATCTGCCCGGCGGACAGATTCTGGGGCCGACCTTCGATTACACCCACCGGCTGATCGACTTCGCGCTGGCCGCCGAAGGCGCGGACGGGCCGGCAGAGGCGGTAGCCGAGCCCGAGCGTGCCGAGATGCCGCGGGTGGGCGAGATTCTGGCGCGCGACGGGCTCATCCAGCCCGAACCCGCCGGCGACGAAGCGCCGCCCGACCTCACCCGCCAGCCGATGGAATACCCCGCGGGCCGCCCCATGCGCCTGCAAGCGCTTGCCCGTGGCGACGAGGGCTTCGTGCTCTCCATGGCTTATTCGACCCAGCGCGGCTATGCCCGCAATCACCCCTTCGTGGGCGAGCTTCGGGTCGGACGCGTGGGCGTCGAGGTCGAGATCCCCGAGCTGGGCTTTGCCGTCGAGATAGGCGAGATCGAGCTCACCGAATGCGAGACGGTGAACCAGTTCAAGGGCTCGAAGACCGAGCCCGCGCAATTCACCCGCGGCTATGGCCTCGTCTTCGGTCACGCCGAGCGCAAGGCGATCTCGATGGCCTTGGTTGACCGCGCCCTCAGATGGCAGGAGCTGGGCGAAGACAACGTCGGCGCTCCGGCGCAGGACGAAGAATTCGTGCTGGCGCACGCCGACAACATCCAGGCCACCGGCTTTCTCGAACACATAAAACTGCCCCATTACGTCGATTTCCAGTCCGAGCTTGAACTGGTGCGCAAGCTGCGCGCCGAGGCCGAAGCCCGCCGGGCGGAGATGAAGGCCGACGCCAGCCAGGAGGCGGCAGAATGACCGATCAGGCCTACAATTTCGCCTATCTCGATGAGCAGACAAAGCGGATGATCCGCCGCGCGATCCTGAAGGGCGTCGCCATTCCCGGCTATCAGGTGCCCTTTGCCAGCCGCGAAATGCCGATGCCGTACGGCTGGGGCACCGGCGGCGTGCAGGTCACGGCGGCCTGCCTGACGCCGGAGGACACGCTCAAGGTCATCGACCAAGGCGCCGACGACACTACCAACGCAGTGTCCATCCGCAAGTTCTTCGAGCGCACCGCGGGCGTGGACACCACCGAACACACGCGCGAGGCCACGGTGATCCAGACCCGCCACCGCATCCCCGAAGAGCCGCTGACCGAGGCGCAGATCCTCGTCTATCAGGTGCCGATCCCGGAGCCCCTGCGCTTTCTCGAGCCACGCGAGACCGAGACGCGCAAGATGCATGCGCTCGAGGAATACGGGCTCATGCATGTGAAGCTCTACGAAGACATCTCGCGCCATGGCCATATCGCCACGTCCTATGCCTATCCGGTCATGGTCGAGGATCGTTACGTGATGGACCCCTCGCCGATCCCGAAATTCGACAACCCCAAGCTCGACAATTCCCCGGCGCTACAGCTCTTCGGCGCAGGGCGCGAGCAGCGCATCTATGCGATCCCGCCCTACACGAAGGTGGTGAGCCTGGATTTCGAGGATTACCCCTTCGAGGCCTCGAAAGCCGATCACCCCTGCGACCTCTGCGGGGCCGAGGACAGCTACCTCGACGAGGTCATCATCGACGACGCGGGCAGCCGGATGTTCGTCTGCTCCGACACCGATTACTGCGCCAGCCGACAGGCCCAGGGCCATAGCGGCCGGCTGAGCCCGGAGGACGCGGCATGAAGGATACGACGCAGACCCCGCTCTTGCGCGTGCGCGACGTCACCAAGACCTATGGCGGGCGCATCGGATGCGCGGATGTCTCCTTCGACCTGTGGCCCGGCGAAGTGCTGGGCGTGGTCGGCGAGTCCGGCTCGGGCAAGTCCACGCTGCTGGGCTGCCTCGCGGGCCAGCTCACCCCCGACCGGGGCGAGGTGATCTTCGACACCCGCGCCGACGGCCCGCGCGACACCATCGCGATGTCGGAGCCCGAGCGGCGCATGCTGGCGCGCACCGACTGGGCCTTCGTCCACCAGAACCCGCGCGACGGGCTGAGGATGACGATCTCGGCCGGCGGCAATGTCGGCGAGCGGCTGATGGCGGTGGGCGCGCGCCACTATGGCGACATCCGCCATTCGGCCGCCGACTGGCTGAGCCGGGTCGAGATCGACCGCGCGCGCATCGACGACCGGCCAGAGGCCTTTTCGGGCGGCATGCAGCAGCGGCTTCAGATCGCGCGCAACCTCGTCACCGGGCCGCGGCTGGTGTTCATGGACGAACCCACCGGCGGGCTCGATGTGAGCGTGCAGGCCCGGCTTCTGGACCTTCTGCGCAGCCTCGTGCGCGACATGGGGCTTTCGGCCATCGTCGTCACTCATGACCTCGCCGTGGTGCGGCTCCTCGCCGACCGGCTGATGGTGATGAAATCGGGCCGCGTGGTCGAGGCCGGGCTCACCGATCAGGTGCTCGACGACCCGCAACACCCCTATACCCAGCTGCTCGTCAGCTCCGTCCTTCAGGTCTGAGACGATGATCGAAATCGAGAACCTCTCCAAATCCTTCACGCTGCACAACCAGGGCGGCGCAAGGATCGAGGTGATGCAGGGCGCGACCTTCAGCGTAGCCCCCGGCGAATGCGTGGCCCTGACCGGCAATTCAGGCGCCGGAAAATCGACGCTGATGCGCATGATCTATGGCAATTACCGAGCCGAGGCCGGCCATATCCGCATAGCCGGCGTCGATGTGGCCCGGGCCGAGCCGCGCGAGATCCTCAGGCTCAGGCGCGAGGTTCTGGGCTATGTCAGCCAGTTCCTGCGCGTCGTGCCCCGCGTGCCCACCCGCGAGGTGGTGGCCGAGCCGCTTCTGGCGCTGGGCCGCCCCCGCGACGAGGCCTTTGCGCGCGCCGAGGCGCTGCTTGAGCGGCTCAACATCCCGCCGCGCCTGTGGGGGCTCTCGCCGACCACCTTCTCGGGCGGCGAACAGCAACGGGTCAACATCGCGCGCGGTTTCGTGCGCGACTGGCCCGCGCTCCTGCTCGACGAGCCTACCGCCAGCCTTGACCCAACCAACCGCGAAGTGGTGCTCTCGCTGATCGAAGAGGCCAAGGGCCGCGGGGCCGCGATCGTGGGCATCTTTCACGACAGCGCGGCGCGTGCCCGCGTGGCCGACCGCGAGATCGACGTCTCGGCCTTCGCGCCCGAAGCGGCGCGCGCGGCCCATGCCTGAGATGGCGGGCCGGCTCTACGCCATCGTCGGCCCCTCGGGCGTGGGCAAGGACACGCTCATGCGCGCGGCGGCGCGCCGCCTGCCGGGGCTTCGCCTCGTGCGCCGGGTCATCACCCGGTCGGCCGAAGCGGGTGGCGAGGACTTCGAGAGCACGAGCGAGGCCGATTTTGCCCGCCGCCTTGCACGCGGGGACTTCATCCTGCACTGGCAGGCGCACGGGCTGAGCTACGGCATCCCCGCCGATGTGCTGGATTTTCTGGAGGCGGGGCGCCCCGCGCTCTTCAACGGTTCGCGCGCCATGCTGGCCGAGGCGAAGGCGCAGTTTCCCGCACTCGAGGCGATCCATGTCACGGCGCGGCCCGAAATCCTCGCCGCCCGGCTGGCCGCGCGCGGACGCGAAAGCGCCGAGGAGATCGCCGCGAGGCTGGCGCGCGCGAAGATCGGCCTGCCACCGGGCATCAAGGCCATCGAGATCGACAATTCCGGGCCGTTGGAGACGGCGGTCGAGGCGCTCGTCGCTGCGCTTCAGCCCGAAAGCGCGAAACGTTCGATGAGATGAAACATCCCCGCCTCGTCTTCGCCGAAGAGGCACAGGTCCATGATTTCGAAGGGCCTGGGCAGGAGCGGCGCCAGAACCGGGGCAAGGGCCGCCTGCACGGCCTCGGCCTCGGCGGGGTCCAGGCGGCCGGTCAGGGTGATATGGAACCGAAACTCGTCCATCACGTAAGGATAGCCCCAGCGTGCGAGCATGACTTCCTGCCGCTCGCTCAGGCCCGCGGCGCGGCGGCGGGCGAGTTCGGCCTGCGTGGGCGGCGCGCGGTGACGATCGAGCGCCGAGACGATCTTGCACGCGAGCCCGGAAATCTCGGCCGGATCGCCTTCGGGCGCCAGCGCCAGAAACCCGCCCAGCCGCGCAAGCGCCAGCCCGTCGGCGTGCGCAGGCGCATGTGCGGCTGCAAAAGCGGCAAGGTTGGCGCGCAGTGCGGCGAAATCGGAGCCGGGGGCCAGCCGGAAGGGAGGCTTGAGCGTGGCGTGCAGCCCGTATTTGCGCGGCGTCTTTGTCAGCGCCGCGACCGGGCGCGGCAGGCCGTTGATGGCCGGATGTTCACGGCGCTGCCCGGACACGGGGTCCCAGCCCAGCCAGCACGCGCCGAAATCGGCCAGCGCGCCTTCGGGCGGGGCGTAGTAGATGGCGTATCGCAAAAAATCTTCCATGTCCCCGCCCTTAACGCAGTTCTGTCACGGTTCTGTGACCCGGACGCGCTATCCGCACAAGCGGAAGATCGGAGACAAGAATGAGCGACATCATCCTGACCAACGCGCGCCTCGTGCTGGACACCGAGATCGTCCGCGGTTCCCTGCGCATCTCGCAAGGGCGGATCGCCGCGGTCGATCAGGGGCCAAGCGCGGCGCCCGGCGCGATCGACTGCGAAGGCGATCTCGTGCTGCCGGGGCTGGTGGAGCTGCATACCGACAATCTCGAGCGTCATATCGAGCCGCGCCCCGAAGTGCACTGGCCGCACCGCCCGGCAATTCTCGCCCATGACGGCGAGTTCGCCTCGGTGGGCGTGACCACCGTTTTCGACGCGCTGCGCGTCGGATCGCTGCTCTCGGGCAAAACTTCCGATCGCCCGTATGCCCGGGCCCTGGCCAGCGAAATCGCCAAGCTGCGCACGGAGGGGGCCCTGCGCATCAGCCATTTCGTGCATCTGCGCGCCGAGGTCTCGTCGCAAACGCTGGCCGAAGAGCTAGAGGAATTCGGGCCCGAGGACCGGGTCGGGCTCATTTCGCTGATGGATCACACGCCGGGACAGCGGCAGTTTCGCGACCTCAGCTATCTGCGCACCTATCTGCAAAAGAAGCGCAGCTTCACCGATGCCGAATTCCAAGAGCATGTGGCCCATCTTACCTCCCTGCGCGCCGAATACGGGGCGCGTCACGAGCGCGCGGCGGTCGCGGCGGCCGCGCATCTCGGCGCGGTGCTTGCCAGCCATGACGACACGACCGAGGCGCATATCGAGGAATCGGCCGCGCGCGGCATCCGGCTCGCCGAATTCCCGACAACGCTCGAGGCCGCGCGCGCCTGCCAAGTGCATGGGATCAAGGTCATCATGGGCGCGCCCAACCTCATCCGGGGCGGCTCTCATTCTGGCAATGTCGCCGCCAGCGAGCTCGCGCGCGAAGGGCTGCTCGATATCCTGTCATCGGACTATGTGCCCTCGTCGCTCCTGACGGCGGCCTTTCAACTCGCCGATTTCTGGGGCGACCTGCCACGGGCGGTCGCCACGGTCACGCGCACGCCGGCCGAGGCCGCCGGCCTGGAAGACCGCGGGCGCATTGCGGCGGGCCTGAGAGCCGATCTGGTGCGCGTCTGCCGGCTAGGCGGCCTGCCGGTGGTGCGCTCGGTATGGTCGCAAGGCCGCCGCGTGGGCTGATGCCAGCGCAATAACGCGCCGAAGTCTGAACAGTTTGAACTGATGCGGTGGATGCCCCCACCAACGGCATCTTGTATGCCATGACGGTTCTATCGGAACCAATTTTGGAGGGCACATCGATGACGACGAAGATCAGCATGCTGGCGATCGACTTGGCGAAGGGCAGTTTTCAGGTCTGTGCGGTCGGGCCGGATGGGGCGGTTCTATACGATCGGGCGCTATCGCGGACACGGTTGGCCGCGCTTTTGGCCGAACAGCCAACTGCATCGTGGCCATGGAGGCTTGCGCAACTTCCCATCACTGGGGCCGGGTGGCTCAACGTGACCTGCTCCCCTTAGAGCCGAACCCGAAAAGAGTTGAGCGATCTCAGCAGGTTGTGATTCCGTCCGTTTGCGAGACGAGATGGAGTGCACGATGGCCTGGACAGAGACCGCTCGCCGGGATCATGCCCGGCGAGGGCGCGGTT